>DCUZ01000116.1 GCA_002327305.1 Holophagales bacterium UBA2201 | reverse complement strand
GTGCTGCTCAACATCGACGAGGTGATCGCCATCATCCGCCAGGCCGACGAACCCAAGGCGGCCTTGATCGCACGCTTCAACTTGTCGGAACGGCAGGCCGAGGACATTCTTGAAATCCGCTTACGCCAATTGGCCCGGCTGGAGGCCATCAAGATCGAGCAGGAACTGGCCGGTTTGCGAGAGGAACAAAACAAGCTCGAAGAAATTCTGGGCAGCCCGGCCGCGCTGCGCCGCCTGATGGTGAAGGAAATCGAGGCCGACGCCAAGACCTTTGCCGACGCCCGTCGCACCCTGATCCAGGCCGAGAAAAAAGTGGTGCTCGAAGTCAAGGTGGTGGACGAACCCGTGACCGTGGTGGTGAGCCAAAAAGGCTGGGTGCGCACACAAAAGGGCTGGGCGCGCGACCGCCTCAGCGGCTCCGCCGCACCCGAGTACGCGTTCAAGGCGGGTGATGCGTTGTATGGCACCTTCGAGTGCCGCAGCGTCGACACCTTGCTGGCCTTCGGTTCCAACGGCCGGGTGTATTCGGTGGCGGTGGCGCTGCTGCCCGGCGGCAGGGGCGACGGCCAGCCCATCACCAGTCTGATCGAGCTGGAGGCGGGTACCCAGTTGCTGGCTTACTTTGCCGGACCGATGGAGGCTACGCTGTTGCTGAGCAGCACAGGCGCTTATGGCTTTACCGCCACGGTGGCCAACATGGTCTCGCGCCAAAAGGCGGGCAAGGCCTTTGTCACCGTGAACGAGGGCGAAACCCTGTGCCCACCTTCGCTGGTGGCCAATGCCGCCACCGCGGTAGCGCCCGCCACCCATGTGGCTTGCGCGTCCACGGGTGGGCGCATTCTGACCTTCGAGATCAGTGAACTCAAGGCGATGAGCAACGGCGGCCGTGGCCTGATGCTGCTGGACCTGGAGGCCAAAGACACGCTGGCCGGCGCCGCCGCCTACACCCGCAGCGTGCGCATCGAAGGCATTGGCCGCGGTGGCAAGGCGCGCGAAGAGACGCTGGAAATCCGCAGCCTCAACAACGCGCGCGCGGCCCGGGCGCGCAAGGGCAAGGTGGCCGACCTGGGTTTCAAGCCGGTGTCGATCACGCGGGTGGAATAGGGGCGGCACGACCCTTCGGAAGCGCGCGTCATCTTGTTGATGACTGTGCACTGTGGGCCGGCGGGCGCGTGGGCTACCTTACCGTGGGTGGCGATAGGTCCATCAGGGGTGACGCGCGTGGGTCAACGCTCTAACAACATGGACAAGCGCTGGGCTAAAGCCGTTCAACTCATCATCGGTCAATAGGCCTCGACCGTAGACCGCAATAATCTGCATCAACGCGGTTGAACGGCGCAGGTCGTCAAATGCAGTTGCAAGCTCTTTGTCCCTGCGCGCGACGAGTTTGAAAATGTCGAGGTAGCGCTGATGACAACTTTTTGAATCATCGGCGCTGACCGCTTCAAGTTCGTTGAGTATTTGCTGGCAGAAGCGTTCTACCGCTATTGGGTGCAGCTTTCGAAAAAGTTTCCAGTCTGACTCTGTAATGTCTTTTGTCATGATTTTTTAAAATCGAGATCAATGGTTCTGCAGCGCTTCAGTCAGCCGCTTCCGGGCGTGCTCTGCGTGACGGATAGACAATTTTATTTTGCCGGCAGCCTGTAGCCCGGATGCCAATCCGGGTGGCTTTTTGGACTTGCGCGTTGAACGCAAACGCGGGTCGGCTTTGGGAATCCCCCGGATTGCGCTGCGCTTCATCCGGGCTACGGCATCCTCAAAGCACAGAATGTGCTCGGCTGGTAACGGATGCCCCTGTTGGAAATAACCGACACCACGATTCCGTTGGCAGTGCTACCTTCAGTTTCTTTTGAAATCCTGCAAGGAAACACCCCATGCCCAAAACCTTGATCGAGCCGTTTCGCATCAAAAGTGTCGAACCCATCCGCATGACCACGCGCGCCGAGCGTGAGGCGCTGCTCGAAGCCGCCAAGCTCAACGTGTTCAAGTTACACGCAGAAGACGTGCTGATCGACTGGCTGACCGACTCCGGCACCGGCGCCATGTCCTCAAAACAGTGGGGCGCCATCATGGAAGGCGATGAGAGTTATGCCGGCGCGCGCAGCTTTTACCGGCTTGAAAAAGTCATTCAGGACATCACCGACATGGCGTTTTTTGTGCCGACACACCAGGGCCGAGCCGCCGAAAAAGTGCTGTTCACGGCGGTGTGCAAAAAGGGGGATGTTGTGCCCAACAACTGCCACTTTGACACCACCCGCGCCAACCTTGAATACCTGGGCGTGCAAGCGCTGGACCTGGTGATCCCCGAGGGCCTGCAGCCCGCCACGCTCCATCCGTTCAAGGGCAATATTGATCTGGCGCGGGTCGAGGCGCTGCTCAAGGACCAGGCCGACCAGATTCCGTTTGGCATGATCACTGTGACCAACAACACCGGCGGCGGCCAGCCGGTGGCCATGGACAACATCTTCCAGGTCTCGGCGATCTGCCGCAAGCACGGCCTGCCCCTCTTCCTGGACGCCTGCCGGTACGCGGAGAACGCCTATTTCATCAAGTTGAGGGAGGAGGGGTACGGTGACGTGGCGGTGGCCAGGATCGGGCGCGAGATGTTCTCCTACGCCGACGGGTGCACCTTCTCGGCCAAGAAGGACGGCCTGGCCAACATCGGGGGGTTCATCGGGCTCAACAGCCCGGAGGTCTATGATTCGGTCAAGAACACCCTTATATTAAAGGAAGGGTTCCTCACCTACGGCGGCCTCTCCGGGCGCGACCTGGAGGCCGTGGCCGTGGGGCTGAAGGAGGCGCAGGAGGAGGAATACCTGCGGTTCCGCATCGAGCAGGTCGCCCTCTTCGGCGAGCGGCTCAAGGAGCAGGGGGCCGCCATCCTGGAGCCCACGGGGGGGCACGCCGTCTATCTGGACGCCCTGCGGATGCTCCCCGGCGTCAAGCAGGAGCAACTCCCGGCCCAGGCGCTGGCCGTGGCCCTCTACCTCGAAGGGGGGGTGCGGGGGGTGGAGATCGGCTCGGTCATGTTCGCCTCCACCGACCCGAAGACGGGCAAGGTGAAGTACCCCCCCATGGAACTGGTCCGGCTGGCGGTGCCGAGGCGGGTGTACACCAACGACCACCTGGCCTACGCGGCCGAGGCGGCGGGGGAGGTGGTACGGAACCGCTCCCGCCTCCCCGGCTATCGGTTGGCCTGGGCCCCCGAACGGTTGAGGCACTTCACCGCCCGCTTCGAGCCCCTCAAACCCCTCGAATAGGGCGCCGCGTTTCCCAAAGCGTAACGAAATGAACCAGGGCCTCCGTGTCCATTTTCGGGGCCAATATTGCTAAGGACTGACAATAAATGTCTTGGCGGACTGGATATTACTGGCACGCCGTTTGCATCGCTTTTCTATGAATGGTACTATGTCGCTTGACATCGCCGAATTTTTCTTCTAAACTACCGGTGTATTCCCATCGGTACAGAACTTCGTAAGGAGGGTTGCATGAAAGTCCATCGGAAATCAGTCAGCGCGCTATTCATCCTGTTCGCGCTCGTGTTGGCCACCGCGGCCTGCTCCACCACGCGGAGCACGCCGTCGGATGTCCCGACGGCGGGCCCGTTGCAGAAGGCCGTCTCCTCCGCGTCGCGGGTTGCCGCCTCGCAGGCGCCCCTGGAGGCGCCGGCCGTGGCCCCCGCGGCGATCCAGGATGAAAGAAAACTGGGCGTGAAACCTCATGCCCGGCCCGAGAAGCCCAAACCCACCGTTCCCTCCGAGCCCGGCATGCCGGAGTTCCGGCCCGAGGCGGTGTTCGATCCGGAGCGCCCGGCGCCCGGCGAGGGAATGACCTTCTACGACACCGTCGAGGTCGCCCCGGACGGCGGCCCGGACGTTTCTGAACTGGACCCCTCCATCCCCCTCAACATGCGGCGGACCGAGCCGTGGCCGGAATGGATCCAGCAGGCCAAGGACGCCCTCCGGGAGATGGGATTGGATTTACCGGCCGGCTTCCGCGGGGACGATGTCGGCCCCGATGTGGACCTTGCCTCCCCCTCGACCCCCCTTTCCTCCCTGCTCCCCATCTCCGAGTTCATTGACGGGGCCGCCACGCGGGCCCTCGGCCCCTTCGCGGCCGGCTGGCGGAGCTACCCCGCCTCCTCCCCCAACGGCGGACCGCCCGACGTCTCGCTCACCGTGGGCAAGGACTATGTCATCGGCGGCTACAACTCCTATTTCGCGGTCTACAACAAGGGGACGGGAACCCAGGCGGCCTCCTTCAACATGACCACCCTGTTTTCCGGGCTGACCAACTGCGGGTCCGGCAACGTCTGCGACCCGCAGGTCTTCTACGATGAATTCAACGGCGGCTCGTGCCCGGACCCGACCGATCCCCGGTACATCCTCGTCGCCCTCTGGGTCAACTCCGGCGCCACCGACTCGCGCATCTGCATCGCGGTCTCCAAGAGCGGCACCAACCCCACCTCCACCGCCAACTTCTGGAAGTACGAGTGGGACCCCGCCGGCACCGGCATCGCGGACTACCCCAAGATCGGCGTCAGTTCGGACGCCCT
This sequence comes from Holophagales bacterium UBA2201, assembly GCA_002327305.1. Taxonomy (GTDB): domain Bacteria; phylum Acidobacteriota; class Thermoanaerobaculia; order UBA2201; family UBA2201; genus UBA2201. The sequence continues at coordinate 18,494 of DCUZ01000116.1, read as the reverse complement.
CATCATCGGGCACAACTGGTTCGGCACCGGATACGGGGCGGCGGCGGCCCTGAGCAAGTCCAATCTTTACAACGGCACCGCCCCGACCGTCCGCGAGTATTCCTTCGCCAGCCCCCTCCGGACCCCCTGGCCGGCCACTTTGGTGGGGTGCAAGCAGGGACAGACGCCCACCTACACCGGGACGCACCTGGCCCTCACCAACTGGACCAGCGCGGCCCTGCAGCTCTACCGGTGGCCCCTCCCCTCCACCTCCAACAATCCCGCGGCCTACGGGAGCGCGATTCTGGCCGTCAGCGACTGCTCCAATCCGAACGGCACCTACATCACGAGCACGCCGATCGACTGCTTCTTCCGCCAGTGGCAGGACACCGAACAGCGCGGCGACTTCCTCTACACCACGCGCAGCGCCACGGGGGGGGGAGGCTCCGCCATCCAGTGGGCCAAGATCAACGTCAGCGGCGGCACCCCGACGACCCACAGCAACGGCACGGTGAGCGAAACGGGCAACTACCTCTGGATGCCCTCCGTCGCCAGCGACAAGAACTATGACTTCGGCCTCGCCTTCTCCAAGGCCTCCCAGACCAACTCCATCCGCGTCAGCGGCGCCGTGGCCGGGAGCGAGGGCGGGGTCTGGGGCTCGGTCCTCACCGCCAAGGACGGCGAGGTGCAGTACAACTCCGGGGTCAGCCAGGGCGGCGTCTACCGCTGGGGCGACTACAGCGGCTTCGCCCCCGACCCGGAGGACGGCTGCACCCTCTGGTCCAACACCCAGTACGCCCGCAACGACACCCTGGACGATGCCTCCTGGATCCGCCCCTACAAGTTCTCCGCCTGCACCCCGGGGCCCACGGGATACCTGAACAGTTTGAATTATTCCTGCTTCTCCACGGTGAGCGGCTCCATCATCGACACCGGCGGGGCGCCCACCAACGCGGTGTACTACTCCACCACCGGCGGCCCCTACCCGGCCGCCATCAGCGGCGGCCCCACCAACTACACCGTCGCCCCCGTCACCATCGCCCAGCTCGGCGCGGCCGACGGGGACCAGGTGTGGCTCACCTTCACCGGAAGCGACGCCGCCCCCCACGAATCCTCCAGGGCCGTCGTCGGCTGCGACGCGAGCGTCTGCGTGACCGCGGTGGACGACCTCAAGGGCGGCTGCGACAACGACGCCTACATGGACCGGGGGGAGACGATCAACATCTTCGTCGCCTTCACGAACAACGAGAGTTTCGCCCTTCCCACGGGCTTCACCGCCGACCTGCGCGTGGACCCGGCCTTCCCCGACGCCAACATCGTCATCGTCAAGGGGAGGGCCGAATGGGCCGCCCTCGACGTGGGGGAGACCGCCTACCCCCAGGGGATGCCCTTCCAGGTCCGGAACACCGGGGGCACCAACATCCGGACGGTCAACTTCGAGGTCTATAACATCCGCGCGGTGGACGATTCCTGGACCAGCACCTGCGCCACGGGCGCCAAGTTCACCAAGATCGCCAACGCCAACGACCAGCTCGGGACCCCCTACACCGGGTTCCCGGAGAGCTACGACGGCTCCACCTTCCCGCCCACCAACTGGACCCAGCTCGACGTCGTCGGCACGGCCCTCAACTGGGTCCGGGCCACCAACACCGTCCATCCCGCCGGCTTCGGAACCCACAGCGGGGCGGGGCTGGCATACGCCAACTGCTATAGCGTCCCCACCAACGGCGACGCGGTCCGCCTGCAGCGGAGCGCCGATACCAACACCTCCTCCGATTCCCAGGTGGCCGTCCAGTTCTGGATGTTCCACGACACCCAGTACTCGAGCTACCTGGACTCCATCCAACTGCAGGCCTGCACGGCCGGCGCCAACTGCTCCAACAACGCGAACTGGTCGAGTTTCGGCCCGGCCTTCATCCGGACGGACCTGGGGGGCGGCGCCAACCGCACCTGGCAGCTCCACTCGGTGGACGGCTCGGCGGTGGCGGGGAACCAGGCCGCGGTGCGGGTCGGCCTGCTGGCCACCACCCAGTACGGCAACGACCTCCACATCGACGACGTGAACTTCGCGCCGCTCAACCGGGTGGCCGATTCGAACACCTGTTCCGGGGCGCCCGACATCGTCCTGGCCAGCAACTACCAGGGCCCCGGCTACGGCTACTTCCTCTATGATACGCAGTGCAACAGCTCCGGCTATCCCGACGCCGGCGAAACGGGCACCCTCTTCGTCTACCTGGCGAACGTGGGCAACGAAACCGCCTATGGCGTCACCGCCACCCTCTCCTGCCCCTCCTGTCCCCCCGGGGTGACCATCTGCAACAACACCGCCACCTACGGCGACATCCCCTACGGCTCCGGATACGTCTACGCCGCGGCGGACAACGGCTTCCGGGTCGCCATCCCCACCGGTCTGGCGGCCGGGACCGAGTTGCCGTGGGTCGTCACCGTCAACGCCACCAACCCCTACACCACGACCCTCAACATCCCCACGGCCCCCTATTATCAGTCCCGCTCGGGCACGCCGACGCTGGTGGACAACGGCGACCCCTGGGGCTACAGCATCGCTGATTACTTCGGCACGGCGCCGGCGTCCGACGGCACCACGGGCCGCTACGGCTTCAGCAACCGGTGGACCACCACCAGCGGCGTCGTCCGGGCGGCCATGTCCGACATTGACGGCAACGGCTACGCGGCCCGCCTCACGGGCAAGAGCAGTTCCAGCCCGCAGAGCATGGCGCACACCTTCAGCACCGCCGGCGTCACCACCGACATCTCGGTGTACTGGCTCATGGACTATGCCGCCCCCTCCACCGCTTTGTTATTCTTCGAGTGGGACAACAACGACGGCAACGGCTGGCGCAACTTCATCTCCGGCGGCACCGGGCTGCCGGGCGGGGGGCAGGTGAGCCCTTATTGGGTCACTTACGGCCACTTCAGCCTCTACTGGCAGATCTACAACTCCACCGGGACCGGCTATGGCGTCGCCGCGGCCAACGCCTGCCTCAACAACCCCAACTTCCAGGTCCGCTTCAGATGCACCTACTCCGCCTACACCAATTCCAGCTGGAACATCGACCCCTTCTGGATGGATCTGACGCGATGGGTGAACGAGGCCACCTCGTGCACCGGCGTCTGCCTGGGGCCCGAAGCCCCCGTCATCACGGAGGTGCGGGACGTCAACCCGTGCGTCATGGACGGCGTCAAGGTCTACTTCGACAAGGGGCTCGGCACGGCCAGCACCAACCTGCGGAGGGACGGCGGCAACGTGGTGACGGGCTACACCTCGGGGAGCGTCCACGCCCCGGGCGACACGGCCAGCCACAGTTACGTGATCCGGGCGGTCAACCCGTCGGGGCTCACCGATTCCGCCTCCATGAGCGGCGCCGACGCCGCCGGCACCGGGACCCCGACCATCACCTGCAGCCCGGGGAGCTGCACCCACACCACCTCGGTGCTGTTGAGCACGCAGGCGGGGTTCTCCGGCTATCAGTGGTACCGCAACGCCTCCCCCATCGGAGGGGCCACCTCCGCCACCTACAACGCCACCCAGTCGGGGAACTACACGGTCGACTACAAGATCGGCGCCTGCACCAACCCCTCGGCGGCCACCGCCGTGACCATCGGCGGCGCCAGCCCCATCCCCGGCAGCGTCTTCAACACCAATTCCCTCCGCGTCTCCAAGTCGGGCGCAAGCCTCCTGATCGATTGGGGCCCCCCGGGCGGCAGTTGCACCGTCACCAACTACGGCATCTACCGCGGGACCCTGGGGACCTGGTACGACCACACCCAGATCGACTGCGACGATGCGGGCGGCGACACCCAGGAGATCGTCGGCATGCCGGCCGGCAACGCCTATTTCCTGGTGGTGCCCTTCAACGCCAGCGCCGAGGGCTCCTACGGCCTCGCCACCGGCGGGGAGCGGCCGCGCGGCCTCGCCACCTGCACGGGTGCAGGCGACCTGACCGCCTGCAACTGATCCTCATCCGCAACCGCGATTCGGCCGGAGGTCCTTCGGGGCCTCCGGTTTTTTTTAGGGGGCGCCCCCGGCTTGTCAGCCCGAAAGGGGGCGTGGTACCATACTCCGGCATGAAGAGCAAGCGGTCCGGGCCCCCGTCCGCGGGATGGGGGCTCCTCGCCCCCGTTCTCCTCCTCGTCCTGGCCGGCGGCCCGTCCTGCGGACGGCCGGCCCCCCGGCCCGGGACGGCGTCCGCGGGCGCCGACCCACGGGACGCTTCCCTCCTGCTGGTGACGATCGACACCTGGCGGTGGGACTACATCGGGGCCTCCGGCGCCGGCAGGGTGGAGACCCCGCACCTGGACCGCCTTGCGCGCGAGGGGATCTATGAGAAGGAGGCGGTCACCCCGTGCCCGCTCACCACCCCGGCCCACGCCACCATCCTGACCGGCCTGGACCCGTCGCGCCACCGGATCTGGGACTGCACCCTCTACACCCTGGCGGAGAGCATCCCCACCCTGGCCGAGGACTTCCGCGCCGCCGGATTCGCCACCGCCGCCTTCCTGTCGAGTGAAACGCTCCACCGGCGGTTCGGCCTCCATAGGGGATTCGAGGTGTACGACGAAGTGGCCCACCGGGACCGGGGGGGCGGCGAATGGTGGGCCGCCAGCCGCGACGGTTCGGAGGCGACCGCCGCCGCCCTGGCCTTTCACCGGACCCGACCGGCCGGCTCCCGGCTTTTTCTCTGGGTCCACTACTACGATGCCCACCTGCCCTACCGCCCCCGGCCGGGGATCGACGAGCGCTATCCGAAGGACCCCTACGCCGCCCAGGTCGCGTTCATCGACGGGGAGGTGGGGACGCTCCTCGCCTCGCTCCGCGGGGACGGCAGAAAGTGGAGGGTGGTCGTCGCGGGCGACCACGGGGAGGGGCTCGGCGACCGGGGGGAGATCACGCACGGCATCGGCCTGTACCGTTCGACCCTCCATGTCCCCCTGATCCTCCACCCCAGGCCGGAGAGGCCGCCGGCCCTCTCCAAACCCTGGGGGCTGGTGGACCTGAGGCCCACCCTGCTGGCCTGGTACGGCCTCCCCGCCGGCCCCGGCGGCGACGGGGAGAGTTTGTTCTCCGGGGGCGGGGAGGGGCGGGTGCTCCACGCCGTCACCCTTCTCCCCACCCTCTTCTTCGGCGCGCAGCCGACGCTGGGGGTCCGGCGGGGACCGCATTTCTACCTCAGGCACGGGTCGGAGGAGCTGTACGATCTGGAGGCCGATCCGGGACAGACGCTGGACCTCTCAGCGAAGGCGGCCGCCGCGGACGCCCTTGGGGTCCTCCGGGGCCTCTGCGACCGCCAATGGCCGAGGGGCTGGTACGCCTCCGCCCTGCCCACCGCCCGCCCGCCCTCCTCCGAGGAGGACCGGAAACTGCGGAGCCTCGGCTACCTCGCCGGCGGCGCCCCCGCGGCGGTCCGGGTCCGGAGCGCCCCCCTCGGGCAGATGATGAGGGACCACGGCGAGTGGGAGCTGGCGCACGAGGCGGCCCAGGCCTCCGGGGGGAGCGGCGCGCTGCTGGATCTCCTGCCGCGCCTCGTCGGCCGGTACCCCGACTCCTTCGCCCTGCGCAAGGATTGGGGCAACCATCTGGGGAAGACGGGCCGGACCGGGGAGGCCATCCCCCAGTTGGAGGCGGCCGCCCGGCTCTATGCCGCGGACGCCACCGTCTGGGGCAACCTCGGCGCGATGTACCTCGGCGAGGGCCGGATCGGGGATGCGCAGGCCGCGCTGGAGAGGTCGGTCGCCCTCGACCCGGACCGGGCGGGCACCCGGAAGAACCTCGGCATCATCTACCTCGACCACCTTGGCCGGACCGACATAGCGGTCCTGCATTTCAAGAAATACCTGGAAGCGGGGGGGGACGCGGATGCCGAAAGGATCCGCGCCTTCATCCGGGACGCGGAGCGGGCGAATGCGGCCGGGGGCCGCTGAGCCGATGCGTCCATCCGCCCAACGGGCCCCCCGAAACATTCCCGCCATCCCATCCGGAGGTTTCCCATGTCCCCCCTGACCCGTTCACTGCTCGCCGCCCCGCTGGTCCTGTGCGCGGCCGTGCTGTTCGCCCAGGCCGCCCCCCTGTCGCCCTCCCCGCCCGGAACGGTCCCGCCGGAGCCGCCGCCCTCCCTCCTCCTGGTCACCATCGACACCTTGAGGTGGGATTACGTCGGCGCGGCGGGGACGGGAAAAGTGGAGACGCCCAACCTCGACCGTCTCGCGCGCGGAGGGATCTACGAGCGTGAGGCGATGACGCCCTGCCCCCTGACCACGCCCGCGCACGCCTCCATCCTGACGGGGTTGAACCCCCTCGGCCACCTGGTCCTGGACTGCACGCGGTACCGGCTGGGCGACGGGATCCCCACCCTGGCCGAGGCCTTCGGAGCGGCCGGGTTCGACACGGCCGCCTTCGTCTCCAGCGAGACGCTCAAGAGCCGCTTCGGGCTTGGGCGCGGCTTCGGCCTTTACGACGATTCCGGGATGACACGCCGGAACCCGAAAGACTGGATGGCGCCGAGCCGGGACGGGGAGGAGGTGACCCGGGCGGTCCTCCATCACCTGGGGGCCCTCGCTCCCGGCAGGAGGGCCTTCGTCTGGGTCCACTACTTCGACCCGCACCTGCCCTACCGGCCCCGCCCGGACTTCGACGCGAAATATCCCCGCGACGGGTACGCGGCCCAGGTGGCCTTCGTCGACGCCGAGATCGGCAGGGTGCTGGCCGCCCTGGCCTCCGATGCGCAACGGTCCTGGCGCGTCGTGGTGGCCGGGGACCACGGCGAGGGGCTGGGGGAGAAAGGGGAGGATACCCACGGCGCGGGATTGTACCGGGCCACCCTGCACGTCCCGATGATCTTCCATCCCAGGCCGGACGCGCCGCTGAGGCACCCCAAGCCGTGGGGTCTGGTGGATCTCGCCCCGACGATCCGGGAGTGGTTCGGACTGCCGGCGGCCGACGGGATCGACGGGGCGAGTCTCTTCCGGGAGGGCCGGCGGTCGCGGCCCCTCTTCGCCTCCAGCGCCGAGCCCTCGCTCCTCTTCGGCGTGGAGCCCCCCCTGGGGGTCCGTCAGGGGAACCTGCTCTACTTGAAGGGGGGCGGCGAGGAGCTCTACGACCTCCTGGCGGATCCCGCCCAGACGCGGGACCTCTCCGGGAGCGCGCAGCACGCGGGGGCGCTGAACCGGATGCGCGCGCTATGCGAGCGGACCTGGCCCCCGGGATGGCCGGCGGAGGTCCTCCCCTCGGCCGTCAGGCCCACGGAGGAGGAGATCCAGAACCTGGCGAGCCTGGGCTACCTGTCGGGCGCTGCGCCGCGGGGGAGGGCCCTCCAACGGACGCCCATCCGGGAAGTCATGAAAGACAAGAGCGATTGGGACCGGGCGAGAGAGAAGGCCTTCATGACGGGGAACAATGAAGCCCTGATCGCCCTGTACGCCCGCCTGCTGGAGCGGTATCCCGATTCGCTGGCCCTGAGCAATTGGTACGGCCCCCTGCTGGCAAGGGCCGGACGCTACACGGAGGCCGTCGCCGTCCTGAACCGCGCGGCCCGCCTCTATCCCCAGGACACCTCGACCCTCTTGAACCTCGGGGCGATCCATCTGGCCATGGGCAAACCCGAGCGGGCGGAACAACTCCTCGTGGCGGCCCTCGAACGGGAGCCCGGGAACTGGCGCATCCACAAGGAACTCGGCGTGTTGTACGCGGACCATCTCGTCAATCCCGAGAAGGCGGTTGCGCATTTGAAGAAGTACCTCGATGGGGGGCAGGATGCGGACACGCCGAAGTGGAGGAACTATATCTTCCTCCATGAACCCCATCTCAAGAAGGCCCCGTAGGCGCCAAGGCATGGGATTCCGAAGCGCCCTCCGACTCCCGACCCCCGTCCCGGCGCCGGGAAAACGCCCGGAGGGCCCCCGCGGGTCCCGATGGCGGGCGATGCTCCTGTTCCCCGCCCTGTCCCTGGCCCTGGCGTCGTGCGGTCCGCCGAGCCGGCAGACGGTCCCCGAGCGGCCTCCGCGCCAGGAGAAGCCCTCCCTCCTGTTGGTCACCATCGACACCTGGCGGTGGGACCACATCGGCGTTTCGGGCGAGGGGAGGGTCGCGACGCCGAATCTGGACCTGCTGGCGCGCGGGGGCGTGTACGAGCCGGAGGCGGAAACGCCCTATCCCCTCACCACGCCGTCCCACGCCTCGATGATGACGGGACTGCTGCCGCTCAACCACGGGCTGATGGGGGTGATCAGCTACCGCCTCGCGGAGGTCCCCACCCTGGCCGAGGCCTTCCGGGCCCGAGGATACCGCACCGCGGCCTTCGTCTCCAGCATGACGCTGGACCGCCGCTTCGGCCTGTCCCGGGGCTTCGATGTCTACGACCAGGGACCTCTCGGCGGGGCGATGAGGCCCTATGGCGAGGCTCCCGAGCGGGACGGCGCCGACACCACGCAGGCGGCCCTGGCCTTCCTCGCCGCGGCCTCCGCCGAGGTCCCGGTCTTCCTCTGGATCCATTATTTCGATCTGCACCTGCCCTACCGCCCCAGGCCCGCCTGGGACGCGCAGTACCCCGGGAAGCCCTACGCCGCGCAGGTGGCTTTCGTGGACGACGAGGTGGGCAGGGTCCTGGCGGCCCTTCGGGCCGATCGAGGGCGGTCCTGGCGCCACATCGTGGTGGGGGATCACGGAGAAGGGATGCTGGACCACCACGAGGACACCCACGGCCTGACGCTCTATCGGTCCACTCTCCATGTGCCCCTGATCCTCCATCCCCGGCCGGACAAACCGCTGGCCCACGCCAGGCCCTGGCGGCTGGAGGACCTGGAACCGACGATCCGGGATTGGTTCGAATTGGGGCCGAACCGGTCGGATGGCGCCAATCTGTTCGAAGCCGGAGGGGAGGGGCGGCTCCTCCCCAGCCTGACGATCCAGCCCACGACCTATTACGGCGTCAACCCCTGCCTGGGGATGCGTAGGGGGGCCCTCATGTACATGCGGCACGGGTTGGAGGAACTTTACGATATGGCGGCGGATCCCGATCAGCGGCGGGATCTCGCCGGCGATCCGGCGCACCGGGGGGCGTTGAGGGAGCTTCGGGAGGCCTGCCGATCGGCCTTCCCACCCGACCGGCTCCAGTCGGCGGCCTCCTCCACGGTGAAGGAGCGTCCGGCCGACCTCCAGAACCTGAGGTCCCTCGGCTATCTCGGCGGCTTCGTTCCGGACCTGGGGGACCTGCAGAGAGCGGACATCCGCCGGGTGTGCGACGATCAGGTGGCTTTCAAGGCCGCCCGCGCGGCCTTCGCTCGGGACCGGGACTCCGCCTCCATGCGCCGGGCCTACGGGAGATTGCTCGCCCGCTATCCCAACGCATCTCTGTATCACAAGGAATTCGGGGACTTCCTCCTCCGGGAAAACGACCAGCCCGCGGCCGCCCGGGCGTTCGAGAGCGCGATCCGCCTGAATCCCCGGGACGCCACGAGCATGGCGAATCTCGGCGGGATCGAACTGCTGGCGGGCCGGACGGACCGGGCCAGGGCCCTCTTCGAATCGGTCCTGACGCTGGAGCCGGACGATCCCGTGGTGCACCGGAACCTGGGCATCCTGTTCAGCCAGCACCTGGATCTTCCGGAAAAGGCCGTCCTGCACTTCAAGCGGTACCTCGAACTGGTGCCCGGCACGGCGGACGCGGCGACGATCCGCGGCTACATCCTCCGCCAGGAGGGCGTCCGATGAACCCGCGCCGCTGCCGCGCCCTGACGGCGCTCCTGGCCGGGGGGCTCTCCCTTTTCTGCGGGGCGGCCGGCCCGACTCCAACCGCCCCGAGCGGGACGCCGCCCTCGCTTCTGCTGATCACCATCGACACCTGGCGGTGGGATTATCTCGGGGCGTCGGGATCGGGGAAGGTCAGGACGCCGGCGCTCGACCGGCTGGCCCGGGAGGGGGTGTATGAGCGGGAGGCCGTCACCCCCTGCCCCCTGACCACTCCGGCCCACGCCTCCCTGTTCACGGGGCTGAATGTCAACCGCCACGGCGTCCTCGACTGCACCTCCTACCGCCTGGGGGAGGGCCCCGAGACGCTGGCGGAGGCGCTCCGGGCCGGGGGACTCAAGACGGCCGCGTTCGTGGCCGGCGATACGCTCAGGCGCCGTTACGGCCTGGACCGGGGCTTCGACCGTTACGACGATTCGGGTCTCGGCACGCGCAGCCGCGGGGACTGGCTGTCGGCGGGTAGGGACGGGGCCGCCGTCACCGAGGCGGCGCTCGCCCATCTCCGGGCCCAGGGGGCCTCCGAACCGCTGTTCATCTGGACCCATTACTTCGATCTTCACCTCCCCTACCGACCCCGCCCCGGCCTGGACCCCCTCTACCCGCGGGATCCGTACGCGGCCCAGGCGGCTTATGTTGACGGGCAGGTGGGACGCCTCCGGACGGCCATCGAGGCGGACACCGGGCGCTCGTGGAGGATCGTCGTGGTCGGCGATCACGGCGAGGGACTGGGAGACCGGGGCGAGGATACGCACGGCATGGGTCTCTACCGATCCACGCTCCACGTTCCGCTGATTATTTGGCCGAAGCCCCCCAAGCCCCTCCTGCACCCCAGGCCGTGGGGGCTGGTGGACCTCCTGCCGACCCTCCGGGCCTGGTTCGGCCTGCCCCCGGGGCGAGGGGAGGACGGGGCCAGTCTGTTCGGGCCGGAACGGAAGGACCGCTGGCTGGCGGCGGTGACCATAGAGCCCGCCGTCATGTTCGGCGTGGCGCCCTTGAAGGGCATCCGCCAGGGCAGGTACTACTGCCTCATGAACGGTTCCACGGAACTATACGACCTCGTTTCGGACCCGGACATGCGCAGCGACCTGGGGCGGGCAAGCGCCCACCGGAAGAACCTGCGGTCGCTCCGATCCATTGCCGACCGGGTATGGCCGGGCGACTGGCCTTCCGGGGCGGGGCAGACGCCTCCGTCCCTGCCGGAAGAGGACAAGAGGGCCCTCCAGAGTTTGGGCTACATCGCGGGCCGGGTCCCATCCGGCCGCCCCCTCGTGCATGCCCCCATCGGCAAGATCCTCCGCGACCGAAGTCTATGGGACCGGGCCCGGGAAGAGTTTTTCGTCACCCGCAAAGGCGACGGCCTGCTGGCTCTGCTGGCTCGCCTGGTCTCGGATTACCCGGCGTCCCCCTTTCTTCTCAGGGAATATGGCGTCCGCCTGGCCCAGGCGGGCGATTTGCAGGGGGCGATCCGGCGGACGGAAGAATCGGTGCGGCTGGACCCGCAGGACGCCTCCAGCCTGACCAATCTGGGCGGCCTCTACCTCCAGGACGGCAGGGACGGGCCGGCCGAGACGATCCTTAAAAAAGCGCTCGCCCTGGATCCGGCCGGCGCGACGGTCCACAAGAACCTCGGCATCCTGTACGCCGAGTACCGGAAGGATCCGGCCCTGGCCTCACGGCATTACCGGGAACACCTTCGGCTGGCGCCCGATTCTCCGGACGCCCCGGCCATCGCCGCCTACCTTGCGGACCATCCCGACCCGCAGTCCGAGGGGATGGGCCAACCCGCCGGTCCGGTCCGCCCCCGCTGACGGATCGGCCACCGGACCCCGGGTCGGCGCCGGGGCCCCGTCAGGGGTGGCAGCGAACCTCTTGAAGGAATCGGAGCAGGGCCTCCCGTCCGGGAACCGCGTCCAGGGAGTCGATGGTGAGGGCGAAAGCGCGCCCTGAATGTTCGCAATACCAGGCCCCCGTCCAGCGAAAGGGGGGGCCGTCGGACACGAAAGCCGTATATTCGTGGCGAGGAAGGGTGACCGTCACCGGAACGGCGTTGGGCCACCCCTCTACCTGGGAACGCAGGAAGATCTCAGTGGCCTGGGGGGACAAGGGGCCGGAGAGGATCAGGCCCGTGGCCACGGCGCGCCCGCCCCCGCCGTCCTCCAACCGGGCCTCCCACAGCGCATTGGTCACAAGCGTGCCTCTTCCGAAAAACCTCCTCACGGCCCGGTACGATGCCGGGGCCAACCCCCATCCCCTGGGCAGGGCGAGTCCCATCTCCGGAAACTCAAACGCCCGGGCGCTCGAACGGCCCGTCAGCCCCAGAGGGGGCGAAGATTCGGGGGCGCTCTCCCGGAAGCGATTCTGGTTGACCTCCGTCCTGTCCTGGAAGATGTACCGGGGGGCCTGGAATTCCAGCCAGGAGCGGTCGTCCCGGTTCGGGGGCAGGGTGGTGCCGAGCGAGGCGATCTGTTCCTCATTCCACAGAAAATGGTTCAACAGCGATTCCGGAGGGGTGAGGCCCAGGAGGGCCAGCGCGTCCCGGACCGCCGGGTCGGGGGCGGTCAGGGCCTCCAGGTCCATGGTCAAAGGGCGCTCGGAGGCGATGAGCAGCAGATCGCCGCTCAGGCTGAAGGCGTTGACGTGAGGGAAGGTCCGGTGCAGGGTGGACACCAGGCCGCGCACATATTCGTAATCCATCCGGTAATAGTAGAACCATTGGCAGAACAGGCCCCCGGGACGAAGCCGGGACCGGACCGTTCGGAAGAACTCCTCGGTGAACAGGCTGCTGATGCCGGCTATCCAGGGATTGGACGGCTCGCTGATGATGACGTCGAAACGCCGGTCCGTGCTCTGCAGGTAATGGCGGCCGTCCTCGACCCGGATGGACCCCATTCCGGTCAGGCCGCCGTTGAGCCCGGTGAAGTGGGCTCGCGCGCACTCCACCACCGCCTGCGAGATCTCGGCCGTCTCCAGGCGGGCCGGTTGGTGGAGCGAGGCGGCATAGGTGGTGGAGCCCGAACCCAACCCGAGGACGAAGACCTCGGGCGCGGGCATCCGGCCCCGGTAGAGGAAGGGCAGGTGGCCGCACAGGAATTGCGCCAGGCGGTCCCCGGGGTAATCGCTGGCGTCGGGCTTGCCGTTGATGTAAAGGATCCGGTGGCCGTCGGGATGCTGGCACACCGACACGACCGCCTCGCTGTCCTCCTGGAACGCGAGGATCCGGAGGCCGTTGCGGTAGGCGTCCAACTCCCCGTCCCTGAGCAGTTCCAGCGCCCAATCGGGCTTTTGGGCGAGGAGCAGATGGAAATTGGTCAGATTCCAGCGGAGAGGGAGGAGCGCCAGGAGGAGAACCGCAGATCCGGCGACCCACCACCGCCATGAGAGGGGCTTCGTAGCACGGGGAAGGAGGAGGAAGGTCAGGAGCGTCAGGGCGGCGAGGGCCAGCAGTACCCCCCGGCTGCCCAGCAGCCGGTAGCCGGCGAAGGTGACGACCAGTGAGGCGGCGGTGGTGCCCAGGGTGTTGAGGGCCGCCAGGAGGCCGGTTCGAGTCCCGAGGGAGGCCGGATCGCGCGTCAGGAAGGCGAGAGCGGAGGGAAAGGAAAGGCCGAACAGCAGGTTGATCGGGGCCGTCATCAGGACGATCAGGAGGGATCCGATGCCGATGTATCCGGCGAATCCGAGGGGGGTCCGGTCAAGCAGCCAGAGTTGCAACAGGGACACCCGGTCGAACAACAGGGCCTGGAGCAGGATAAGAACCGTGATCCCGAGCAGAGTCGCCGCGAAAACGCGGCCCGGATCGGCCCGTCGAAGCCGGGGATGACCGAGGAGGAGGGATCCCGTGCCGACCGCGGCCAAGTAGACCGCGAGCACCAAACTGAAGGTGTAGATGCTGCTGGTCAAATGGAGGGCGAAGAGGCGGTTCCAAACGGTTTCCAGGGCGATGGAGATGAACCCCGTCATGAACAGGGCGCCGGGAAGGAGCTTGAATGAGTGGGGCGCCGGCGTCAACGCGGCCGGCGCGGAGGATGCGGGGGGGGGGGGGGGGGGCCTGACGAAGAAGGTGCCGATGAAAACGGAAATGTTGCCCAGGACCGTGAGGTACAGGATCGTCGGCTGGTCCATCGAGGGAAGGAGGAGGAACGGAACGACGAGGGCGGCGGCGCAGGCCCCAAGGGTGTTGACGCCATAAACGAGGGCGATGCGCCCCCCCCGGGCGTCGAACCGGTCGGCCAGCAGGCGCACCGCGGCCGGCAGGGTCCCCCCCATCAGGAACGAGGGAATGAAAAGCATGACGAATCCGAGGAAGAATTTAGCCCCGAAGAGGAGGGTGGGGGATCCGTCCAGCATCCTGAAAACCGTCTGATAAGGTCCGGAGCCCGCCGGGAGCAGCATCGGGGACAGAAGGGCGAAGGCCCCGATGCCGAACTCCAGCCACCGGTAGAGGACCAGGGGGGCGACCCGGTCCGCCACCCGGCCGAACCACCAACTCCCGCTTCCCAGGCCGGCCATGAACGCGGCCAGGACCAGCGCCACCGCGTGGGAGTCGGAGCCGAGGATCAAGTGGAGGGACCGCAGCCACAGAATCTCGAAGGACACGGAACAGTACCCCGAGAGGGCCAGAAAAAGGATGAAAGCGCGGACGAAGGGCGCTGAGACCTCCGTCGGCGCGCCGTCCTTTCGGCCGCCGCTCCTCCGCGGGGCCGCCGTCACGGCCGGGCCTCTTGGCCGGCGCGGGAGGGGGCGGGGGCGGGCGTGCAGCCGGCCCGCTCCAAACGGACCGGCGATAATTTCGGGGCCGCCGCGCCGGCCTCCGCGGCATCATCCGACAGGGTCCGGCCGACGGCCTCGGCGGACGCCGCCGCGGCCCGGAACTGCCGGCGGGACTCGGGGGTCAGCAGGAAGGGATGGTCGGGGGGCGCCCCGGCCGCCTCGCGGGCGGCGGCCGGGCCGTTCCGGGACGCGATCCCGGCGAGGGTGGACCGGAAGCCCGCCAGGGAAGCACAGAGCCAATCCCGCAGCGGTCCTGCGGGTAGGATTTGGATGGCGGCCAGACCGGAGTCGGCGAGGTCGGACAGAAAACCCCTGCGGCCCCGCAGGTCCCTCCCTTCGATGTCCCGGTGGCCGTAGCCCGTATGCCAGTCCAGGATGGGCGGCGCTTCGACGCGGCGGCCGCCGGAAAGATCCACGTTGCGACGGTCGAATCCGTGGTCCCGGAAAAGGACGAGGTTGAACAGCGCCGTGCGCTGGGACGCCGCCAGCATCCGCCACGCGGCCAAGTCCGGCTCCAAAAGAACTCCGCCCTCGTATAAAGGGGGGCCGTCCTCGGTCTCCGTGCGTGAGCCGTCGGGCAGGAGGACGAAAGCGGCGTGTCCATAGGGGAGACGGGTCTCGGCCCGGATGCCGAAGGGCGAGAGGTCCATTCGGGCCGGGTGCCTGGAAAGGTCCTCCATCATCACGGCCAGGGGGCGCCGGCGCCCCAGCGCACAGGCCGATTCGACGCACGACCGGAGAAACGCCAGATGCTCGCGCGGATCGAAGCTCAGGTCGTGCGTGACGACCAGATCCGCCTTGGCCAGGTCCTCCCCCCGGTAATATTCGGTGCTTCCCGGGTGGGCCGACCACGCTTTCAGGAGGAGACGGAGAAGGACGCGGGTCTCCCGATACCGGAAGGCGAAGGATACCTCCATGGGCGGGGCGGCACCCGTGGCCTCGATGGACTTCCGGACCCATGCCCGGACACGCTCCGGGTCCCCGGCCGCAGGCGCGGGGAGGCCCTTGTCTCCGGGTTTGAGGGGGAGCGGAACGATGGCCGAGGCGAGGTCCTGGTAGAAGCCCAGGTCCGACAGGCGCCGAAGCACGGCCTCCAGCCGGGGGATCATGGCGGGATCGATCTCGGTGTAGGTATAGATTGCTTCCCGCAGGCGTCCCCGGTGAACGAACTCCAACGGGGCCAGATGGGCGCCGCTGGCGGGGTAGAGGACTTCGATCCTCTCTCCCGGGAACGACCAGCGGTCCCACAGATCGCCGAACGCCGCGTGGTGGCGGATGTCGTGCAGGCCCTCGAGGGCCGAACGCAGGGCCGCTTCCTTCAGCGGCCGGTCGTCCGCTTCCGCCCGGGTCCAGGCGCCGGCGATCTGCGCGGACGCGGCGCGAAGATCCGCCTCAAGGGTCTCGAAGGGGCACCCGCCGGCTTCGGGGGTGCGGGTCGCCGCCGCGGAGATCGAGCCGGCCATGACGAGAATGCAGGCCCACCAGCGTGCTTTCATGCGCCTATTATACCCGACCCCGCGAGGCGTCACTTCCTGGCGACGATGCGAACAACGCCGCCCCGGCCGGCCAGGACGGAGAGGAGCTCCATGGCCGTGCCCGCCGCCGCGGCGGGGAGGGCCAGCGCTACGGTGGCGGCGATGTCCCACGCATTCCGGATCGCGCGGTCGGAGGGAGGGGAACGTCCCGGCGCCCTCCGGCTTCTCTTGAGGGTCCGGTAGAGGACATTGGGGCGGAAGGTCAACCTGTTCAGGATGCTCTGCGCCATGCCGAAGGGCCCGTATTCAAGCGAGAGCGTCCCCTCGGTGACGATCGTGTATCCAAGGCGCGTCAGAACGAGGCGCAACTCCCCGCGGGTGAAGTGATAGCGGTGGCGGGGGGCGTCAAGATGGAACCACCGGGGCCCCCCCAAACGGGCCTGGACGCTGGAGAAGTTGGGGACCTCAACCACCAGCAGGCCGCCGGGCCGAAGGACGCGATGCGCCTCGGCCAGCACGCGAACCGGCCGTTCCATGTGCTCCAGGGTGTGCCAGGAGGTCACCATCCCCATGCCGGCGTCCGGGAAGGGGAGGGGAGCGTCTACCGTCTGAACGACGCGGAGCCCGTGCCGGCGCCGTGCCGCTCGGGCCAATCCGGCGGAGGCCTCCGTTCCCACGCACTCCCAGCCCATCGCCTTAAGGGCGGCCAGCATCAAACCGCGCCCGCACCCGAGATCCAGGACCGGTCCCGGACGGGGGCAAAGACGGACCAGGAGCCGGACCCGGGCCCGTCTGAAACCCGCCACCCATCGCTCCACTTCCGCGTTGAATCGCAGGCCGTCGTCCCCGTAGTAGGCCGGGCCGTAATAGCGCGAGATATCGAGCAACGGGTCCACGCGGGTCCGGTGAAGGCCGCAATCCCCGCAACGGAGGATATCGAAGCACTCTCCCGACAAATGATCCACGGTCACCAGCGCCGTGGTCGCCCGAGGGGATCCGCAATGGTCACATGGGGGATGGGAGGGACCATCCCCCCCATCACGAACCGCCTGCGCCGTGCGCCGGACGCGCTCCATGGGATTACCGGCCCTGCCGGGAGCTCCGCTGGATGGTCGCGATGGCGTCGATCACAGCGGGGTCGCCGGGATTCAGGCGGAGCGCTTCGTGAAGGTGCGCCAACGCCGCTCCTGCGCGGCCGGACGCGTGGAGGGCGACGGCGAGATTGAAACGGGCGAGGGGGCTGCCGGGGTCCGCTTCCACCGCTTTTTCAAGGCATGCGACGGCCTCCGCGACCCGTCCCGATCTCCCAAGCGTCGTCCCCTTGCCGACCAGCGCCTGGACCGAATGGGGGCTGATCCTCAGGGCGGCGTCAAAGCGCGCCAGGGCTTCCTGATCGCGGCCCATGAGGTCGAGGGCGACGCCCAGATTGATCAGGGCGTCCAAACACTCGGTGTCGATCTTCAACGCCCTCTCAAAGCAGGCCGCCGCTTCGCCGGTCCGCCCGAGCTTGCCGAGCGCCTGCCCGGTCCGCAGCAGCACGGACACCGAGTCGGGGGAGAGCCGCAGCGCCGCCTCGAATTGGAGCAGGGCCTCGGAAACGCGTCCCGTGCCTTCCAGGGCCTGGCCCAAAAGCAGGAGAGCATCGGAATCGTCCGGCGCAAGCCGGACCGACCGGGCCAGCGCGTCCACCGCCTCCGAATGACGGCCCATCTGCAGCAGGGTCGTGCCCAGATTCTTCAGCGGAACGGGGGCGTCCGGCCTCAGGCGAAGCGCCTCCTGGTAATGCGCCACCGCTTCGTCCAGCCGGCCGGATTCCCGCAAAGCCATGGCCAGGTTATTGTGGACGCCTGGATGCCGGGGGTCTATCCCGATGGCCTCCTCAAAATGACGGATCGCCTCCTCCATTCTGTCCTGGCCGGAAAAGGCGAGGGAGAGGCCGATGAAATCGTGCGCCAGCCAATTGCCCGAGGTGACCGCCACGGCGCGTCCGAACAGGGTTTCGGTGTCCTTCCAGTACGCGGTTTGTTGGCGGGTGGCGGCAAACATCGCCGCCAAGGCGCCCACCGCCGCGAGGGCGGCAGCGCCGCGCGCCGCCGGATGTCCCGCGACAAGCGCATCCAACCCCCACGCGGCCGCGAGGAAGATTCCGATCAGCGGGACGTAGGTGTAGCGGTCGGCCATCGCCTGGGAGCCCACCTGGACGAGGCCGATGACGGGGACGAGGGTGCCGAGCGTCCAGAGCCAGCCGGTCAGCAGGTAGGGGGCCCGCCCGGCCAGCCGCAGGGCCCCGGCGCTCAGCCCCAGGAGCAACAGCACCGCCAGGGCCACCTCTCCTGCGGGATGGCCTCCCGGAGGCAGGGGGTAGAAGACGGCCAGGTCCGCGGGCCAGAGGGTCTTGGCGAGATAGGCCCCGTAGGCCCAGACGGCGTTGGCGATCCGGTCCCCCAGGGAGAGGTGTTCGAGGGTCGCGACGGCGCCTCCGGCGCGCTGGGCGTGGAAGGTGACGACGCAGG
>DCUZ01000087.1 GCA_002327305.1 Holophagales bacterium UBA2201 | reverse complement strand
TCTCACTTCTCACGTCTGACGTCTCCCTTTCTTCAAGCGCGATCCCCACCACCATCGGGTCCGCGGGGAGGTTGCACTTGTAGAGATCGTCCCCATTGGCGGGGTTTATCACCAAAACATCGCCGGGCTCGATGCCCTTCGTCGCCGGTAGATATTGGAGCAACGGCCGGTGTCCCGGCCTGGATTCGGCGGCATGGTCCTTGGATTGCCGCTCCTTTCCTGGGGGAACCGCCGCCGCGGCCGGCGTGCTCCAGATGGGGCCAGGGTCTGGTGTCGGCGGGGAGTTGACCGCCGTGGAATCGGCCCTTGCCCCCGCGGCGTGCCCCAAGGGGATCCAGTAAACGGTGTAGAACGGGGTTCCGGACGTGGTCGAATATTCGATGCTGTAGGACTCGCCCTTCCGGACGGGCATGGTGAACGAATTGTCGGTGATCCAATTGTCGGTTCCAAGATAGTAGTGGACGCTGGCGGAAGCCCGTTGGACCCCGGAGGTGCTTCCCAACAGGTAGCCGCGATCCCCGTTATACTGGGCGGCCACATAGGCGACCACGAACCCGTCGGATGGAGCCGTGCCGGATGTCGTGCCGGAGGTGGTCCCGCTGTAGAGGGTCTGCCACGCTCCGAACATGTGCACCGTGCCCTGGACATCCAGCGTCGCC
The DNA here is from genome assembly GCA_002327305.1 of Holophagales bacterium UBA2201. Classification (GTDB taxonomy): domain Bacteria; phylum Acidobacteriota; class Thermoanaerobaculia; order UBA2201; family UBA2201; genus UBA2201. Next base: position 6,580 of record DCUZ01000087.1, on the reverse strand, counting down.
GAGGGGGTGGTGGTGCCGATGCCCACATTGCCGGCGGCATTCACGTAGACCACGTCCACGGGGGAGCCGTCGGACGCGTTGAGCGAGTGGGCGTCGCCGAAGGACGATGCGTGAAGGCCGTCCACCATGTCCGCGTTGAGGTGGGTAACCTGGTAGGTGCTGTCCACGCTGAACGGGGCGCTGAGGCCCGAGGTGCCTCCGTTGAACGCGGGGATGCCGCTCACGGTCTCGCTCTGCGAAAGGGCGAAGTACTGGGGATGGTCGTCATCGGCCAGGCCCGTCAGGGCGCCGTGATCGGTCGGCGGATCCGAGGTGCACTGCACGACGGAACCGTTGGTCGTGCACCACTTGCCCGCCGTCAGTGTTCCCACTTGAGGATCGGTCTCGGCGGGGCCGTGGGTGTCGGCGTATTCCTTGTTGGCGGCGTGCTGGGGAAGGGTGGGAGAAGCGACGTACAGGGATGGAACGAGCGACCAGTCCACAAGATAAGATTGGATAGGAAAATCATTCCTGCCTGCTACCCATGCCGTTGTTCCATCCCCGTTGCGAACAGAGGCGATAGTGTCATTAGGCATTGCGGAATAAATCGCTCCTTCTTCGGACCAATACGAATACTGGCCTGGATTCCCCATGCGGATCTGACCCGTTAATGAGGAAGCATTGCCGAATGTCCAGATCCCGTCGATCGTCTCGGCCTGGCTTTTTTTCGCGAAGGCGCCGGCCTCGCTGCCGTCCAGAGCCTTGGCGTTCTGCGCGTAAGCCGAGGCGACCACCCGGACGCGGGGGGAGAGCGTCTCCGTCCCCACTTGAATCTCCAGCCACACGGCGGCGTTGTCCCGGAACACCTCGGCCAGGTTCGGTTCCGAGCCCGCAGCGATAGTGCCCGCCCCAAGCTGGGCGGTGAAGAGTCCGCTGTTCACGGCCACCTGGCCCGACGGAGCGGCCGCGTTGTGAGTATCCGTCAGGAGCAGGGTTCCGGCGGTGTCCAGATCGTAGAACCGGAAGACCATGTCGAAGCTCCCGGCTTGTGGGGCGCCGGCGCCATCCCGCAGGACGCCCTGGTAGTTGATGAGGGCGGGTGGGGTGGCGGCGGAGAGGACGGCGGCGGCGAACAGCAACAGCATGGTCAGGGCTCGGGTGGTTTTCATCGAAGGACTCCTTTTGAGAAAGTGAGAGGTGAGAGGTGAGAGGTNNAGAGGTGAGAAGTGAGAGGTGAGAAGTGAGAAGTGAGAAGTGAAACGGGAGGGTTGACATGGCAGCATTGGGGATGGAATCATTGTTTCGCTCTATGCAGCGAGCGAATAAGACCTGACAAAAGGGCAAATACCTTATCAATTTGCTGATCCGCCGCGTTTGGATCCTTTATGTAACCCAGATCCTTGGCGATAATGAATTGTGTCTCAAGTTCGCTGAGGGATCCTCGCGCGATGTACAGGAATTGAACCAACTGCCGTTTGGTGCTTCGCGCCGCCCCCTCCGCGATATTGCAAGGGATGGAGACCACCGCCCGCCTCATCTGAGACGATAAGCTATAGATTTCACTGGAAGGGAATGCTCCGGTAATCTGGTATATCATCTTTACAAGAACGATCGCTTCTTTCCATGCCTCCAGTTCACAGTGCTTTCGTCTCACGTCTCACTCCTCACGTCTCACTGCTTTCCCCGATGGCTTTCATTTACGGCCGGAAATCCCCGTTGGAGTCGGTGCCCTTGGTCCCCTCCTCGCTCAACCGGTTGCTGGCAGTGACCAGATAGATGAGGCACTGGCCGGCCCCCGGGGCCGTGGCATCGGTCGTGGTCGGACCGGGGATCCCGCTCTGCTCCCTCGTCCCGTAGCTCCCGGGCAGGGCCGACAGGGTCCCGCGGTAGAGGTTGTAGCTCCCCACGGCCGGCTCCGGGGCCCAGACGAGCGTCGTCGCGCCGGTGAACCGCAGGTCCAGCACCTCGCCGGGCGGGGGATAGGCGGACGGGAACCCCGGGTCCATCCCGTAGGACGGGCTGGACAGCCCAACGGCCGCGATCCCGTCCCCGATGGAATCCAAGGTCATTTGGTAACTATCCGAGGTGAGGATGGGGGCAGGGTTCCCGCCGTTGTTGAAGGTGCCCTGCTCGATTTGGTAGTTTTCGCTGGACTGGGCCGGCAGGAGGGCACAGCACAGGAGCATGGCAAAGGGGCAGAGGAATGCCTTCATCGGAGCGGCCTCCTTTCGATGGCTGAATTGTGGTTCCATTGTGATGGGTTGAGATGACATTCTACTGGCGCGCCCGAATACGGCGTTCTTTTGCGATCATGTTGTCCCCCCAATTCCCGAGCCGGCATTATGGGCCTCCGCCCCTCCCGATCAGGCGGACTCTGCGATGTATGTTCCGCCTGGGACGACCGCCGTGAGATTATCTGTTTACAATATATACTGGGGAAGGCCGGGAGTCAAGCGGGTGGGCGGAAGTTCTTGGGGAATAGGAGATGCAGCACATTCCGCATTACCAAGAGCAATTTGATCCTGCACGGCGGGTGCGCCGCTCGTATAGCCGCACCCCTCCGGGTGCGTGGTTCTTGCTCCGGCGTGTGCCGCGGCATAAAACCCGCGGAACCCTTTCCCCAACCACCCTCTGTCGCCTGCCTCCTCCATCAGCGGTTTCTATTTTTTGGGCAAAAACCAGTGAATGTACCCGCACTGCCCACAGACATAGCAGGTGGCGGTGGCGTTGGCCCAGTCGAAGTTGAAGAAGGTGGCGACCTGGGTGTTGAGCTGGGCCTCCCGCTTCCAGAAGAGTTCGCCCTTGCAGATCTCGCAGTGCAGTCTGCGCCCTCCGACGAACGCCTCGGTCGCTTCCTTCTGTCCGAACAGTCCCATGGGGGCCTCCCGAAAATGAGATGGAACATTATACGCCCGGAAAGATCCCCCTCCCCCCGGTAGTGCGTAACAGCGCAAGTGCGCAAATGCGTCAGCTACGAGGAATACACGGTGCGGGCGCACCCGGTATCATTGCGCCACTACGCATTTACGCCACTACGCATTTACGCCACTACGCACTTGCGCCACTACGCACTTGCGCCACTACGCATTCGCGCCACTACGCACTTGCGCCGCTACGCCGCTACGCCGCTACGCCACTACGCCACTACGCCACTACGCACTTGCGCCACTACGCACTTGCGCTTTTCCGCGCCCCTCGGTATCATGGTCCCATGCGAACGCACGGCCGGTCCCCCGACGAACTGCGCCCCTTCTCCCTTCAATTGGACTACCTGAAATACCCCGACGGCAGTGTCCTCATCGAAATGGGCGACACCCGGGTGATCTGCACCGTCACGGTGGAGGAGAAGGCGCCGCCGCACGCCGCCGCGCTGGGGAGGGGGTGGATCACCTCGGAGTACGCCATGCTCCCCGGCGCCACCGACAGCCGCTCCCAGAGGGACGTGGCGCGGGGGCGCCAGCCGGGCCGGTCGCACGAGATCCAGCGGATGATCGGGCGGGCCCTGCGCTCGGTCACCGACCTGGGGGCCGTCTCCGGCCGGACGCTGTGGGTGGATTGCGACGTCCTGCAGGCCGACGCCGGCACGCGGACCGCGGCCATCAACGGCGCCTTCACCGCCCTCAACCTCGCCCTGCTCAGGTTCCTGGAGGCGGGCGACATCGTCCGCTGGCCCTTGCGCGATACGCTGGGGGCCGTGTCGGTGGCCCTCCTCGGCGGGGAGATCCTCCTGGACCCCGATTATTCGGAGGACTCCCAGGCGGAGTTGGATTTCAATGTCGCCGCCACCGGCGCCGGACAACTGGTGGAGGTGCAGGGGACGGCCGAAGGGCACCCCTTCTCGCAGGAGGTGTTCGAGGACGTCCTGGGGACGGGGCTGGAGGGGATCGAACGGATCATCGCCCTGCAGAAGGACGCCCTGCGCCCCCGGTTCGAGGCCCTCGACCCCCGGCACCGCGAACTGGTCCCCGAAGAGTACTGGGCGTGACCCTCCGGCGGCCGATCGGCTTCGCCTTCATCGCCTGCGTGCTGATGTACGGAGTCGTGGCCCATTTCATCATCGGCGGGGCGGAGGCGGTTCCAGTGGCGCCGGTCCTGGTCGTCGCCTTCTACGCCGCCTCGCTGGGGACCCTCGTCGCCGGCCTTATCGTCTTTCCCCGTCTGAACCTGCCGCAGGGGTTCATCGTCTCCATGGCCCTGTGCGAGGCCCCGGCGATCCTGGGGCTGGTGCTGGCCCTCCTCTCGCGCTCACCGCGCGATCTCTTCGTCCTCGGCGGCTCGTCGGTCCTGGCCCTGCTGTATCTCACGCTAAGACAAGAAGCGTAGCCGGAAGCCGGAAGCCGGAAGCCGGAAGCCGGAAGACCAAGGACTACGGACCCCTGACGGCGCCGTTGCGTTATTGCCCGGCCGCAAGTTGCTCCGCCGGGCCGTTTTGGACGAGAAAATGGTCGCCCGGATGGGCCGGGGTCAGGAACTCGCCTTTCACGCCGTTCTCCCGCGCCTTTTCCGCGAACACCTTCAGGCGCCATTCCGCCCCGCCGGAGTGCATGGGGAAGACCGCGCGGGGGGCCAGCTTCTCCACCGTGTAATACACCCCCTTCCGCACACTCTCGGGATCGCCGAACCCGCAGCCGCTGACCGGAGCGAAGAGGAGGTCGGGCTTCAGGCCGTTCCGGGCCAGGACGTCGATCTCCCTCGCGAAATCCTCCGTCACTTCCGGCTTGCGGTTGGCGTGGTCCCCGGCGTGGTAGATCCCCACGCCGTCGGCCCGGACGAAGAACGCCACGCCGCCGTCGTTGGAGGCGGTGGCGGTCACCTCCAGGCCGTCCAGGTCCATCTTCTGCATGGGCTCGATGAGGGTGTACTCTTCCCGCGTGTCGGGCTTGAAACCCAGGACATAGTGGATGCGGCCGATTGCCTTCCGCCACTCGAAAATGGCGGGGTTGTAGTGGTCGCCGTGGCCGTGGGAGACGAACACAGTGACATTCTCGTGCTTCAGTTCCCTCGGGACGATGGCGCCGTTGGCCAGCGAGGGGTCGTCACCCGGGACCCTTGGGGGGGGATAATCGAAGATGAGAACGTGCCGGCGCGTCCGCACGAGCCAGCCGCTGTGCTCCAGGTACCACACCTGGGCCTCGCCGTTTTGGAGCGTCCGGTTGAAATCGTCCATGGGTTTCCGGCCGTTCCAGGCCTGTCCGGCCCGGGCCCCCTTCGCGGTCAGCAAACCCGCGCAGGTCTTCCGGGCGTACTTGAGCGCATAGTCCAGCGGGGTCATCCCTTCTCCATCGCCGGCGTTGAGGTCCGCCCCCTTGGCGATGAGGAGGGAAACGATGTCGCCGCACCCTTTGAACGAGGCGACATGCAGGGGGGTGGGGCCGCCGCCTGCGGCGGCATTGGGGTCCGCCCCGGCCTGCAGGAGGAGGCCGACCACCTCCTTGTGCCCGTTCATCACCGCCCCCAGGAGCGGCGTCCGGCCGTCCCCGTCGCGAAGATCGGTCCTGGCCCCCCGGGCCAGGAGCGCCTTCACCGCCTCCGCGTTCCCCACCCGGCCGGCCAGGAAGAGCGGCGTGATGCCGAACTTGTTCGCGGCGTCAACCGCGAGCCCCTTGGAGACCAGAAGGTCAATGAGCGGCTGGGTCCCCCGCCAGGCGGCCAGGTGCAGGAGCGTCCCGCGGTCCTGCTCGACCTGGACATCGGCCCCCTTATGGATAAGGTGTTCGGCCGTCTTGTTCTGTCCCCGCTCGATGGCCAGGGAGAGGACGGTGTTCCCGGCTTTGCTTTCGGTGTCGTTGAGGTCGGCGCCCTTGGCAAGGAGCAGATCAACGGTCTCCGTGCTGTCGCTGGTCGCGGCATAATAGAGGGGGGTCTCGTTGTCCTTCTCGCGCGCGGTGAGGTCCGCCCCCGCGTCCAGGAGGAGCCCGACGGCCGCCGCGTGCCCCTTCCAAGCCGCCATGTGCAGGGGCGTGAGGTCGTAGAACGTCTCGCGCTGATTGACGTCCGCCCCCTGCTGGATGAGGAACTCCACGGCCCCGGTGTTCCCGTTGAAAGCGGCCAGGTGGAGGGGGGTGCGCCCCTTGTCGCCGGGGGCGTTCAACCGGGAGGGGTCGGCTTGAAGGAGCTTCTGAAGGACGGCCATGTCGCCCCTTTCGGCCGCCTCATGGATCTCGCCCGCCCAGCTGCGGAAAGCGAACAGGGCCAGCAAAAGGATCGCGGTCCAGATCAAACGCTTCAGGGTCATAACGCCTCCTTATGATCGTATCTGGATTTCCGTCCGCCGTTACGGAGAAGACCGCAAGGCGATGGATACAAGCTCTTTTTGCATCCTCGATGCCATTCGAGTTTTGATCGGGGGCCTGATGTAATCTATTGTTTATCAGGTGGATGTGATGCCGGAACCCCGTGGGAAATCCGAAGGAATGTCCATTTTCCCCGCCCACCCGTCCGGTGCCGGACAATGCCCGGAACAGGGAAGCCGTCAGGCCCCCGGCTGCAGGCTGCGGATGGCAGTCTCGGGTTTCGAGTTTCGGGTCTCAAATAAATATACAGTTCAAAGTGCCCTCCTTCCCCGGCGGCGGCCTACGGGCTACCGTTTCCGAGGTGGGCG
>DCUZ01000061.1:17372-17532 GCA_002327305.1 Holophagales bacterium UBA2201 | reverse complement strand
ATCTACGAGAACATCGCCTACGGCCTCCGCATCAACGGGACTTCGCAGCGGGAGGTGCTGGACGGGGCGGTGGAGGCGAGCTTGAAGAAGGCCGGATTGTGGGACGAGGTGAGCGACCGGCTCTTCGACTCCGCCCTTTCGCTTTCCGGCGGCCAGCAGC
>DCUZ01000061.1:2079-17271 GCA_002327305.1 Holophagales bacterium UBA2201 | reverse complement strand
AACATGCAGCAGGCCGCCCGCGTCTCCGACAGCACCGCCTTTTTCTATCTCGGCAAACTGATCGAATATGATAAAACCGAGCGGATCTTCACCAACCCCGGGCAGAAGCTGACCGAGGAGTATATTACGGGAAGGTTTGGATGAGATGCGAAGTAGGAATTATGAAGTATAAATTAAGAAGGAAATCAAGGGCCAAGAAACTGAAGACGCAAGACGGGAGACGTGAGACGATAAATGTGAGAGGAAAGACGATGTCGCCTTTGAACTTTGAACCTGGAACTTTGAACTTACCCGGGGGGGGGAGGCCTTCCGCCTTCAGCCTCCAGCCTTCAGCCATCCGGAGGATGTATGACCGTTTTCGACGCTGAACTGACGCACCTGAAGGAGATGCTCCTCCGCGAGGGGGGGTTGGTGGAGGCGGCCGTCCGCGCCGCCGTCCGAGCCCTCACGGAGCGCGACTCGGCCCTGGCCCGGCGGGTCATCGGGGAGGACGACCAACTCAACGCCCTCGAGAACGAGATCGACGAGGAGTGCATCCGCCTCATCGCCCTCCGCCAGCCCAAGGCCGGCGACCTCCGCCTCATCACCACCTCAATGAAGATCAACACCGACCTGGAGCGGATGGGGGACCTGGCGGTGGACATGGCCGAGCGCGCCCTGGAATTGAACGGGGAGCCCCCCATCAAGCCCTACATCGACATCCCCCGCATGGCTGAACTGGCCCAGGGGATGGTCAAGGACGCGCTCGACGCCTTCATCCGGGGCGACGCCGTCCTGGCCCAGGCGGTGATCGGCCGCGACGACGCGGTGGACGCCCTGACGGTCCAGATCTTCAACGAACTGATGATCTTCATGGTGAGGGATCCGGAGATCATCCCGCGGGCCGCGCGCGTCACCTACGTGGCCAAGTATCTGGAACGCCTCGCCGACCACGCCACCAACATCGCCGAGATGGTCATCTACCTCGTCAAGGGGCAACTCGTCCGCCACCTCCACCCGGAGGACCGCACGGATTAGGGCGGAAGCCGGAAGCCAGAAGCCGGAAGCCGGAAGACAGAAGCCCGTAGTCGGTACACCGTAGTCAGAAGTAGGGGAGGGTTGCCCTCGTCTTGGACCCGCGTGCAGACCCTCCCGCGGCATGTTGGAAAGGCGGAACCGGCCGCGGCGCTCTCCGCGCTGAAGGAGCGGGGCATCGCGTTGGATCCGGCCAAGACGCTGGGGCTTCAGGCCTGTATGCGGTCCTTGGGCAGGACGACCGTGAAGGCGGTCCCCCGCCCCGGCGTGCTCTCCACCGTCACGGTCCCGCCGTGGAGCTGGACGATGTGCTTGACGATGGAGAGCCCCAGGCCGGTCCCCCCCATCGTGCGCGAACGGGACTTGTCCACGACATAAAACCGCTCGAACAGCCGGGGGAGATGCTCCGGCGGGATGCCGGGGCCGGTGTCGGCCACCGTCACCAGGGCGCCATCCTCCCCTGCGGCCACCGACAGGACCACCTCCCCGCGCTCGGTGTACTTGACGGCGTTGTCGAGGAGGTTGATGAGCACCTGTTCCATTCTGAACCGGTCGGTCTCCGCCCTCACGGGTCCGGCCTGGGACTCGACCCGGAGGGCCAGCCCTTTGGCCCGGGCGGCCGGCTCGAACAGCGCCGCCGTCGAAACCGCCAGGGCGGACAAGTCCAGAAGCTCCTTCTCCAGGCGGGGTCCCCGCTCCTCCAGGTCGGCCAGCGTCAGCAGATCCTCCACGAGCCGGGCGAGGCGGTCCGCGTGGCTCCGGATGATGGAGGCGTGCCGGCGCTGCTCGGGGCCCGCCTCCTCCTCCAGGGTCTCGGCGTAGCCGCGGATGGCGGTGAGCGGCGTCCGCAGTTCGTGGGAGGCGTTGACGACGAAGTCGCGCTTGATCCGCTCCAGCCGCTTCAATTCGGTGATGTCGTGCAGAAGGGCGACGCATCCGCCCGCGGACCCCAGGGGCGTGGTGCCGCACAGGTAGGACCGGCCGTCCTGCTCCACCTCCCCCTGGCGGGCCTGTTGCGTTTCAAGCGTGGACTTCACCAGATCGAGGAAGGCGGGGGCGCGGAAAAACTCCCAGTACGGGCGGCCCGTCGGCCGGATGCCCCCCGCCATGGCCCGGGCGCGGGGGTTGTCCAGGACCACCCGTCCCTCCCGGTCCAGGACCAGGAGGCCGTCGTGAAGGGAATGGAGGATGTGGTTCAACTCCTCCGTCTTGCGGGCCGATTCGGTGAAGAGGGTTTCCAGTCGGCCGGCCATGGCGTTGAACTGCTCCGCCAGCCCCTGCAACTCGTCCCGCCGCCGCAGAAAGACCCGGGCGTCGAACCGGCCGGACGCCAGCTCCTGCGCCGTGGAGGCGAGGGCGCCGATGGGGCGGGCGAGATGGCGGGCGAGGAGGAAGGCGCCGAGGGAGGCCAGGGCGGCGGCGGCGAGGGCGCGGAGGAGGAGGTGGCGGCGGAGGTCGCCCAGGAGCCCCTCGATGTCCGAGAGGAACAAACTCATCCGGATGGCGGCGACGGCCCGGCCGCCGCGCTCGATGGGGACGGCCACATAGAGCATCTCCCGCTCCACGGTCTGTGAAAGGCGCACGTCTTGTCCGTCCTCGCCGGCGAGGGCCCGGTGCATTTCGGGGCGGTTGCGGTGGTTCTCCATCGCCGCCGGGTCGGCCTCGGAATCGGCCAGCACGCGCCCGTCGGCGTCCACGATCGTGACGCGGGCGCGCAGCCGGCCGCCCCAGGCGCGCACCCGTTCCCGCAGGAGCGCGGGATCCCCCTCCAAAAGCGGTTCCGCCTCCATCCGAAGGAGGCCGGCCGTGTGGCGGAGGTCCGTGGCGAGGGTGGCGATGTAGTGGTCGCGGATGAGGGTGAAGGCCGCCGACAGCGTCACCGCCGTCAGCCCCAGGATGACCAGGATCCCCCCGGCCAGGATCTTGAGGAAGATGGGGAACCTCATGGCTCCAGTTTGTAGCCGACGCCGCGGACGTTCCTGATGAGGCGTCCCGATGGGCCGAGCTTGTCGCGCAGGTTCTTGATGTGGACGTCCACGGTGCGGTCCACCACCGCCTTCTCGCCCGACCAGAGGTGGTCGAGGAGCTGTTCGCGGGAAAAGACCCACCCGGGCTTGGAGGCGAGGAGGGCCAGGAGGCGGAACTCGGTGGCGGTGAGGTCCACCCCCTTCCCCGCGACGGTGACGCGGTGCTGCTGGGCGTCGATGCGGATGTCGCCGGCGACGACGGAGACGGGCGCCTCGGGGGCGGCGCGCCGGCGCAGGACGGCCTTGACCCGCGCCACCAGTTCCCGGGGGGAGAAGGGCTTCGTGACATAGTCGTCGGCCCCCAACTCCAGGCCCAGGACGCGGTCGGTCTCCTCCCCGCGGGCGGTGACGATGATGATGGGGACGGTGGCCGTCTTGGGCTCCTGTTTCAGCGCGCGGCACACCTCCATCCCGTCGGCGTCGGGGAGCATGAGGTCCAGGACCACCAGGTCCGCCTCGTGTCTGCGCAGGTGGACCCGGAACGACTCGGCGTTGGCGAAGAGGCGCGGCTGGAACCCCGCCCGCTGGAGGTGCAGGCGGATCAGTTCTCCGATATCGGGCTCGTCCTCGACGATGCAGATGCGGGGGGCGTTTTCCATGCCGCTATTGTATCCCAATCCGACGGGAAGGGCGCCGCTACCAGGGGTGGAAATTGAGCCCCTTGAACAGGAGGGTGGGCGACCCCGCCGAGCCGTCGAGGGGGAAGAAGAGGGTGGGCGGGACGGCGCCCGCTAGCGAGGCCAGGGCATCGCCCGCGGAGGCGCGGACCCGCAGGCAGGGGAAAAACGAGGCGGGAACGCCGCCGATGTACCGGAACCCCTGCGCGAAAAGGGTGAACCGTCCCCCCTCGTGCCAGTCGAGGCGCAGGGGGACCGCGAGGTGGACCCGGTCGGAGAGCCCCGGATCCGATGGCTCGGGGCCCGCGAAATGGAGATTGTGGAACCCCGTCCGCGGGGGATGGAAAACGGAATCCCGCACCGCGTGTCCCGAGGGGGGGAGGCCGAGGCGGCGGGCGGCGAGGGTGTCGGCGGGAGGGAGCTCCCCGGCGTGCCACCGCCGCGTCCGCCTCCCTTCGCCGTCCACGGGCGTCCAGGCCAGCCCCTCCGGATGGAGGGGGTCGTCCGCCAGGGTGAACCCGGCCGCCGGAGCGGGGAGGCCCCGGCCATCCAGGAGGCGGCGCCCCAGGTGGCGGGCCATGAAGGCCCCGACGAAGGGGGACCAGGAGGCGGGGAGGCGCCCGACGGGCGGGGCTTCCTCCGGAAGGGGAAGATGAAAGTAGGGCTCCACCGCCTCGAGGGAGGCCTCGGGCCGGAAGCCGTGAAGGCCGCGCCGGGCCAGGGGGAGGTCCACGGCGCCGCCGGGGGTCTCCAGATGAAGTCCGGCGGAGAAAAGGGAAACGCCCCATTCGATCCGCGCCCCGGCGCTGTTCTCCAACCGATACCAGGCCGACCCCGCTTCCAGCGTGGCGGAGGTCAGTTTCACCCGGCCGCGGCTGCGGTCCCGGAAGGCGCGGTGAAGGGCGAAAAATGTCTCCTCCAAAAGGGCCGGAGAGGGGAGGGCACACCCCTCGGGAGGGGCGAAGGCGCCCCAGGCGCTGGGAAGGGGGGGGGTGTCGGGACCGCCGCCGCCGGGGCCGTCCGGCTCCGTCATGGGGGTGCTGCTCGCGCGGAAACAAAACCGCCCCCCCTCGATCGCTCTCGCCGCGTAGCCGATGGCGCGGTTGGACCGCCGTTCCGCCACCTGGTCGTGGATCGTCGCCAGGCCCACGCTCTGCCCCATCTTCACGACGCGCTCCCGCTCGATCACAGGGCGGCCACCTCCATTTCGGGATAGGCCAGGTAGGGCGAGGCGGCCCCCACCGGCAGGGGGCGGCCGTCCTTGGTGCAGAACCCGAAGGTGAGGCACGGCTCCACGCGCGGCCCCACGGCCGCCACCTGCCCGAGAAAGAAACCCTCCCGGCCCTGCAAAAGGACCCGGGGATGGCCGGAAACGGCGCGGCCGCCCGCCACGACGAAGGCCGGGCCCGCCTCCAATTCAAGGCGGTCGGGAGGGAGAAACCGGGCCGAGTCCACTCCGGTCACCCAGAGGAAGCGGGTGAAGAGACGGGAGGGGTCGCGGGGGGCGCCGGGGTCGGGTCCCACCACCAGGTTGGTCATGCGGGGGGCGGGGGCCTCGGCCGGGGACGAAACGCGCGCGCACCCCGGCCGGAGAAAGAATTTCTCGCTTCCCCGCAGATCGCACAACAGGTCCTTGAGAATGCCCGCCTCCACCAGGACGCGCCGGGAGGCGGGCTGTCCTTCGTCGTCCATCCGCCTGCACGCGGGGAGGCCCGGGAAGAGCGGGTCGTCGCAGACGGTCAGCGAGGGGTGGGCCACGGGGGTCCCGATGCGTTTCCAGAGGACGGGGATGTGGCCCAGGTCCGCTTCCAGGGGGTGGCCCAGCGCCTCGTGCATCAGAATGCCCCCCGTCCCCCTGCCGAAGACCACGGGCAGGCGCGCCGGCAGTTCACGGGGAGGCTGGGTCCGCATCCATTCCATCTCGCGCAGGTGGCGTTCGACGCCCTCGCGGCAGTGGGCCGCCGGATGGGCGAAATAGAACGCCGCCGTTCCGGTGCCCGTCCGCACCTCCAAGCGCCACCACTGGCGGGCGTCGAGGGCCGACGGTCCCGGGAGGAAGGTGTGGCGGGTGCGCTGATGCGTGCCGGTGAGGGTCATCCCCGGGGCGCCGAGTCCCCCGACGAAGCGCCGCCAGGTCCCAAAGAGACCGGGGGATAGGGAGGGGGATGGGCCGGTCCCGACGGAACCGGAAGCCACGGCCATGCGCTCGCCCTCATAGCGCCGCTCGGCCCACCCCCCCTCCGCACGGACGGCGCGGCTCACCCCCTCGGGCCCGAAGGTCCAGGACGACTCCCACTCCTCCACGACAAAGCGCGCCACGCGCGGGGGGGCCATGTCTTCACGATACCAAAACCATTCATCAATGTCCACCCGTTCCCGCCTGGCGCCCCGTTGCCGTTTCCCAAAAGGACTTTTGATGTCGCGAATCATTCCGCTGACGGACCCGTCCCCCCACAGGATGCTCTCCCGAGCCGGCACGGGAAATAGAAATAATTGGACGACTTGTATAAAATATTGAACATCGTTCTCTTTTAATCCGTTTTAATTGGGTTTTCGTGCTGGCATCACGCTTGCTAAGAATAAATAGTGTAAAGTGATGAAAGTCCTGAAAGGGGGTGATCGCAGACCGCTGAGCTCTGAAAGTTGCGATGTTCCCGATTCGGAATTTCTTCATGCGTCAGGCAACAGACCAAAACCCTTTAAGGAGGTTGTATGAAGTATTTGAAGTTCGTACTGGCCGCGCTGTTCGTGACCGCTGTGGCGCTGGCCCAAACCACCGGCGCCATCGAAGGGACTGTTTTCGACAACAACAAGCAGCCCCTCCCCGGCGTCACCATCGAACTGACGTCCCCCGCCCTGCAGGGCGTCCGGGTCGTCCAGACCGATGTCAACGGTAAATTCTCCGCGAAACTCCTCCAGATCGGCGAGTACAAGCTCGCCGCCAAGATGAGCGGCTTCGCGGAACTCGAGCAGACCGGCATCCAGGTCGGCTTGGGCAGAACCGTCACCCTGCAGGTGAACATGCAGCCGGCATTTGAGGAGAAGATCACCATCACGGGCGAATCCCCCGTCGTGGACGTCACCTCCACCACCACCGGCTCCAGCTTCTCCAAGGAGTTGATGGAAGACCTGCCCACCGGCCGGTCCTACCAGTCCATCGCCTTCCTGGCGGCGGGCGCCGTTCAGGGCGGCCTGGGCGACAACCCCTCCATCATGGGTTCCTCCTCGGGCGAGAACCGCTACATCGTGGACGGCATGGACACCACCGATCCGGCCTTCGGCACCATCGGGACCAACGTCACCTACAACTTCGTCCAGGAGATCGAGGTCAAGACCGGCGGTTATGAGGCCGAATACGGCGGCGCCCTCGGCGGCGTGATCAACGTCGTCACCAAGCAGGGCTCCAACGAGTTCCACGGCGACGTCTTCGGGTACTTCACCGACGACTCCCTCACCGAGGAGGGGAAGGAAGTCCCCTCCGCCAACGCCTCCACCCTCGACTCGTTCAAGACCTATGACTACGGCTTCGACCTCGGCGGCAAGTTCATCGAGGACAAACTGTGGTACTTCATCGCCATCAACCCCACCTTCCATGAGGAGACCCGCCACATCGACATCAAGAAGCGGGCCTCCACCGAGGTGGTCCAGACCAACGACCTGAACCCCGAGGTGAGCGGCAACTACGTCGCCGCCAAGTTGAACTGGCAGATCACCCCCAGCAACACCCTCATCGGGACGGTGATCGGCGACCCCATCGAGCGGGACAACGAATACTACAGCGCCTTCCACGTCTCCGCCCCCAACACCGGCTACGTCGCCGACGGCCAGCAGGTGCAGACCAACATGTTCTACAAGGATTACGAGGAGGGCTCCTGGAACTACGGCGCCACCCTCAACTCCATCCTCACCCCCTCCCTCCTCCTCGAGGTCAAACTCGCCACCTTCGAGTACACCGAGAAATATCTCTCCATCTACGACTACTACTCCTGGGAGGACGGCACGGGGACGGGCCTGTGGTCCAACGGCGTCGGCCAGCGCAACTGGCAGGGCGGCCCCGGCTTCCAGACCCCCAACGGCGACCGCTCCCGCGACCAGCTGAAGGCCGCCCTCTCCTGGTTCGTCGGCAACCACGAGTTGAAATTCGGCGCCCAGTACTTCAAGATGGAGTACAGCGACACCGCCTACACCTCCGGCCCCTCGGCCGAGCACTGCGTCCCCCTGGCCGAAGGCGCCTACACCTTTGATCCCCTCACCGGCGGCTACCCGGAGCTGGTTCCCAATTGCGACAGCGACGGCGACGGCGTGGACGACGGCTACCTGATCCCCGCCTACCCCGGCAACCGCTACCGCCTGCGCGGCGGCTACCACTACAACTCCAACTACAAGAACTTCTCCATGGGCCAGACCACGGAGTACACCCTCTTCGTGCAGGATTCCTGGAAGGTCACCCCCACCTTCACCCTCAACCTGGGCCTGCGCGCCGACTCCTCCAAGATCGAGGGCGAACTCACCAGCGTCTACGCCGGCCGCGAGATCGAACTCGGCTTCGGCGACCAGCTCGCCCCCCGCATCGGCTTCATCTGGGACTTCATGGGCGACGGCCGCTCCAAGGCCTACGGCCACTACGGCATGTTCTACGAGAGCATCCCACTGGACATCAACGTCCGGGCCTTCGGTGACGAGCGGTACGACTTCCTCTTCTACTACTACCCCGAGGACGGCAACCTGCCCACCCCCACCAACTCCGGAGAGATGTTCTACTATCTCCCGGCCGGCCAGGGGACCATGGCGGACCCCAACCTCAAGGGGCAGTACATGGAGGAGTTCGTCGTCGGCGCCGAGTATGAGGTCCTCCCCAACATCGCCGTCGGCATCAAGGGCATCTACCGCGACCTGGCCGAGGTGATCGAGGACATCTCCGTCACCCACGGCAACACCTACTACATCACCAACCCCGGCGGCTGCTACGATGTGGACCCGGTCACCGGCGCCCCCATCGACATCGGCAACGACGGCGTCTACGACACCGTCTGCTTCCCCGAGGCCACCCGCACCTACAAGGGGGTCGAACTCACCTTCAACAAGCGCTTCTCCAACAACTGGCAGATGTACACCTCCCTCCTGTGGTCCCAGAACAAGGGCAATTACGGCGGCCTCTTCCGCCAGGACAACGGGCAGAACGACCCCAACATCACCTCCGCCTTCGACCTGCCCCAGCTCCTCATCATGGCCGACGGCTACCTGCCCAACGACCGCGAGTGGCAGTTCAAGACCTACGGCTCCTACCGCTTCCCCTTCGGCCTGACCACCGGCTTCGACTTCTCCTACGTCACCGGCACCCCCATCTCCAAACTGGGCGGCCACATGCTCTACGGCCCGCGCGAGCGCTTCGTCACCACCCGCGGCACCGAGGGGCGCACCCCCGACCTCTGGTGGGCCAACATGCACATGAGCTACCCCATCAAGCTCGGCGGCATGGAGCTGGGCCTCATCGCCGACATCTTCAACATCACCAACGAGCAGAAGGCCATCTACGTGAACCAGGAGTGGACCTTCCTGTCCAAGTACTACGAGAACCCCGACAACCCGCTGGACTGGATCGATCCCAACGAGGCCGACCTGAGCTACTTCTACAAGGAAAATTGCGACGACTGGCTTACCAGCGGCCTGGATGACGCCGCCATCCGGCGCACCTACTGCCGGAACTGGAACCCCAACTGGGGCAAGGCGACCGCCTACCAGGATCCCCGCTCCTTCCGCATCGGCTTCAAGCTGAGCTGGTAACAATCTAAGCAGTGCTATAATCGGGGGCTTCCCTTCGGGGGAGCCCCCTTTTTTATGTCCATCCGCCTCACGCTCGTCCTCCTCCTCCTGGCCGCCGGCGCCCGAACGGAGAACCTCCTGGTGATCACCCTCGACACCACGCGGCGGGACCACCTCTCGTGCTACGGCGCAACCGGGGTCCGCACCCCCGCCCTTGACGCGCTGGCGGCGAGGGGGACCCTTTTTGCGCGGGCCTACACCCCCGTGCCCGTCACCTTCCCCGCCCATGTCACCCTTTTTTCCGGTCTCAATCCCCCCGCCACCGGGGCCCGGGGGAATGTCTATTACGCCGCCGGGGCCGACCTGCCCCTCCTGGCCCCGGCGCTTCAAGCGAAGGGGTTCGACACCCGGGCCTTCGTCTCTTCGCGGGTTCTGGACCGCCGCTTCGGCCTGGACCGCGGCTTCGCCCGGTACGACCAGCCGGAGGGGAAGGAGCGGACCGCCGAAGGCACGGTGGACGCCGTCCTGGGCGCTCTGTCCGGGCTGAGGGAGCCCTTCTTCCTCTGGGTCCACCTCTTCGACCCCCACGACCCCTACGCGGCGCCCGAGCCCTTCCGGTCCCGCGCCGCCTCCCCCTACGCCGCAGAGGTGGAGTACATGGACGCCCAGATCGGGCGCCTGCTGGAGGCGATGGAGTCCCGTCTCCCCCGCACCTGGGTGGTGGCCGTGGCCGACCACGGGGAGATGCTCTTCGAACGCGGCGAACCCACCCACGGCTACACCCTCTTCGAGCCCGCCGTGGCCGTCCCCCTGATCCTGGTCCCGCCGGGCGGCCTGAAGGCCCCGGAGAAAGTGGACGCCCCCGTCACCCTGGCCGATCTTGCCCCCACGCTCAGACGCCTGTTCAATTTGGAAGGGGTCCCCTCCGACGGCCTCGACCTCTTCGGCGATCTTCCGGCGGGGCGTCCCCTCTACCTGGAGACCTGGCTCCCCTTCGCCACGTTCCGGTGGGCCCCGTGGACGGGGATGGTCCTTGGACATCTTAAATATATGGAGGGAGCCCGCCCCCACGCCTTCCGACTGGGGGGCGGGGAGGAGGAGATCACGGGACGGGAGCCCGCCGTCACCGCCCGGCTGGGCCGCCGGTTCTCCTCCCACTTCGGGGGCGGGGGCCGAGTCTCCCGGGAAGCCGTCCCCGCCTCCCTGCGGGCCGAACTGATGAGTTTGGGCTACCTGGCGGGCTCCTCGGCCGCCGCCCCGGAGGACCGTTCCGCCCTTCCCCATCCCCTCGACATGCTCGACCTCCTCGTTCCACTCATCTCGGGCATCGAGCAGAGGTTCGCAAAAAAGGATTACGACGGCGTCCTGGCCGAATCGCGCGCCATCCTGAAACGGTCGCCGGAGAACCTGGTGGCCACCTACCACATCGCGAAGGCCCATTTCATGAAAGGGGAGTGGGCCCCGGCCGCGCGGGCGTGGGAACACACCCTGAAATACCAGGAGGGGGACCCGTGGGTGCTGGCCAACCTGGCCCTGTGCCACGCCCGGATGGACGATCCCCAACGGGCCGAAGCCCTCTACCGATCGGCCATCGCCATCGTTGGCGATGATCCGGAGGTGCTCAAACTCTACGGCCTTTTCCTCGTGGAAACCGGGCGTCCCGCCGAAGCCGCGGCCCTGTTCCCCGTCCCCGGAGGACCGCTGATGCGGCGCGCGGGCGCGGAGGTTTTGGCCCGGGCCGCACCGGCCCTGCCTGCGAGGATGGTGGACCTCCTGTGGGAGGCGGTGCGGCGCGACCCGGACACCCTCGACCACGCCCGCGCCCTCGTGGGGATCCTGCTGGACCGCGGCGACGAGGGGGGGGCGCTGAGGGTGCTGGAACACAGCGCGGCCCGCTGTTCCGATCCCGCCGTCCGGGAAGAGGCCGTCCGCGCGCGGGACCAATTGAAGGAACTGATCAAGGGCGGTAGCCGGTAGGCGGAAGCCGGAAGCCGGACAAGGGGAGGGTTGCTCTCGTCTTGAACCCGCGTGCAGACCCTCCCGCAGGTCGTCGGCCCCAATAGGGAGAGAAGGGGTTCCCGTCTGCCCTGCCGCCTGCTGCCTGCCTTCCTGCCCGCCTGCTTTTTTGCTATGATTAGTTTATGAGAAAAATCCTGCCCGCCATGCTGTGCCTGCTTGGGGCCGCCGGTTTCCTCCCGGCGCAGAATTACGCCTTCCAGGTGCCGTTGAACGAGTCCCACGTCTTCGTCCAGGCCGACGGGGCGTGCCGCATTGAATATGCCATCACCTTCGCCAACCAGGGCGATCCCATCGATGTTGTGGATGTGGGCCTGCCCAACAAGCGCTACCGGCTGAACACCGCCGAGGCCTCTTTTGACGGCAGGCCGGTGGCCTCCATCGCCCCCAGCTCCTACATCTCCATCGGGGTGGAGGTCAAACCGGTGGAGGCCCTGCCGGGCGGCGCCACGGGCACCCTCACCTTCAGCATCCTCCAGGACGGGATGCTCTACCGGGACGACGACGACAAGGCCTACGCCTCCGTCCGGTTCTCCCCCACCTGGTTCGGGGGAGGTTTCGCCTCGGGGACGACCCGGTACAGGGTCCATTTCCATTTCCCCTCCGCCATGGGTCCCGACGAGCCCCGCTACCACAAGACGGAGCCGTCGAGCGTCTGGCGGGACGACGGCGGAGTGGTCTACCTCTACGAGTTCGACGGAAAGCCCTCCATCCAGTACACCTTCGGAGCCTCCCTCCCGGCCCAATATGTCGTCAACATCCAGGAGCCGCCGGGCAAGGTCGCGCGCTTCTTCGCCGCCCTGGGCGGCTTCATCGCCGGCTCCATCCCCTGCTGTTTCTTCCTCGCCATCGGCGGCCTCATCACCCTGGGCGTCGTCGCGTCCCACAAGCGCAAATTGAAGTACCTCCCCGCCACCATCGGGGTGGAGGGGGTGGAGGTCAAGCGCGGCCTCACGGTCCCCGAGGTGGCCTGCCTGATGGAACTGCCGGTCAACAAGGTCCTCGCCGCCATTCTCTTCGGCCTGATCAAAAAAGGGCGGGCGAGGATTGTCTCGGAGAAGCCCCTGCGCATCGAGCCCCTCGAGGCGCCCGGCGACCTGGCCGTCTACGAGGCCGAGTTCCTGAAGTCCATCCAGGACGATCAGACCGTCTCCCCCAAGGAGGCGGAGGAGGTGATGGTGAAACTCATCACCCGGACGCGAGACGCGATGAAGGGGTTCAATCGGAAGAAAACCCTGGCGTACTACCAGAGCATCATCGCCAAGGCGTGGGAGCAGATGAAGGGCAGCGACTGGCAGGAGGGGTTCGACTACCTCCTCCTGGACAAGGAGGCCGACAGGAAACTGCCCGAGGTGATGGGCGGCCGCGCCGTCGTCCTCCCGGGCTGGTGGGGGCACTACCGGCCCACCCACCGGCAGACGCCCGCCGGCGCCGGGACCGGCGGTTCCATCCCCGGCCGCGACTTCGCCCACCAGATGGCCTCCGGCGTCGAGGGGATGGCCAACAACATCGTCGGGAGCGTCTCCTCCCTGGCCCAGAAGGTGACCGGCCGCACCAACCCCGTCCCCGTCTCCTCCGGGGGCGGCGGCCGTTCCGGAGGCGGCGGCGGAGGGTGTGCCTGCGCGTGTGCCTGCGCCGGATGCGCCTGCGCCTGCGCCGGAGGCGGCCGATGATCAACTTCTTCCGGCGGTATAAACCCGTCGCCCCCGGCCTCACCCACGCTGTCGTCCGCGAGGGGGACGCCGTCACCCGGCTCCACCTGCGCATCGAGCCCGATGGGAGAGGCATCCTCACCATCAACGCCTCCAAGATCCTCCACCTCAACCCCACGGCGGCGGAGATCGTCAAGCGGCACCTCGACAACGAGGACCCCGATTCCATCCTCCGCGCGATGCACCGGCGCTACAAGGTCAAATTGGAGTTCCTCCGGGAGGACATCGCCAAGACCCTCGAGACGGTGAAAGTCCTCGCCGCCACCGACCAGGTGTGTCCCATCACCTATCTCGACGCCGAGGTGATCCCTCCGTTCCAGTACCAGTCCTCGGCCCCCCTCCGGATGGACCTGGCGCTGACCTACCGGTGCAACGTGGGGTGCGCCCACTGCTACAACCTGGCGGGGCGCGACGTGCCGGAGTTGGAGACGGCGGAATGGATCAAGGCATTCCGCACGCTGTGGGACGCCGGGATTCCCCATCTCACCTTCACCGGCGGCGAGCCCACCCTGCGTGACGACCTGCCCGACCTCATCCAGGCCGCGGAGGAATTGGGGTTCATCACCGGCCTCCAGACCAACGGTCGCCGCCTGGCCGACCGTGCGTTCGTGCGGAAACTCAAGGAGTGCGGCCTCGACCATGTGCAGGTGACCCTGGAGTCGCACAACGAGAAGGTCCACGACGCCATGGTGGGGGCCCCCGGCGCCTTCGACCAGACCGTGCTGGGGATCCGCCACTGCCTCGACGAGGGGCTCTACACCATCACCAACACCACGCTGACGGCGAAGAACGCCCCCGGCATCGCCGAGACCGTCGGATTCATCGCCTCGCTGGGGATGAAATCGTTCGCCTGCAACGGCATCATCCACACCGGGAGCCGGCCCCAGAAGGAACTGGAGCTGGACGCCGCGGCCCTCATCCAGGCATTGGAGCGGGTCAAGCGCGCGGCGGAGACCTACATGCTGCGGTTCATCTGGTACACCCCGACCCAGTACTGCGAGGTGCACCCCGTCAATCTGGGCGTGGGGCTGAAGCAGTGCTCGGCGGCCAAGTACGCCATGTGCGCCGAGCCCAACGGCGATGTCCTCCCGTGCCAGAGTTGGTACCAGCCGGTGGGCAACCTCCTGAAGGACCCCTGGCCCGCCATCTGGGACCATCCCCTGTGCCGATCGATCCGCGCGCGCTCGTACCTGATGGAAAAGTGCTACGCCTGCGCGGACCTGGAGATGTGCGGCGGCGGCTGTCCGCTCTATCTCGAGAACAAGGTCCTCTTCTGCCGGGAAAGCGCGTCGGGATCGTGACGGCCAGGAAGCCAGGAAGCCAGGAGGCCAGGAGGCGAATGCCGGCTCCCATGAGCGGGAGGGGGAAGCCTCCCAGCATCCTTGCCTCCCAGCTTCCCAGCGTCAGTGTTTCCGATGTCTGATATTTTTCCCAACCTAACCGTCGCCGAGGCGGCCCGCTATCTCGACCTGCAGGCGGCGCGGTCGCGCCCTCTGCGGCTCCACTGCTACCGCGCCATCGGCCTCGGCCACAGGTCGCGGGTGCTGGAGGTGGGGTGCGGGAGCGGCGCGGTCTTGCGCGAACTCCAGGAGAAGGTGCCGCTGGCCGCGGGAATCGATCCGGGCCTCTTCCCCGGCCTGAGGCGCGCCCTCGGGGGCATGGGGGAACGGCTTCCCTTCAGAGGTGGCGCCCTGGACGCCCTCTTCCTCCATTACGCCCTGCTGTGGGTCCGCGACCTCGACGCCTTCCTGACCGAGGCCCGCCGGGTCCTCGCTCCCGGGTCACCGCTGGTGCTCCTGGCCGAGCCGCTGATCGGCGAGACCCGCGGCGCCGACGGGGAGGCATTCAAGCGGATGCACGATGGTTCCGGGATCCACACCTTCACCATGGAGGGCCTGGACTCGGCCCTGCGCGGACACGGCTTCTCGCCGGCGCTGGACCGGGCGATGGAGGACGGTACCTCCGACCCCGAGTGGGACGCCCTCAACGCCAAACTGCTCGGACGGAAGATGGACCTCCTCCTGCCGCTGGCGTACGGGGTGG
>DCUZ01000061.1:0-2066 GCA_002327305.1 Holophagales bacterium UBA2201 | reverse complement strand
GTTTCGGGTTTCGAGTTCAAAAACCTGGACGATCCCCTAACTCGCAACTCGCAACTCGTAACTCGAAACTGACGCGGATCCCATGAAGAAACCCCTGCTCATCCTCACCTCCGCCTATGTTGCCTCCCGCCTGATCCTTCTATTCCTGGCCGGGGTGTTCCTCTCCTCTTCGGGATACGTCAGGGAGAATTGGGAGGGCAACCTCCACCTGGAGCGGAGCAATCCCGCGTGGATCGAAGCCCTCTACCGATGGGACGCCTGCTGGTATCTCGAGATCGCCGAATTCGGCTACACCTCCACCCGCGGGCATCTGGAGGACCAGAAGTTTGGCGCCGTCCCGTTTTCGGCCGGCTTCTTCCCCCTCTTCCCCTACGCCATCCAAGCCCTGAAGCCGCTCGCCGGCACCTACGAAATTGCGGGCATTCTGGCGGGACTGCTCGGCGGCTGGCTGGCCGTGGCCGGCCTCTTCCTCCTCGCCCGCTCGGCCCTCGACGAGGACACGGCCTTCCGCGCCGCCCTGCTCCTCCTCTTCTTCCCCTCCTCCCTGTTCCTCTCCCTGCCCTTCTCGGAGGGGTTCTTCTTGGGATTCCTGTGCCTGGGGTTTCTGGCCATGCAAAAGAACTTCACGGAAGGGTTGCCTGCCCTCGCCCTCGCCGTCATCACCCGGCCGCTGGGCCTCTTCCTCCCCGCGAGCCTGGCCTTCGCCCGCAGGCCGTGGGGAATGCGGGTCCGAGCCCTGGCCGCCTGGGCCCTCGGCCTGGGGCTCCTCCTGCTCGTCTTCCACGCCGCCCTCGGGGGGCTGGAACCCTTCTTTGAACGCCAGTCCCTCTCGCGCGGGATGGCCACCGGCCCATGGCGCTTCCTGATCGAATATTTCCGCTGGGAGCCAAAGGGATGGTTCTCCTGGAAAGGGGGCCACCTGGACCTGGCGCTGGCCCTCCTGTCCATGGCGACCCTGGCGCTGGGTCCGCGCAAAACGAAACTTCCGCTGGAATGGAACCTCTGGGGCTGGGTCGCCGTCCTCGTCCCCCTTTGCTCCTCGCTCCTTTCCTTCCAGCGCCTTCTCCTCCCGGCGTTCCCGTTGTTTATCTATTGGACCGGCTGGCTCCCCCGCCGCGCCTTCTGGGCCGCCCTCGCCCTGTCCGCGTCCGCGCAGATCTATTTTTTATACCGTTACGCCACCTTTCAGTGGATCGCCTGACCGGGGGGGGCGGCTCCCTCCCTGCGACGATATGATCATCCCGTTGCGGTCCACCTCGTGCCGTGGCCGCCGCCCGCCCCGGCATCCGGGAATAAAGGGCCTCCGTGAAAGGTTAGCAAGTTAGGAATCCTTACTAGGAGGTGGCCATGACGCCCACCGAGATCCTGAGGCACGAACACCAGATCATTTTGAAGGTCCTGAACCGCGTGGAGCAGATTGCCGCGCCGGAAGCCCCCGTCGACCCCGCGGAATTGGCGGAGATCGTCGATTTCATCCGCACCTTCGCCGACCGCTGCCACCACGGCAAGGAGGAGAACCAGCTCTTCGCCCTCATGGCCGAGCGGGGCTTTTCCTTCGATTTCGGCCCCCTGGCGGTGATGATGGCCGAGCACGACCAGGGGCGGGCCTTCGTCCGGGCCGTGGCCCTGGAACTGGAGAAGGGCGACGGCGCGCCGGACGTCTCGATCGTCAAGGAGAACCTGGCCGCCTACGCGGGCCTGCTCCGCGGCCACATCGCCAAGGAGGACACCATCCTCTACCCCATGGCCGACACCACCTTTTCCCCCGAGGACCAGCAGGCCCTGCTCGAGGCGTTCGAACGGGTGGAGTCGGAGATGGGCGAAGGGACGCACGAGAAGTACCACGCCCTGGCCGACCGACTGGCGGCCGATTGCCCGGCGAGGCCCGAACACGATCCCATTGCCGCCGGTGGGATCCACGCCTGTCCAAGCTTCTGCCACTGAGCGCCGCCCTGCCGGCCGTTTTGGCGTTCCCCGCCCCGGCACGGCATGCCGGCGTACGCCGAGCGCTTCTACCCCCCGCCCGCCCTCCAGTACACCGGCACTTTGAAACTGGCGAAAAACTC
>DCUZ01000099.1:59385-157035 GCA_002327305.1 Holophagales bacterium UBA2201 | reverse complement strand
GTCCTGTTTTATGGGTTCAGTTCAGTAATCCGGGGATTTTTCTATCTGGTGTACATGATGCTGTTGTCATACAGCGTGAGAGCTTTCATGTAATTTGCCCTCTCAAAAGCGTCCGGCTCAGCCACGGATTTCTGGCTCAGAACACCGCGCATCTGTTCGACAGACCTGTAATCGTAGTCATCCATCCACTGATTGAATTCCTCAAGCATGGTCTTCGCGCGCGCGATGCCGTTCTTCACCAGTTCAGAGGCTGACATGGCAACGCTTGCACCGGCCATTATGGCTTTGACCATATCCTCGGCGGTATGCACGCCGCTGGTCAGTGCGTAATCCACTTGAACTCGGTCAAACAGAATGGCGATCCAGCGCATCGGCAGCAGCAGGTCAGAGGAGTCGCTTAATTCCAGTTCGGGCACGACCTCAAGCTTAAGGATATCCAGATTCGGCTGGTAGAAACGGTTAAACAGCACCAGGCCTTTTGCACCGGCGCTGACCGCGCTCGCGGCAAACTGAGGCAGGCTGGTAAAGAAAGGGCTGAGTTTGACTGCCAGAGGAATTTTGATGGACCTATGGACATCTTCAATCAGTTGAAGTTTGGCTTGTTCCAATTCGGCAGCTGACAATTTGGGATCAGTGGTGACGAAATACAGATTCAGTTCCAGTGCATCCGCGCCAGCTTCTTCGATCATTTTGGCGTATTTTATCCAGCCGCCGGGTGAAACACCGTTCAGGCTGCCGATAATCGGGATCTTCACCGCTTCCTTGGCCTGGCTGATAAGTTTAAGGTAATTCTCCGGTCCGGTATTATAAGTTTCCAGTTCAGGAAAATACGTGATGGCTTCAGCGAAAGATTCTGTACCGCGCGTCAGATAATGATCCAGTGCGAGAGAATCGTGGATGATCTGTTCTTCGAACAGCGAGTAAAGCACCACTGCACCCAAACCAGCATCTTCCATTTGCTTGATGCGTTCCAGCTTTTTTGAAAGAGCCGATGCCGATGCAACCAGCGGTGAGTTCAATTCCAAACCGAGATACTTTGTCCTGAGATCTGCCATTCTTTACCTTTCCTTTATAAAAATCATGCGGATGCCAGCTGGCATCCGCATGTCTGCAATTATTCTTTCGGCTGCGCCTCGCCATAAGAGAGGGCTGCCATCTGGCTGTATTTCTGCCAGCTTTTTAGTGCGTCGCCCTGCGCCAGCTTGAGCAGTTCTTCCGCACGCTCTTCATTGGATTGTACCAGCATGCTGAAGCGGGTTTCGTTGTAGGCAAAATCTTTCACGGGTATGCTGGGCTCTTTGTAGTCGAGCTGCAGCGGATTTTTGCCTTCCTTGATCAGATCGGGGTTGTAGCGGTACATCGGCCAGACGCCGGACTTTACCGCCAGATCCTGCTGGTTCAGACCGAGCCGCATATTGATGCCCTGGTTGATGCAGTGCGAATAGGCAATGATGAGCGATGGCCCGTCATAGGCATCAGCTTCGCGGAAAGCACGCAGCGTCTGCATATCGCTGGCGCCCATTGCCACCTGAGCGGTGTAGATGTAGCCGTAGGTCATGGCGATCATACCCAGGTCTTTACGCGGCAGGCTCTTGCCATTTGCGGCAAATTTAGCCACAGCAGCGCGGGGAGTGGCTTTGGAGGATTGGCCGCCGGTATTTGAATATACACCGGTGTCAACCACAAGAACATTGACATTGCGGCCGGTCGCGAGCACATGATCAAGCCCGCCGTAGCCGATATCATATGCCCAGCCGTCGCCGCCGACGATCCAGACGCTCCGCTTGACCAGGGCGTCGGCGAGGGAGGCGAGATGCTTGGCCTCGGTGGAGGGGTCCTGTTCGAGCTTCTTCTTCAATTCGGCCACCCGCGCGCGCTGGGCCGCGATCCCGGCCTCGTCCCCCTGGTCGGCCTTGAGCAGGCCGTCCACCAGGGCATCGCCGAGCTTGGAGGCGAATGTGGGGAGCAGTTCGCGGGCGAACTCACCTTGCTTGTCCAGGGTGAGGCGGTAACCCATCCCGAACTCGGCGTTGTCCTCGAAGAGGGAGTTGTTCCACGCCGGCCCCCGACCCTGCGGGTTCACGCAATAGGGGGTGGTGGGGAGGTTGGCGCCGTAGATGGAGGAGCACCCGGTGGCGTTGGCGATGATGGCGCGGTCGCCGAAGAGCTGGGTGAGGAGCTTAACGTAGGGGGTCTCGCCGCATCCGCCGCAGGCGCCGGAGTATTCGAAGAGGGGCTGGAGGAGCTGGCTCCCCTTGACGGTGTTGACCTTCACCTTGGAGCGGTCCACCTCGGGGAGGGCGAGGAAGAACTTGTAATTCTCGCGCTCGGGGACCCGAAGGGGCATCTGGGGCGCCATGTTGATGGCCCGCTTCTTGGCCTCCTCCTTGCTCTTGACGGGACAGGCCTCCACGCAGATGCCGCAGCCGGTGCAGTCCTCGGGGGCCGTCTGGAGGGTGTATTTCCACCCCGGGTACTCGGCGCCCTTCCAGTCCATGGACTTGAAGGTCTTGGGGGCGCCGGCGAGGTGCTTGGGATCGTACACCTTGCAGCGGATGGCGGCGTGGGGGCAGACCAGGGAGCACTTGCCGCACTGGATGCACAGGTCACTCTCCCACACCGGGATCTCCAGGGCGATGTTGCGCTTCTCCCACTGCGTGGTGGCGGTGGGGAAGGTGCCGTCGGGCGGGAACACGGAGACGGGGAGCTCGTCGCCCTTCATCTCGGTGATCTTCCCCGTGACGATCTTGACGAACTCGGGGGCGTCCTCGGAAACGATGGGGGGCTTCTTGATCCGGCTGGTGGCCTTGTCGGGGACCGCCACCTCCTGCAGGTGGGCCATGGTCTGGTCCACGGCGTCCCAGTTCATCTTGACCACCTGGTCTCCCTTGAGGCCGTAGGTCTTCTTGATGGCACCCTTGATGGCGGCGATGGCCTCCTCGCGCGGGAGGATGTTGGAGATGCCGAAGAAGCAGGTCTGCATGATGCTGTTGATGCGGCCGCCCATCCCGGTCTTCCGGGCCACCTCGAAGGCATCGATGACGTAGAAGCGCAGTTTCTTGGCGATGATGGCCTTCTGGACCTCGCGCGGGAGCTTGTCCCAGACCTCGTCACGACCGTACGGGCTGTTGAGGAGGAAGGTGGCCCCCTCGACGGCGGCATCCAGCATGTCGTACTTCTCCAGGAACACCCACTGGTGGCAGGCGATGAACTTGGCCTTGTTCACCAGGTAGATGCTGCGGATGGGGTTCTTGCCGAAGCGGAGGTGGGAGACGGTGACCCCGCCCGACTTCTTGGAGTCGTAGACGAAGTAACCCTGGGCCCAGTTGTCGGTCTCGCCGCCGATGATCTTGATTGAGTTCTTGTTGGCCCCCACGGTGCCGTCGGCCCCGAGGCCGTAGAAGAGGCCGCGGAAGACGTCGTCGCCCTCGACCGAGAAGTCGGGATCGTAGGGGAGGGAGAGATGGGTGACGTCGTCCTCGATCCCCACGGTGAAGTGGTTCCTGGGCTGGCGCTTCTTGAGGTTGTCGAACACCGCCTTGACCATGGCGGGGGTGAACTCCTTGGAGGAGAGGCCGAACCGGCCGCCCACCAGGCGGGGCATCTTCTTGAAGGGCGCCGTGCCGTTGGCGATCCCCTCCACGAGGGCGTGGGCCACGTCCAGGTGCAGGGGCTCGCCGCCGGCGCCGGGCTCCTTGGTCCTGTCGAGGACCGCGATGGCCTTGACGGTGGGGGGCAGGGCCTTGACGAAGTGGTCGATGGAGAAGGGGCGGTAGAGGCGCACTTTCAGCACCCCGACCTTCTCACCCTTGGCGGTGAGGTAGTCCATCGTTTCGTGGGCCGTCTCGGCGCCCGAGCCCATGATGACGATGACGCGCTCCGCATCGGGGGCCCCGACGTAGTCGAACAGGCGGTACTTCCGGCCGACGACCTTGGCGAACCGGTCCATGGTCTCCTGGACGAGGCCCACGCAGGCGGCGTAGAAGGGGTTATGCGCTTCGCGCGCCTGGAAGAAGTGGTCCGGGTTCTGGGCGGTGCCGCGCAGGACGGGGCGGTCGGGATTGAGACCGCGGACCCGGTGGGCGCGCACCAGGTCGTCGTCCACCAGGGCCTTGAAATCATCTTCGTTCAACTGCTCGATCTTCTGCACTTCGGAGGAGGTGCGGAAACCGTCGAAAAAGTGGAGGACGGGGACGCGGGTCCGGAGGGTGGCGGCGTGGGCGATACAGGCCAGGTCCATGACCTCCTGGACGCTCCCGGAAGCCAGCAGGGCCCAGCCGGTGGCGCGGCAGTCCATGACATCGCTGTGGTCGCCGAAGATGGAGAGGGCGTGGGTGGCGACCGTGCGGGCGGAGACGTGGAAGACCGTGGGGGTGAGTTCACCGGCGATCTTGTGCATGTTGGGGATCATGAGGAGGAGCCCCTGGGAGGCAGTGAAGGTGGTGGTCAGCGCCCCCGTCTGGATCGCCCCGTGGACGGCACCGGCCGCACCCCCCTCCGACTGCATCTCGGTGACGCTGGGAACGGTCCCCCAGAGGTTCTTCACCCCTTTGGCGGACCACTCGTCCGCCCATTCGCCCATGGTGGACGAGGGGGTGATCGGGTAGATGGCAATGACCTCGCTCAGTTTGTGCGCGACGTATGCGGCGGCTTCGTTGCCGTCGATCGTCACCATTTTGCGACCCATACGGTGCCTCCTTGAGGGATTGATGGAAAAGAACCGCTTATTATACCCTTTATTGTGGGAAAAATCACAAATAAGGTTCAGCGCCCCCACCCTCCCGCTCGGCGTGAACTTCGTTGGGGAATGTGGGGCCGACTCTGCAGGCCACATCCGGGGAGGAACCCGCCGTGACGCCGGGAGGGCGGGGCCGTCCCCCCTTTTAAGGGGGGATCGAGGGGGATTTTGTTTCGCTTGGCTCCCCCCTCCCAAATCTCCCCTACCCCTCCTTATCAAGGAGGGGCACCCCCACCCCTGCGGCTCGGATGATGAGAGGCGGCAGATGGCCGCAGACCGCAGCCCGCATCCGGGGAGGAGCCCGCCATGACGCCGGGAGGGCGGGGCCGTCCCCCCTTTTAAGGGGGGATCGAGGGGGATTTTGTTTCGCTTGGCTCCCCCCTCCCAAATCTCCCCTACCCCTCCTTCTCGAGGAGGGGCACCCCCACCCCTGCGGCTTGGATGATGGGAGGCGGCCGATGGCCGCAGGCCGTGGGTGGGGAATGAAGCCGCAGGCGGAGGACCTGGTCAATGCCCCCGCCCACCCGGCAGGTCGCAGCCGTCACTTTCCGAACGCCCTTCTCCGAAGTGATTTATAATGAGTTCCATGCCGCTCGTTTATGTCAACGGAAAGATCGTCCCCGCGCGGGAGGCCGCGGTTTCGGCCATGGACCGGGGCTTCCTCTTCGGGGACGCGGTCTACGAGGTGATCAAGGTGGACCGCGGGGTTCCGCTCTTCTTCCGGCACCATCTGGTCCGGTTGGACAACTCCCTGCGGGAGGCGCGGATTCCCGCGCCCCCCCGCCTGGCGAGGCAGGTCCTAAGCTATCTGGATGCCCAGAAAGGGAAGAGCGGTTCCCTCTACCTGGAGGTCTCCCGGGGCGCCCACCCCCGGAGCCACCTCCCCCCCGCGGGCCTGAAGCCCACGGTCATGCTGTTCCTCCAGGATTATCATTTCCACACGCCCTCGGAGCGTGAAAAGGGCTACGCCCTCCACGCCGTCCGCGACATCCGCTGGAGCCGGTGCGACATCAAGGCCACCTCGCTGATGGGAGCCATCCTGTGCAAGATGGAAGCCCGCGACCGCGGGGCCGACGAGGTGGTGTTCCACGACGCCCGTGGCCGGTTCACCGAGGCGGGAAGCACCAACTTCTATGCCGTCAGGGACGGCACCGTCTTCACCCACCCCTTGGGCGGATCCATCCTCAAGGGGGTGACGCGCACCCTGCTGAAAGGCATCGCCCGGGAGGAGAGGATCCGCTGGTCCGAGCGCGCGCCGCGCCTGGCCGAGATGACGACCTGGGACGAAGCGTTCGTTTCCGGGACGCTGACCGGGGTGATGCCGGTCTTCACGGTGGACGGAACCCGGATCTCCCGCCGGATGGGCCCCCTCACCCGCCGGCTCCTCCGCGCCTTCGAGCGGGCGGAGGCGGAGGCGGTCGAGGCATGGGCGGACGAGCGGAGGCGACTGCTCCAGTGATCATGGAGCGGCTTCAAGTTTCAAATGCCGGTTCCCAAGGGCGGCAAGGGCGGAACCCTCAACCTGGAACCTGGAACTTGGAACGCCGTCGCCAGGCGGGCTCCGCCCCGGCCCGGGCACGATGGCGGCGCCGCGGGGGCGTTCTCGCGGCCCTGCTGGCGCTGACGGCCTGCGCCACGGGCCGCGATTACCACACCGTCCAGGCGCTTCGGGAGACGGGCCCCGGCGCCCCCGTGCGGGCCTTCGTCAAGGGGAACGACATCCGGATCTTTGCCGGGACCGGGGACCGGGCGCGGACGTTCAAGGCCGAATGGTCGCGGTTGGGGAGCGGCGGGAGGGTCTACGCCTACCGGTTGGCCGAACTGAAGGTGGACCCGACCCCTCCCAACCTGGAACGGACCGCGCGCGCCTGGCGCGAGGCCGAGATCTTCGGAAAGGATGCGTGGGTCAACATGGCCCGCTCCGCGGCCGAGCGCCTCGTGCCCGCCTCCCCCGGGGGAGCCGCCCTCTTCCGCCTGGGAGGGCGCGAGGCGGTCCTGGTCAGGGAGGAGGACGGAACCCTTCGCAAGGCGGCGCCGGGGGAGGCGCCGCCCCATCCCGTCGTCAAGGTCACCCACCGCGACCTCGCCAACGCCATGACCGCCCTCTTGGAGGAGGAGATGGCCGCCGGTGGCCCCCCTCTGCGGCTTTTCGCCCTCGCCGATCTGCGGCCGGAGGGGCTGGTCCCCTTCGTTCTCCTGGACCGGGACCGCCGGGAAGGGGTGCTTCTCTTCGCCCCCCGGACCCTGACCAAGACCGGGAAGGGGCCCGGCATCCTCTCCTCCGCCCGGTCGGGCGCCTCCCTCCTCTTCGAAAGCCATGTCCTGGCCCTGCTCAAGAATCCCATCTCCTCCCTGGGCCGCCTCCTCAACGTCCTCGTCCAGGGGATCACCTACCCGTTCGCCCTGGGGATGCCCGACCTCCCCGACGCCCCGCCGCCGCTGTACGCCGGCCCCCCCATGGACCCCGCCGCCTGGGAGGCGCGCCTCGACCGGATCACCGGCCGCGCGGCCGACTGCGGCACCTTCCGCCTCCTGATCGGAGGCGAGGACTTCTTCCCCGCCTTCGCCGAGCGGCTGAGGGGGGCGCGCAAGAGCATCCACCTCCTGGTGGGCATCTTCGACCGGGACGACGTGGCGGTGGAGGTGGCGGACATCCTGCGGGAACGGTCGAAGGAGGTGGAGGTGAAGGTGGTCCTGGACCGGATGAGTTCCAACGCCTCCGGCAACACGCAGGCCACCACCCCCGTCGCGGAGGGGTTCGAGCCGCCGACGACCATCGCGGGCCATCTGAAGAAGGACTCCCGGGTAAAGGTCCGCCTCTTCCTCAACCCCTGGTTCTCCGCCGAACACTCCAAACTCTTCCTCGTGGACGGGGAGTGGGCCTATCTCGGCGGGATGAACATCGGGCGGGAGTACCGCCATGAGTGGCACGACCTGATGCTGGAGGCGCGCGGCCCCGTGGTGGCCGCCCTGGAGCGGGACTTCGCCCTCGCCTGGGCCCACGCGGGCCCCCTGGGCGACCTGGCCTACGGCTCCGCGACCCTGTTCGGGAAGCGGCCCCGCGCGGGCGACTGCACCGGCCTTCCCCGCCTGCGGCGCCTCTACACCCGGACCGGCGCCAAGGAGATCCGTCAGGCGGTGCTGGAGGCCATCGAACGGGCCCGGCGCGTCGTCTACCTGGAGAACCCCTACCTGGTGGACCACGAGGTGACGGCGGCGCTGGCCCGGGCGCGGGGGCGCGGCGTGGACACGAGGGTGGTCTTCCCCTCGGTCACCGATTTCCTCGACACGGACGAGACCAACATCGACCGGGCCAACTACCTCCTGGCCCACGGCGTCCGCGTCTATCTCTATCCCGGCATGACGCACGTCAAGGCGCTCGTCGCCGACGGCTGGGCCTGCCTGGGCTCGGCGAATTTCAACAACCTCAGTTTCCGGTTCAACCAGGAGATCGACCTGGCCACCTCGGACCCGGCGCTGGTCGAGATGGTGCGCGCCGAGCTCTTCGAAGCCGACTTCGCCCGCTCCCACAACCTCACGGAACCTATCCTGGTGGGGTGGACCCGCAGCCTGGCGGGCCTGCTGATGGATTCGTTTTGAACCCTTGCCGCAGCGCGCGCCGCGACCCATTGAAAGCGGGAGCGCGCCGCCGTCCGCGGCTTACGGTCTACGGTCTACGGTCTACGGTCTACGGTCTACGGACTACGGACTACGGACTACGGTCTACGGACTACGGTCTACGGTCTACGGTCTACGGTCTACGGTCTACGGCACCTTGCGCGCCGGGATGAAGATGGCGTCGCCCGTGGCGTTGTCCGCCACGGAGGCGTAGGCGTACACGGGTCCGCCCGAGAGCACCCGGACGGTCGCCCGGGCCGCCGGGTGCTGTCCTTGCACGCCCAACTGTTCGAAGATGCGGTCCACCTGGAGGTTGCGGTTCGGCCCCACGTCCCAGGTTTCGGCCTTCAGGAGCGCGCCGTCGAGGGAGAGGAGGCCGACCTGGACCTTCGCCCCGGCCCCGGAGAAATCGGTGAACCCCACGTTGCAGCGGAACGCATCGGTGTGGGCCAGGTGGAGGAGGTGCCCCTCCTCCCCGACGGCCAGCATGTCGGCGGCCGCCGCGCCGGGGAGGAACTGTCCGTAGGTCCCCTCCTCCCCCTGGTCGTTGTAGACGCGGCCCGCCAGGAGGAGGCCCCGGGACGACTGGACCCGCAGGCCTCCGGAGACATTCTGGGTGATTTGGGGAAAGAGCGACCCGACGACGTCGTGGATGGCCCGCATGCTTGCCGCGGGAAGGATGAGCTCCGCGGTGTGCGCCCCTCCGGGCAGGGTAAGGGTCAGGGTGACCCCCTGCGCCTGAGCCCCGGGGTTGAGGAGCCTCAGGTCGGTGCGCCAGTGGGTGTCGAAGGCCCCCTCGGTGCGGGCCACGACGGGAAAGAGCTGGAGGGTCTGCTGGAGCGCCTCGGAGGCCCGCCGGGCCGGGACGAAGACGGCGTCGCTGGTGGCCCAGTCGGCCATGGAGGCGTAGGCGAAGACCGCCCCCGGACCGGAAACGGACACCGTCGCGTACAGTTCGTCTGCGGAGGCCTGCCCCAGTTCGGCGAGATTCTTCTGGATCCATGAATAGGGCGGCACAGTCAGCGTGGTCGAGCCGAGCCAGTCCCCGCTCCTCGAAAAGAAGGCCAGTTTCACGGTCGTCCCGGTCCCCG
The DNA here is from genome assembly GCA_002327305.1 of Holophagales bacterium UBA2201. Lineage (GTDB taxonomy): Bacteria > Acidobacteriota > Thermoanaerobaculia > UBA2201 > UBA2201 > UBA2201. The sequence continues at coordinate 147,588 of DCUZ01000099.1, read as the reverse complement.
AGGCCTCCGCCAGCCCGATGTTGGTGCGGGCCCTCTCCCCCTGGACCAACCCCAGGAGGTACCCCTTCTCCGCCGAGGTGATCGCCTCCGCCTCCCTAAACCCGGGGACGGACTGCCCGAAGGTCCCCGCCGTCCCCTGGTCGTTGTAGATGCGGGACGTGGCGAGAAGGACCGGGAGGCGGCTCTCCAACCTCAGCGAACCCGCGCTGCCGTAAAGGCCGAACCAGCGCTCCAGCACATTCGATTCGAAGGCGGCCTGTCCCCCTTCGAGGGTGACCCCGTGGACATAGGGCGTCGCCGTCCCGTCCTGGCCGGACGGGGTGTAGTGAAACGCGACCGTCCCCCCCTCCGTGATGTCGGGATTGAAGACCGTCAAATCGCCCACCCAGTTGGACCCCGCCGCCCCCGTGATGCGGGCCGCGGCGGGGATGAACCAGCGTTGCCCCTCCGCGCCGCCCTGAAATTCATAGGCCCCCCGGTCCACGCCGGCCCCCTGGGGACGCGTCCGTCCGTCCAGGTCGGCTCCCGGGGCCCCCAGCGGCGTCCCGGAATCGATGGCGGGGCTCCCGGCCTTCAAATGGCCGTCGAAGGCGGCGAGGGCGGGATTCACCAGCAGGGGGTCCGCCGCGAGATCGTGGGGGCCCGCCGGCAGGTGGTTCTGGAGGTTGTGGAGGATGTTGTAGTCGGTGCTCCCCGCCACGAATCCGGCAGGGTCGTCGTCGCCGATGAAGTCGGCCAGCCGCCCGTCCTCCCGCCCGAAGATCTCGTGGCCGTGAAAGACGCCGTTGGTCACCTTCACCGATTCATCGCCGTCGCAGGGGGGCTGGTCGGGAAAATCGAGCGTCTGGCACTGCGCTTCGATCATCGCCCATCCCTGGCCGGTGACGGTGGCGTTCATCACCGTGGAGGTGTCGCCCTGCCCCAGGTTGATGGAGAGGGCCGCCCCCCCCGCCCGGCAATGGTCGCCGTCGTCCGCCCCCCCCATCGCCCCGGCGAAGGACTGGCCGTGAAAATAGCCGCAGTTTCCCACGGCGAGGACGTTGGTGAGGGTGGAGTCGCCCCCCACCTTCATCTGGTTCCCGGCGTTCCCGTAGGCCGCGGTGTCGCGGATCTCCACCATCGTGCCCGGGTGGTCCACCCCGACGTAGAGGAGGTCCAGGCCGTCCGAGGTGTTGTTCCGGAAGACACTGTCCTCGATGATCCAATGGCCGCCGGTGCGGGCGAACCCCGCTCCATCGCCATACCCTCCGGCGAGCTGGGCCCAGCAATGGTCGGGCTGTTCCCCCGGCCAGGTCTCCGTGCACCCGTTCCACTCGACGGTCCAGCCTTTGAAGGCCAGGGTGCCGCCGTTGGAGGAGTCCTCCCCCACGTCCCCGTTCCATCCGGCCCAGCCGCACCCGGCCGTCCGGACCCTCTCCACGGACCAGTCGGTCAAGCGGCCCGCCCAGACGCAGGCGTTGGCCAGGCCGTGGATGTCGAGGTCCCGCAGGACGATGTTGGAGGCGTCCTCGGCGTAGAGCCCCACCGAGGCCCAATCACCGAACGGGGGGGCGTCGCGCTCGCAGGCCGCCGCCGGCTCCGCGTGGAATTCGACGCAGGAGGAGTGGTCGGTGATCTCCAGGCATCCCACCACCGCGTTCCGGGTGCCGGCCAGATTCACCACCCAGTCGGACCTCTCGGTCCCCCACAGCTCGGGAACGTTCGGACAACCCGCGTCCCAACCGGCGCCGAGGAGGCGGGTGGGGACCGACGCCGAGGGTCCGGAGGGAAGGGGGGGCAGAACACAGACGAAAGCCCCCCCCGCGTCGCACCACGCCGTATTGGGAGCGCCGAAGCCCATCCGGAAGGAGCCGGGGCTGATGAGCAGGGTGTCTCCGCCGGAAATCTTCCACGCCCCCTCCCCGTCGAGGGCCCAGAAGGGGTGGGCCCAGGCGCACGGCTGGGCCCCGCCGGCGCCGGGGTAGGGGGCGTCGGCCAGGCCCGTGCACTGCTCGGCGGTCCCGCCGTCGAGGCGGATGTGGTAGGTGGCCGCGCAGAGCGGGGAGAACCCGGACCACAGAAGGATCAGGACGGGAATGAGGATGCGCATGGCAGCCCTCCTTGATCCGAATTGTAGCACACGGAAAAACGGACCGTGCGCCGCCCGGCCCCGCCCGCCGTCAGGCTGAAGGCGAGGGGCGGCAGGCGGCGTCAACAGAGCCCGGCGGCGTGGGCGTGACAGAGCGCCGCGGCGAGGGCGTCGAGGGCGTCGGCCGGGGCGTCTCCGGCGAGGCCCAGGCGGCGCTTGACCATGTACTCCACCTGCTCCTTCGTCGCCTGCCCGGTCCCGGTGACGGTCTTCTTGATGACCGCCGGGGGATAGGCCTCGACCGGGTAGCCCCGCCACCGGGCATGGCCCAACAGGGCGCCGGAGACCCGGGAGAGGACCACGAGCGATTTGACGTTTTGCGCGTAGTACTGGTCTTCCAACACCACGAGGTCGGGCCGCCATTCGGCCAGGTAGGCGTCCCAGTTCTCCAGCAGGACGGCGAGGCGGTCCGGCAGGAGGCGGGGCTGCAATTTCAGAATGTGGGCGGCGACGAAGGTTAGGCGGCGTTCCTCCACGCGCAGGAGGCCGAGGCCCACCCGGCGGCTCCCCGGGTCGACGCCCAGGAGGAGCACGGTGTCCTAACCCTGAAATTCGGCGTTGGCCCAGACGTGCTGGACGTCGTCGTGCTCCTCGAGGGCCTCCAGGAGCCGCATCACCTTGTCCCCCTCCTTGGCGTCCAGGCCGATGAAGTTCTGCGGCACCATCGAGATCTCGGCCGAGGCGATGGAGATCTTGGCCCCCTCCAGGGCGGCCTTCACATGCTCGAACGATTCGGGGGCGGTGGTGATCTCGAACTCCTCGTCCCCTTTCTCCAGATCGTCCCCGCCGGCGTTGACGACGAGGTCGAAGAGCTTCTCCTCCTCCACCCCCGCGGCCGGGACGGAGATGAGCCCCTTCTTGTGGAACATGAAGGCGACGCACCCGTTTTCTCCCAGGTTGCCGCCGTGGCGGGAGAAGATGTGGCGGATTTCGGAGGTGGTGCGGTTGCGGCTGTCGGTGAGGGTGGCGACCATCACGGCCACGCCGCCGATGCCGTACCCTTCGTACTGGATCTCCTCGTACTGGGCACCGGGCAGTTCACCCGTCCCCCTCTGGATGGCGCGGGTGATGTTGTCGGCCGGCATGTTCTCCGCCTTGGCCGCGCCGACGGCGGCGCGCAGGCGGGCGTTTCCGTTGACATCGCCCCCGCCGTTCTTGGCGGCGACGGTGATCTCGCGGATGAGGCGGGAAAAGACCCGTCCGCGCGCGGCGTCGGCCTTCCCCTTCTTGTGCTTGATCGAGGACCACTTGTTATGACCTGACATAGTCCCTCCGGACGCTGTTATGCCCCGCTATTATACTTCAACTTCGGCGCGGGCGGTAGCCCCCTCCCATCCGGTGATGCGCGCGGGAACGATCCGGCCGGCGGGCGGCGGGACCGTGAATCTGCAGGACAGGTTCTCCTCCAGGATGCCTCCCCACGGAGCGATCAAGGCCCGGGAGACCGTCCCGACGCGCCGGGCCCGGTCGGCTTCCCTCAGGCGCCGGTCCAGGGCCTTGAGGGCCTCCGCCCGCGCCGTTACCTCCGCCGGCGGCAGAGGGGGCCCAAGGTCGGGCCGGTGGGGCCGTGCGGAGAACGGGAAGACATGGAGATAGTCGAGGGGCGCCGCCTCCAGCCGCTCCAGGGTCTCCCCCGCGTCCGCCGCCGACTCGCCCGGGAACCCCGCCATGACATCGGTCCCGATCCGGGCGCCGGGGAAGAGACGGCGCACCCGGTCCACCCGGCGGAAGAAATCGGTGGCGCTGCAGGGGCGCCCCATGGCCTTGAGGACCCTCTCGGAGGCGCTCTGCAGGGGGACATGGAAGAAGCGGCAGAAACGCCGCGCGGCGGCGAGGGCGTCGAGGAGGGCGTCGGAGAGGTCCCACGGCTCCAGGGAGGAAAGGCGCCAGCGCCATTCCCCAGGCAGAGCGTCCAGCCGGGGAAGGAGGGAGGCGAGGTCCGGACGATCCGGCAGATCCCTCCCCCACGCCCCCAGATGGGTGCCGCACAGCACGATCTCGCGCGTCCCCCGCCGGATCAGCTCCTCCGCGTGGGCCAGGAGCCGCCCCGGGGGGAGGGAGCGGACGCCGCCCCGCACCACCCGGACCAGGCAGAAGACGCAGGCGGCGTCGCAGCCGTCCTGGATCTTGAAGAAGGAGCGGGTGCGGCCCGCCATCTTGAACACGGGCACGAAGAAAAACCCCTCCTCCGGCGGGGCCGACCCCGGCTCCAGGCCCTCCAGAAGTTCGGGGAGCCGGGACCTCGACCGCAAGGGGACGATCAGGTCGGCGTCCCACGACGGGCCGGGGAACCGCTCCAGCCGCTCCGCCAGGCATCCGGCCGCGACGATCCGCACCCCGGGGGCCTTCCGGCGCGCCCGTCGGACATAGCGCCGGGCGTCCCGTTCTGCGCGGGCCGTGACCACGCAACCCGCAACCAACGCCACGCAGCCCTCCGCGGGGGCCTCGTCCCGCACCCATCCGGCCCCTTCCAGAAGGGCGGCGAACGCCTCCCCCTCGGCCCGGTTGGACCTGCACCCGGGGGCGAAGAGATGAAACCTTCGTTGACATCGTTCCATGATATGTATCATAATATAGACCGGTATGGGAAAAAAAGCATTGGTCGTGGAGTACGAGCCGCGGTATGTCCAGCGCCTGACGGGCACCCTTCAGGAGCAGGACTATGAAGTCGCCATCGCCAAGGACGGCGAGGAGGCGCTGAGCAAGGCCAAGGAGTGGATGCCGGATGTGATCTTCCTCTCCGCGGTCCTGCCCAAACTGCGCTCTTCCGAAGTGATCCAGGGCATCCGCGGGATCCCCGGACTGGCCGGCGTCCGCATCATCCTCCTGGCCACGGGCGTCAAGGAAGAGGCCATCGAAGCGGAGAAGAAGAAAAAGTCCGTGGACGGCATCCTGTGCAAGCCCTTCTCGGAGACCCGCATCATCGACACCCTCTCCCTGATGAAAGCCGCCGCCCCTCCGCCTCCCCCGCCCCCCGCCCCGCCTCCGCGCGAAGGATTGCTGGACCTCATCCCCAAGCAGGAGAAAAAACTCACCTCCGAAGACCTCTTCGGTGATTTCATCGAGGAGGAGGGGAAGCCGGGGGCGGTCCCGCCGGCGGCTCCCGTCTCGGCAACCTCTGCGCCCGCACCAAAACCCGCCCCCCCGAAAGAGGAAAAGGGGGCGGATGTGGACGCCCTGTTGCATAAAACCCTCTCGGGACTCGCCGCCCCCAAACCGAGGAGAACCGAAGCCACGGCCGCTAAGTTGGGCAGCGACATGGACAGGAAGCTCTCGGAAACGCTCTCCGGCCTGGACCTCTCGTCCCGCCCCCGCAAGACCGAAGGGGCCGTCCCCGCCCCCCCCCCCCCCCCCCCCGCCCCCCAACCCCCATCGCCGCCCCGGTCCTCGGGGCCCGTCCCGCCCAAACCGGTGACGGCGGAGACCCATCCGCCCGTCGAGGGGCTTAAGCCCCTCGCCCCCAAACCCGAGGCGCCCGCTCCCGCCCCCCCCCAAGCCGCCCCCCGCCCGACGCCGCAGGAAGCGGGGGAGCGCTACGGCAACTACCTCCTGGTGGAGAAGCTGGGCACCGGCGGCATGGCGGAGATCTGGAAGGCCAAGATGCAGGGCGTCGAGGGGTTCCAGAAACAGGTCGCCATCAAGCGCATCCTCCCCCAGTTCTCCCACAACCAGGAATTCACCACGATGTTCATTGACGAGGCGAAGCTGGCCGCGCAACTGTCGCACCGGAACATCGTCCACATCTACGACCTGGGCAAGCTCGAGGACAGTTATTTCATCGCCATGGAATACGTGGAGGGGACCGACCTGCGCCGCGTCAACCTCGCGCTGAGGGAGCGGGCCGAGCGGATGCCCGTCCCCCTGGCCCTGTTCATCCTTTCCCAGATGGCCTCCGCCCTCGACTACGCCCACAAGCGGCGCGACGGGGACGGCCGCGACCTCAACATCGTCCACCGGGACGTCTCCCCCCAGAACATCCTCCTCTCCAAGGACGGAGAGGTGAAGATCTGCGATTTCGGCATCGCCAAGGCGGCCTCCAAGGCCAGCCACACGCGCGCCGGCTCGCTCAAGGGGAAATTGCAGTACATGTCGCCGGAACAGGCCTGGGGCAAGGCGGTGGACTACCGCTCCGACATCTTCTCCCTCGCGGTGGTCCTCTACGAGATGCTCGCGGGCAAGCCCCTGTTCGAGGGCGACAGCGAACTCTCCATCCTCGAGAAGGTCCGCCACCCCAAAGTGGACCCCCCCTCGCGCCTGCGGCCGGACCTCCCCAAGGAGATCGACGACATCGTCCTCAAGGCCCTCCAGGAGGAGCCCGACGCCCGCTACACCGACGCCGCGCACCTCTTCCGCGAGCTGGATGACGTGATCCAGCACTACGCCCCCCGCGTGGCCGAGAAGACCGTCGCGCAGTTCCTGACGGCCCTGGCGCACAAGGGCACGGCCCTCCCCGCCTTTTCCTACACGGCCCCGCCGGAACCGGCCGCCGCCGAGCCGCCCCGGCCGGCCCCCGCACCCGCGCCGCCCAAGGTGGAGCCCGCGCCCGCCCCTCCGGCGCCGCCCAAGGCCGCCGACGGCCCGCCGGCCCCTTCGGGACGGCCGGAAGAGGAGCGGCGCAAAGGGAAGAAGGGCAAAGGGCGGGACCGCCACCCGGAGCGCGCCCCGGAGGAGGAGAAACCCAAGGTCAAGTTCGAGGAGAAAAAACCCGAACCGCCCCCCGCCAAGCCCGCCGACATCCCCGTCCCGGAAAAACGGGTCCCCAGTTTTCTGGACACCGGCAAGGGCGCCGTCGAGGAGGAGGAGAAAAAAAAGTCCCCCCTCGTTTTCGTCATCGCCGGCGCGGCGGCCCTGGTCCTGATCATTCTCGGGGTGGTGTTCATGGGAGGGAAGAAGGAAACGCTTCCGGCCCCCGCGCCGGCCCCGGCGCCGCAGGAGGTGCCCGCCCCGGTCGAACCGGCCCTCCCCACCCCGGACGGGCCCCAGCCCAAACCGGCGGAAACCAAGCCGGCGCCCGCCCCGGTGGTTGAAACGCCCAAGCCGGCGCCCGTCGTGGAACAGCCGAAACCCCAGGAACCGGCCCCCGCCCCGGTGGTTGAAACGCCCAAGCCGGCGCCCGTCGTGGAACAGCCGAAACCCCAGGAACCGGCGCCCACGCCCCCCGTGGCGGAACAACCCAAGCCGGCGCCCGCCCCGCCGGTGGAAACCCCCAAGCCGGCCCCGCCGCAGACCCCCATCGAGCCCCCCGCCGCCAAGTACAAGACCGGGGACCTCGTCGCCCTGGGCACCCCGGGCCTCAATCCGCCGGCGGTGGTCAAAAAAGCCAGCCCCAGTTACCCCCCCATCGCCAAGATGCAGAAGGTCCAGGGAGACGTGACGGTCCAGGTTCTGGTGGACGAGAGCGGCCGGGTGACCTCCACCAACGTCCTCACCGGTCCCAACCTCCTTGGCAACGCGGCCCAGGACGCCGCCAAGCAATATCTGTTCGTCCCCGCCACCATTGACGGGGTGAAGGTGAAGTGCTACTACAACATCGTCTTCAATTTCAGACTATAGGAGGAGGAAGCATGGCTCTGACCGACGACAAAAGGAAATACTATCAGGGGATCCTGGACAACACCCGCCACGAGATCGAGGAGATCGACGTCGAGATCGAGGAGGAGCTGGCCAAAGTCAAGGACCGCCTGGCCGAGCTTCAGAATTCGAAGAAGGCCGCCAAGCAGATGTACGCGGCCGCCTGCGTCCGCCTGGGCGTCCCCAACGATCTCGAAGAAGAGGGGGAGGAAGGCGAGTCCTAAGCTCCTCGGGCTCCTGATCCTCCTGGCGGCCCTCCCTCTCCGGGGGGAGGTCCGCATCGTCAGCGGCGCCCCCAACCTCACCGAGATCGTCATCCACCTCGGCCACGAGCCGGCGCTCGTCGGCGTGAGTGATTTTTGCCTTCCGGGCCCGCCCCGCGTCGCCGGATTGCGGGTGCGCTGGGAAACGGTCTGGGCCCTCCACCCCACGCACCTCCTTCTGCTCCCGACCCAGGTCGAAGCGCCGCAATTGGCGGCCGCGGAATCCATGGGCGTCCGCGTCCTCGTCCTGGCGTTCTCCCGTCTGGACGCCATCCCCGCCAACACCCGCCGCATCGGCGCCTTCGTCGGCCGACTTCCGGAAGCCGAGGCGCTCGCCCGGTCCTTCGAAGCGGCGCTGGAATCCCTTCCCCGCGTCCGGGCCGCCCGGACGGCCTATGTCCTGTGGTGGACCCCGCCTGTGGCGGCCGGCCCCTCCAGTTTCATCGGGGAAGGGCTGACCCGCCTCGGCCTTGAGATCGGCCCCCCGTCGCCGAAGGAATTCCCGGCCCACTCCGCCGAGGCCCTCCTGGCCTGGAAGCCGGAAATGGTCCTCTACCCCTCCGACGCCGGCCCGCCCCCCTTTTGGATCCGATCCGATCCGGGCATCCGTTTCATCGAGGTGCCCGCCGACCGGTGGAACCGACCGGCCCTCGATTTCCCCGCGGCCCTGAAGGCACTGGGAGATGCGCTCCCGCATTAAATGGGTCCTCCCCTGCCTCCTCCTGGCGGCGGCGGCTGCGGCCGGTCTGGCGTGGGGCCCCTACCCGGTCCTGGAGGGGCTCCGGAGCGGGGACCCCTGGGCATGGACCGTCCTGGTGGACCTCCGCCTCCCCCGCCTCCTCACCGCCCTCTTCGCCGGCGCGCTCCTGGCCCTTTCCGGCGCGGTCTTCCAATCCATCCTTTCCAACCCCCTGGGAGACCCCTATGTGCTGGGCGTTTCGGGGGGGGCGGCCTCCGGGGCGGTTCTGGCCCTCCTGATGGGGGCCGGGCGGGGCGGTCCGTGGACGGCCCTGCTGGCCTTCGCTGGGGCGTGCGCCACGGCGGCGGCCGTCTATCTCCTCGCGTCCCGCGACGGTGAGGCGGACCCCGTCCGGCTGGTCCTGGCCGGGGTGGTCCTCAACGCCCTCCACACCGCCCTCATCCTTTTCGTCCTCTCCCTCCTCGGGTCGGTGGAGACCGGGGCCTTCGTCCGTTGGATGATGGGGAGTGTCTCGGGGCAGACCCTGCGCGGGGCCCTCCTCCTGGGCGCGGCGCTCGTGGTCCTCGGCCTCCCCGTCCTCCTCCTCCACCGGGGCTTCGACCTCGTCGCCCAGGGGCGCGAGGAGGCCGCGGCCCTCGGCCTCTCCACGCGGCCGTTCCTCCTCTTCGCCTTCGCCGCTGCCTCGGCCCTCGCCGCGGTCACCGTCGCCGCCACCGGCATCATCGGCTTCGTGGGGCTGGTGGCGCCCAATGTGGTCCGGCTGGCGTGGGGGGGGCGTCACCGGGCCCTCTTCCCGCTGGCGATGCTGTGGGGCGCCCTTTTCCTGACCGGGGCCGACCTCCTGACGCGCATCCCCCGATTGGCGGAGGTCCCCGTCGGCGCCGTGGCCGCCCTCGTCGGCGTTCCCTATTTCCTCTATGTGATGAGGACCTGGCGGTGAGGATCGAGGCGCGCGGCCTCTCGTTCGCCTACCCCGGGAGCACCCGCCCCCAGGTGGAGGCCATCGATCTGCCCCTCCCCCCGGGGAGCTTCCTGGGCATCGCCGGTCCCAACGGAGCCGGAAAAAGCACCCTCCTGAAACTCCTCGCCGGCCTCCTCGCTCCCCGCACCGGGGAGGTGCGCCTCGACGGCCGGCCGCTGGGGGCCTACTCCCGCAGGGCCCTGGCCTCCCGCGTGGCGTGGGTGGGGCAGGCCGCCTCCCTGCCGTTCCCCGTCACCGTGGGCGACCTCGTCGCCTCCGGCCGCTTCCCCCACACCGGCCTCTTCGCTCCCCTCACCCCCTCCGACCACGACGCCGTCCGGGAGGCCATGGAGGCGCTCGACATCGCCCCCCTGGCCGGAAAGCGGGTGCAGGCCCTCAGCGGCGGCGAGCGCCAGCTCGCCGTCCTGGCCCGCGCCCTGGCCACCGGCGCCCCCATCCTCCTGCTCGACGAGCCCGTGGCCCATCTGGACCCCCGCCACCACGCCGACATCGCCCGGCTCCTCCTCGGGGCCCACCGGGCGGGCCGCACCATCGTCCTCTCCAGCCATGATTACAATTTCCTCCGCCATTTCTGCGCCGACCTCCTCCTCCTCAAGGAGGGGCGGGCCGTCCTCCACGCCCCCGCCGGGGAGGTGCGGCGCGGGCAATGGGAGGCCCTTTTCGGCGTCCCCTTCCTCGAGGCCCCGCTTCCCTGGGGCCCCGGCTCCTTCATCGTCCCGCGGGTCGAATAACGCCCGGCGCCCGCAGGAGGGGACAACCCCCGCCCCCCGCGCTTCAATCCTCCCATGCGCCCATCCCGAACGGAGTAAAATGGACGGCACGCCAATACCACGATCGGGAGGTCCCATGCTCGCCGTCCTCGCCCTGCTGTTCGGTCTGTTTTCCAACACCTACACCGTCCATTTCGAGGGGACCGCCGCCGTCAAGGAAGGCATGCCCCTCCTCTACAAGGGGGTGGAGATCGGCGTCGTCACCGAGGCCGGCGTGGGGGCCGACCTCAAACCCTTCGCCGCGGTGAAGGTGAAACGCAAGTTCCGGGACCTCGTCCGCGAGGGGTGCGCCATTTCCCTGGACAAGAGCGCCGGCGTCCTGGAGCTGACCGGGGTGGACCGCGACCGGCCCGTCCTGCCCGACGGCTCCCGCGTCCCGGGGCTGGCCGGCCCCATCGATTACCTGAAGTTGGGCGTGGACAAGGTGCGGGAGAAGGTGCGGGACCTGCAGTTGCGGCAGGAATACGACCGGCTTCTCGACGAGATGGACCGCGCGTGGCGGAAGGGAAAGGAGAAGTTCCAGGAGGAGTGGCCGAAGTTCAAGCAGAGGTTCCGTGAATTGAAGGAAAAGGCCGGGGCGGACCTGAGCGATGAGTTCGACCGCGCCGAGGAGGCGTGGAAGGGGAAGGCGGAGCAGGAGTAGGGCCGGCCCGGGGGCCGGCGTCAAAACCGGTAGGCCAGCTCCACCCGGAACCAGGCGTAGGGGTCGGCGCCGTCGAAGTAGTGGTCGCCGGGGAGGAACTGCTCCCAGATGAGGTGGCCGGAGACCCGCCGTCCGTCCTTGTAAGTCAATTTGCCGATGAAGAGGTCGCCGCGCGTCCTCCCTCCGCCGTCCGCGAACCCGACGGACGACGGGGTCGGGTGGGGAGCGGTGAGATGGTGGTAGGTGAGGCGGAAGTCCCACTGCGGCCCCATCCGCAACAGAACGGAACCGTAGAGCGACCCCAGGTTGCTCCAGTAGGCGGGCCGGCCGTCGAACTCCTTGGCCTGCGTGTAGATATAGGATTCACTCCACTTGGGCCACCGGCTGAAGACCGGGTCCCACCCCTCCCATCCGGCGGTGTCCGGATCGTCCCCCGTGAGGTGGATGAGCCCGAGGGTGAGGATGGCGGGGAGGTCCCGCCCCGTGCCGAGGTCGAGGGTGCCATGCCCCCCCCAGGCCCGCATGTCGGCCCCGCGAAAGGTCCCCCGCTGGCCGTTGGCCTCCAGCGTCAGCGTCAGGCGCCGGCCCAGGGGGGCCGCGACGCGGCCGCCGAAGGTGTTGTAGGCCGAGGCGAAGGGGAACCGGCCGGTGGCCTCGATGGTCTTGCGGACGGCGTAGCCCTCCACCAGGCCGGTCCCGGCGCGGCCCGAGTAATACAGCCCCCACCCCGCCTCCGGCTGTTCCACCATGGGCTGGTCCTGGTCGTGGATGAGGGGAAGCCATTCGTCCGTCGTCGGCTGGTCGAGGTAGAAGGCCGTGAGGGCCTGTCCGGGAGCGAGCTTCAGGTCGAGGCGGGCGGCGTTGAAGTAGGCCGAGCGGGAACCGTCGAGGGGCCCCCCGTCCATCACGATGAACCCCTCCCCCAGCATCAGGTCCTGCCGCCCGAGCGTGAGGGTGAACCCCGGGCGGTCCCACCGGACGAAGAGGTGGTCCACGAACCCTTCGTTGAGCGTGAAACTCCGGCCCGCCGGGGAGAGATAGTAGCGGAACTCGTTGGTCAGGCGGACGGCCACTTTCACCCCCCCCGCGGGGGTCCAGCGCCCCCCCAGATGGGTGCGCGCACGGGTGTAGGCGGCCTCCTGGCCGGAGGAATCGTCGAGGGAGAGGGTGGCGTCCCAGGCCTCCACCCGGAACCGCTCCATGAACTCGAACTCCCACCGAGGCGGCTCCTGAGCCGCCAGAGGGAAGGCGGCCAGAAGGGCGAAGAGGGCCAAGGCACGGAACAACGATCGGCTGGTCGGCATGCTCGCTCCCTTAGGAATGTGTCCGCCCAGCATATCAAAACCGCGGCCCGTTTTCCACCCAGCGGGTATAATGAACGCATGAACGCCATCCAACGCGCCGACGCCCTGCGCAAGAAATGCCGCTTCGAGGAGGCGTCCGAGGCCTACCAGAGGATCCTGGCGGACGGTTACCTCCGCGACGCCGCCCTCGGCCTGGCCCACGCCCTTCGGATGCGGGGGGAGTTCCACCGCTCCCTGACGGCCTACAACACCGTCCTGAAACGGGAGAAGGAGCGGACGGTGAGGGCCGACGCCCTGTGCGGGGCGGCCCTCTGCCTCAAGGCCCTCGTCCGGCACGCCGAGGCGCTGGAACGCATCGGGCGCGCCGCCCGCCTCTACGAGGCCGCGGACGACGACGCGGGGCTGGCCTACGTGCAGTGGGCGCGCGCCGCCATCCTGCGGGTGGCGGGACGGCTGGATGAGGCGGCGGAAAGCGCGGTCGAGGCCCTGGGCATCTACGGCCACTATGGCGACCGGGAGGGGCTGACCTACAGCCACTGCGTCCTCGGGGGGCTGGCGCGGCTCCAGGGCGACCCCGACCTCTCCACCGGGCACTATTCGGAAGCGCTGGCCCTGGCGGCCCGGCGGAAGGACCCCTTTGCCGTTTCCTACGCCCACTGCGGCCTGGGCAACGCCCTCCGGATGCGGCGCAAATTCAAGGCGGCCCTCGGTGAATTCGGACTGGCCGAGGCGGGCTACCGCGTCATCGGCGACGTCGTCTCCTACGCCTACACCCTTTGGTCCATGGGGATGACCCATCTCTTCCTGGGCCGTGAAAAGAAGACCGAGGAGTGCCTCAACGCCGCCGCCTGCCTCTTCGACCACACGGGCGACCGCCGGGGCACGGCCTACGTCCACCTGGCGTGGGCCCAGACCCCCGGAGACCCCGGCCCGCACCTGGCCACCGCCCGCGCCCTCACGGCGGAGCTGGACATTCCCTGGGAGGCGCTGATGGCGCAGGCCGTGGCGGCACGGGCCAAGCCGGCGGCGCTGAAGAAACTGGGGCCCCGGTTCGCCGCCTGCGGTTCCACCTGGCGACCGGAGGGGGAACTGATCAACATCCCCTGACCCCCGCCCGCCCGGCAGAACGGATGGCGTAGGGCGTAGGGGCGTAGCGGCGTAGGGCGTAGTAGCGTAGGGGCGTAGGGGCGTAGCGGCGTAGGGCGTAGTAGCGTAGGGGCGTAGAGCGTAGGGGCGTAGTAGCGTAGGGCGTAGTAGCGTAGGGGCGTAGGGGCGTAGGGGCGTAGGGGCGTAGGGGCGCAGGGGCGTTGGGCGGCGCTCGAAATCGACCTCCCCGTGGAATTCGCCTCTCCCCCCTGCCGGCAGTGGAGCCGGAAAAACCTGCACGGCCGGAAGGGGGCCTGGACCATGGAGATCGTGGCCGGGGACGGCACCGTCCTCAAAATGATCGCGTTTGCGGTAGAATAGAACAGGCGCGGGGCACGGTGGTCCCGCCATCCACACAACCCCAAAGGAGCATCCCATGCCCAAGTTCTGGTTCTGCCTGTTGGCCATCACGCTGCTGCTCACCGTCGCCTGCGCGCGCAAGACCGAGGCGCCGGCCCCCGCGCTGGCAGGGGCCACCGACCCCCTCTCCGCCAAACTGGCCCGCTACGCGCCGGTGACGCTGAAATGGGACCCATCGGTCCTCTCCGCCGAGGAGAAAGAGGCGCTGCGCGCCCTCATCGAGGCGGCGAAGATCATGGATGAACTGTTCTATCTGCAGGTCCACCCCAAGGCGCTGGAATGGCGGGAGCAGATGGACACCCCGGCGCTGAAGCGCTACTACGCCATCAACTTCGGCCCGTGGGACGCTTTGGATGGCGGGACCCCCTTCTGGGGCCACACCCCCAAGCCCAAGGGGGGTGGATTCTATCCCCTCGACATGACCAAGGAGGAATTCGAGGCCCACCTGGCGGCCCATCCCGAAGACCGCGAGGCCTTCACCTCCTACTTCACCGTCATCGTCCGCGAGGGCGGGACGCTCAAGGCCGTCCCCTACTCGGACTACTTCAAGGAGAGGCTGGCCAAGGCCTCGTTCAACCTCTCCACGGCGGCCTCCCTCGTCACCAATCCCACGCTGAAAAAATACCTGGAGAGCCGCTCCAAGGCGTTCCTGAGCAACGACTACCTCCCCAGCGACATGGACTGGATGGATATCCGCGACTCCCGCCTCGACCCCACCATCGGCCCCTACGAGACCTACGGGGACGAACTGTTCGGATACAAGGCGGCCTTCGAGGCCTTCATCGCCGTGGCCGACCCGGTGGAATCGGCCAAATTGGAGTATGTGGCCGGCGCCCTCCCCGACCTGGACCGCACCCTGCCCTACCCCAAGGATTTCAAGGGCCGGCCCAAGGGGATGGACTCCCCCATCAGCGTGGTGAACCTGGTCTTCAACGCCGGCGACGCCAAGGCGGGGGTGCAGACCATCGCCTTCAACCTCCCCAACGACGAACGCGTGGTGGCGGCCAAGGGCTCCAAGAAGGTGATGCTCAAGAACGTGATCGAGGCCAAGTACGAGGCCATCCTCAAGCCCATCGGCGGCATCCTCATCGGCGAGGAGGCCCGCCCGTTCATCTCCCCGGCCGCCTTCTTCAACCATGTCCTCTTCCACGAGGTCAGCCACGGCATGGGCCCCGGCATCCTCGATCTCCCCGACGGAACGCAGACCTCCGTCCGCGAGCGGATGAAGGACCTCTACTCCGGGCTGGAGGAGGCCAAGGCCGATGTGGGCGGCATCCACCTGGTCTCCATCCTCACCGAGCGGGGGCAGTTCCCCCCGGGCTTCAAGAACGAGACGGCGGTCACCAACCTGGCCTCCATGTTCCGCTCCATGCGGTTCGGCCTCCACGAGGCCCACGGCAAGGGAGTGCTCATCCAGTTCAACTGGCTCGTCAAGAAGAATGCCATCTTCCGCACCGACGCGGGACTCTACCAGCTCGACCCGGACCTCTTCTACCAGGGGATGGAGGCGCTGTTGGCGGAGATCTACGCCCTCCAGGCGGCCGGTGACTACGATGCCGCCAAGCGGTTCATGGACCAGTGGACGATGGTCCCCGAACACCTCGAGGCCGACCTGGCGCGGTTGAGCGCCGTCCCGGTGGATATTGAACCGGTTTTCCAACTTGAATTTTAGCCCGGATTGCTCATACTGATTCGGCCACATTTATTCGTGCGGTTGAGAGATGCCGGATCAAGTCCGGCATGACAATCCTTATGCTGTCATGCTGGAGCCTGCCCCGGACCAGATCCGGGGGAAGTCAGCATCCCGGGCGCCTGAGCTGTGCAAGCATAATGGCGGCCGGAGCAATACCGTGTGGCTCAGGCGCGGCTTCAGCCGGCGCCTGAAGCCAATGTTGGCGATCCTCTCGTTTCCGGTTCCCATCCGTGTCGGGGTCGGCATTGGGATCGATTCCCATTGTGTATTGCACCTGATCCTCTTCTCGTGTCCGAATCCCATCACGCTTCCTTGCGATACCGATTCCGATAGCGACCCCGACACCGATTCTGCTTCGCCAACGTGTCGTTGCGGGAGGCCCCCAAGAGGATGCGGGGGGCGACGGGTTATGAGCGTCCGGGTCGGAGGCCGCTCCTCATCCCCGTTTTTCCACCAGGACCAGGAAGACGCCCAGAAAGATCAGCGCGGCCCCGAGGTTCATCGTGCCGGAGAGGGTCTCGCCCAGGATCCACCACCCGCTGAAGGCGGCCACGGCGGTGGTGAGGTAGGTGACGAGCGAGAGGGTCGTGGCCCGCATTTGCCGCAGGAGCCAGTAGTAGAGGAAGAAGGCCAGGGCCGTGGAGAAGACGGCGAGGAAGAGGACGGCCCCCCAGCCGGCGGGGTGGGGCCGGAGGAAGGGCCCCTGCTCGAGGAGGAAACTCAGCGGCAGAAGCGCCGCCCCCCCGATCAGCATGGGGAGGCAGTTGAGGGTGAGGACGTTGAGGTGCTGGCCGTACTTCTTGAGGATCACCAGGTTCCACGCCCCGGCGGCGGGACTGAGGAGGCAGAGCAGGGCGTATCCGTGGGCCCCGGAATCGGGCAGTTGAATGTGATCGGCGAAGAGGACGATGATGCCCAGAAAACTGACCGCCATCCCGGCGACCCGCCCCCCGCGGGGCCTCCGCTCGAGGCCGTGCACCCATGAAAAGAAGAGGGTGAGGGCGGGAAAGGTGGCGAATAGAACGGCCGCCAGGGCGGCCGAGACCCGCTGTTCCCCGATATAGACGGCCCCGTAGCCGACGGTGAAGGAGGCGAGACCCGTCAGGACCAGGAGGCCCCAGTCCCCGCGGCGAAGCCGCTGGTGCCGTCCGAGAAGCGCTCCGACCGCGGCCAGGAGGAGCCCGGCCCCGAGGATGCGCAGGGACGCCGACATCAGCGGCGGGGCGGCCCCCCAGCTGACCTTGATGAGGGCCCACGAGACCCCCCAGAAGACGCAGAGGGCCGCGAACGCGGCGATCTTCAACCCCATTTCACCGGGCCGCCGCCCTGATCGCCGTCCAGGCCGCCTCCACGTGCCGCTCCTCGGTGTGGGTCTGCCCCACGCACAGGCGCAGGGTGAACTTCCCGCCGAGGACCGTGTGGGTGAGAAAGAGCCTCCCCGAATCGTTGAGCCGCTCGAGGAGCGCCCGGTTGCAATCGTCCCCTCCCCGGTGCCGGAAGCACACCAGGTTCAGCGGGGGGTCGGCGGCCAGCTCGAAATCCTCCGACGCGCGCACCCACCCGGCGAAGTCCTGCGCCAGCCGCACATGCTCGCGCACGTGGTGCCGCAACCCTTGCACCCCATAGTGCCGCAGGACGAACCACAATTTGAGCGCCCGGAACCGCCGCCCCAGGGGGATGTGCCAGTCGCGGTAGTCGATCACCGCCCCCGACTCCGTGGCCTTGTTCTTCAGGTATTCCGGGAGGATGGAGAGGGTCCGGATGAGGACGGCGCGGTCGGCCACCCAGAAGCAGTCGCAGTCGAAGTTGGTGAACATCCACTTGTGGGGATTGAAACAGTAGGAATCGGCGCCGTCGAGACCGTCGAGGAACCGGCGAAACTCGGGACAGACGGCCGCCGTGCCGGCCATGGCGCCGTCCACGTGGAGCCACAGCCCCTCCTCGCGGCAGATCGCTGCGATGGGACCCAGCGGGTCCATCCCGTTCGACGAAGTGGTCCCCACCGTGGCGCAGACGAAAAAGGGGACCTTCCCTTCCGCCCGGTCCCTCCGGACGGCCTCGCGCAGGAGGTTCGGCCGCAGGGCGCAGGCGTCGTCCGTCTCCACGGCGCGGAAGTTCCGGTCGCCGATGCCGGCCACGCGCACCCCCTTCAGCACCGAGGAGTGGGTCTGCGTCGAGGCGTAGGCGGTGAGGCGGCCGTCGCCCCCCCGGGCGTTGACGGCGAACCCCGTGGCCCGCTCGCGCGCGGCGAGGAGGGCGCAGAGGGCGGCCGAGGAGGCGCTGTCCTGGATGACGCCGCCTCCCGGACCGTCGGAGCGGAACTTCGCCGGAAGCCCCATCAGTTCCACCAGCCAGTCCATCACCCGGGTCTCCAGCTCCGTGCAGGCGGGGCCGGTGGCCCACAGCATCCCCTGCGCGCCGAGGCCGGCCGAGAGCAATTCGCCGAGGATGGCGGGACCGGAGGCGTTGGCCGGGAAATAGGCGAAGAAGTTGGGCGACTGCCAGTGGGTGAGGCCCGGGAGGAGGACCCGTTCCACGTCCTCCATCATCCGTTCGAAGGGCTCGCCGTGTTCGGGCGGATGGGGCGGGAGCTGGGCGCGGACCTCGCCCGGTTTCACCCGGGAAAGGACGGGCAGGGCCTCCACCCGCTCCTGGTAGTCGGCGATCCAGTCCACCACGGCGCGGCCGTGGCGGCGGAACTCCCCGGGGGTCATATGGTAGCTCTTGCGGTCGGGCATGGTCACTCCCTTATCGGGGCTTTTGGGCCGGGCCGGCCAATTCACGATGGCGGAAGCAGGAGACGAGGTGATCGTTGACTTGGCCCGTCGCCTGCAGATGGGCGTAGACGATGGTGGCGCCGACGAACTTGAACCCCCGGCCCTTCAGGTCCCTGCTCACCGTGTCGGAAAGGGGCGTGGAGGGGGGGATCTCCCCCGGGGTCTTCCAACGGTTCACCAGCGGCCTTCCGTCCGTGAACCGCCAGATGTAGGCGTCGAAGGAGCCGAACTCCCTCTGCACCTCCAAAAACCGCCCGGCGTTGTTGACCGCCGCCTCCACCTTGAGGCGGTTGCGGATGATGCCGGGGTCTTTCAGGAGCGTCTCGACCCTCCTCCGGTCGAACCGGGCCACGGCCGCGGGGTCGAACCCGGCGAAGGCCTTCCGGTATCCTTCGCGCCGCAGGAGGATGGTGCGCCACGAGAGCCCCGCCTGGGCCCCCTCCAGGACGAGGAACTCGAAATGGCGCCGGTCGTCGTGCACGGGCACCCCCCACTCCTCGTCGTGGTAGCGGAGGTAGAAATCGTCGCCGAGGCACCAGGGACAGCGTCGGACGGATCGGGCTCTCATAGTCCTTTATTATCCCCCATTCCGCGTTTCGGCGCAGGGCGCGCTCCGGGGCGGCGGGCCGCCGCATTGCCGGAATGGCGGGATGGGTGTAAAATGGGGCCATGTTCGACCATATCATGGTGGTGAAGTTTCTGGACGGCACGACGATGAAGGGGTTCGGCTCCCTCATCTCCCCCGGCGAGGTCATCATGGAGTTCAAGGACCTGGAGGAGAAGATCCACTGGATCGAACTGCCCAAAGTCAAGGGCGCCTTCTATGTGAAGTCCTTCGAGGGGACGGGGCATAAGGCCCGGGCCACCCAGCAGATGTTCACCATGAGCTCCGGACAGAAGGTGCGGGTCACCTTCAAGGACGGCGAAACGCAGGAGGGGTTCGTCAACGACGTCACCCGCCTCCCCCAGGCCTCCGGCTTCTACCTGGTCCCCGCCGACCCCATCACCAACAACATCCGCATGTGGATCAACCGCGAGGCGGTGCAGAACGTGCACCACCTCATCAATCAGTTGGAAGAGAAGAAAATAATCTAAGAGCAGCTGGCAGCTCGCAGATGGCAGTTGGCAGTTCGCAGTTCCCCCGCCCCTCCAATAACAGTTGCGAGTTTATAGTTTCGAGTTCCCTCGCCCTCGGAGAGATCCAAGGCGCCTGGAAGCTATTCGGTCCCGGCTTCTTGGGTAACTCGGTCGGCGAAATCCAGCAGGTCCTGAAGATGGTTTTGGATGATGTCCACGAGGATGCCGAAGTCCAGGGCCTGGTACTGATGAATCAAGATGTTCCGGAAGCCCGCCATGCGTTGCAGCCGTTCCGATAGATCTTGGGGGATGATCCCGTAGCGCGCCAGGATCGCAAAGCTGTCCCGGCTCTCCTTGGGGAGCCCGAGCTTGCGCGTTCGGATGAGATGATTGGCAAGGTCAATGGCCTGTTCGCAGGCCCGCTGGATGTTGGCCCGCAAAAGCAGCTGCAGGTTTCAGGTCTCAAGTACAACCGCCCAATTATATGTGAGCGTCGCCGCAGGCTTCAGCCTGCATGGCGGAGGACCGGCGCGCTCCCGCGCCCGCCCGGTAGCGCGTAGACCGTAGCGCGTAGTGCGCTCCCCCGCCCGCCCGGCAGCGCGTAGACCGTAGCGCGTTCCCCCGCCCGCCCGGTAGTGCGTAGACCGTAGAGCGCTCCGCCGCCCGCCGGTGCAAGCTTTGATTGAAAATGTGGGGCCGGCTCTCCAGCCGCCCCGACTCCCGTCGGGACGCGTTTCTGCTTCTGCAGCGTCCTCGCTACGCCGAGGGAAGCTCCTCATAAATTGGTGATTGTCCCTATTCCCCAGCGTTTCATTTTCCTCATCACCGGCACCATCAGCGCCGTGTCCTGGGACTCCCAGGCCTCCCGCTCCAAGGCGGACCAAAGCCGGCGGGCCCCCTCCCGGTCCCCCGTCCCGAGGGCGGCAACCCACTGAAGGTAGAGGGGGTTGCCGCCCCGCTTTCCGGCGTAGCCCTCCAATTCCGCGGGATCGTAGGTTCCGGCGAGAACGCGGGCCAGGAAGTAGCCGGCGGCGTGATGCTCGTATCCCCCCTCATCCAGCGCGGGTTTCAGTGCGGATGCCGCGGCATCAAAATCGCCATGCAGAAGGGGGATCCACCCCTTCTGCACATCCAGGTAGCGCCTCCAATAATTGTCCTCAGGGATGTTGTTCTGATAGGTCGAGATCTCATCGCGCAAGGTTTCCGGCGCCGCACCCGACAGAAGCGAAGTATATACCGCGTAGGTGTAGGCTTCCCATTGCTTGTTGGCTCCCACATGAATGGTGGCGGGATTCCCCAGCCAGATCTCCCGCGCCTCCGGAAATTCCCCCTGGAGGTATCGGTGAAACCCGGCCAGCAGTGGAAACTCGTGGGCGTACGCGGGATAGCGCGAGGCGGTCTCGCTGCAAAGCCGGACGGCCTCGTCCCATCTTCCTTGGCGGGCCAGCCGCTCCGAATCCAGCCCGTCGCAAAGGACGGCGTGGCCGGTAAGCCCGTATGCCCGGCACTCATGGCGCGTTTGTGCGATCAAGTCCCCGGCTTCCGCGAATCGGCCGTTGCGCAAGTGCGCCCGGACCTGGGCAAAGGCGTAGAGCCCCTTGATGGATTGTCCCGGGGCGCCGGGTCGCATCCCCTCCAATCGCCCATCCCCGAGAAGACGATGGGTCCCGTCGCTCAAGGTGACGGTAATATCTCCCGAGAAATCGGCTTGGGCGCTGTTGAAATTCTCCACCAGATAGTAAGCCCGGAGGCGATCGGTCCCATCAGGGGAGGGGCCGATCATGGCGTTCAAGGGCGGCACGCCCGGCCCGCAAGGGTTTGTGATCCCCAGACACATCATATGGAGCAGGGAGGCGTTTCCACCCCAAAAGGCCACCCCGTCCTTCCATCGCTTGGCCTGCATGATCCATCCGGCGTGTCCCACCCGCAGGGCTTCACTCCCGCTTTCAGGGGACCACACCGAGAAACGGTCCGGAAAGAACAGTTCGTGGCGCAGATGGATCACCAGATCGTCCTTCCCCGGAGAGAAGAACGGCCGCTTTTCGAGAAGGACTTGATAGTTGGGGGAAAATGCCGAAAAGGCGGCCGGGAACTCGCCCAGCGGCAGACGCAGGGGGGGCGCTTCCTCCCCATTGGCCCTAAAGGCCGGAATGCGGACTTCCGCCTGTCCGGGCATGATCCGCTGGGTCTGCGCGAGGACGACCTCCAGCGCGCCGTCCCCATCCACGTCCAGCAAGACGTTCCCCGAGATTGCGTGGGCAAACTCCTTGGACCAGAGCGGTTTGCCATGGCTCAGGCAGAGGACATGGCGGCCCTCGACGACCACCCGCGTCGGCTCTTTCCACGCCCACCACCTCATCCCCAGGAATAATGATGCTGCAAGGAGGAGGATCGCCCCCGAGACCATCCCTATCGTCCGGCCGCGGCCCGGAAGAAGGGGCAGGCGTTTCCGCTCAAGGAAGAGGCGGACAGGGGCACCGGTCCACCGCCGGCCGGGATCTTTTTCGAGAAGGCCCGCGATGAGCCGTTTCAATCCTCCGGAAAGGCATTCCACCGGCGGCGCAGACGGCGGCTGGTGAAGGTGCGCCGAAGCCACCTCGCCGTAGGTCCCCTCGAAGGGGACCCGGCCGGACGCCAGTTCGTAGAGTGTGATCCCCAGAGAATAGTAGTCCGCGGCGGGCGTGAGGTTCCTGCCCTGGATCTGCTCCGGGGACATGTAGGTGGGAGTCCCGATCGCCTCGCCCGTCAGGGTCAGCCCCTCCGTCCCTTCGGTGTGGACGATGCCGAAGTCCCCCAGTTTGACCGTCCCGTCGTCGCCGATGAAGATGTTCGAGGGTTTGATATCGCGGTGGATGATCCCGTTCGCGTGAAGGTGCTCCATCGCCTCGACGATCTGCGGCAGGATTGCCCGGATGGTTTTCTCGCCGAGCGGCCCCTCCCTCTCCAGCAGATCCTGCAGGGTCCGTCCCCGGACCCGCTCCATGGAGAGGGCCAGGCCCCGCCCGAATTCGTGAAGATCAAAGTATTTCAGGATATTCGGATGGCACAGCCCCCTCGCGATGGCAACCTCGCGCCGGACCCGCTCCAACTGCAGCGCGCGCAGGGAGGAGCACATCACGATCTTGAGGGCCACCTCCTCGTTCAGCGCACGGTCCCGGGCGTGATAGACCTCCCCGACGCCGCCGTACCCGAGCGGCCCTAGGATCTCAAACCGCTCGCACAGAACATGCCCCGCCTCAAAGGCATAAGCATGAACGCCCGGCGGCTGCATGGGGGTGGTGCTTTTCCCGGTCCGATCCCCTTCCATAGTGGAATCTGATTATAAGCGACGATGAAGGACGATGTAAAGCCGGCCGGGCAGTTTGGAGTTGAGAGTTCGGAGCTCGGAGAACCCCCGCCCCTCAAATGCAGTTTCGAGTTTCGAGTCTAAAGTCTCGAGTTCCCGCCCACCCGATTTGAATGTTGCCGCCCCGACTCTTGTCGGGACGCGCTTCTGTTTCTGTAGCGTCCTCAGCTCTGCTGAGGACGGCCCCTTATAAATAGATGACTGTGCCTATTTGTCTTATCCTACGAAAACCACGCGGCTGCATTCCCAAATGGATGGTTGGTGGATCTGCTGCCTGCTGCCTTCAGCCTGCCGCCTGATTTTAGGCCCACACCCCCGGAATCTTCGTCTTGCAGTATTCGCACACGCCACCGACGATGTGATTTTCGGTCAAACTCATCGCGTACCGTTTTAGAATGACTTTGCCGCACTTGGGGCAGGCGGTGTTCTCGCCGGGGTGACCGGGGATGTTGCCCAGATAGACGAACTTGAGCCCGGTGGCGAGGGCCGCGGCGCGGGCACGCTCCATCGTGGCCACGGGGGTGGCGGGGAGGTTGCGGAGGCGGTACTGGGGGTGGAACCGGGTGAAGTGGAGGGGCACTTCGGGGCCGAGATTTTTCATCACCCACCGGGCCAGGGACGCGGCCTCCTTTTCGGAATCGTTGAGGGTGGGGATGAGGAGGGTGACGATCTCGAGCCACACCCCGGCTTTCCTGACGCGGACCAGAGTGTCCAACACATCGATGAGCCGCCCCCCCGTCATCTCATCGTAGAACCTCTGGGTGAAGGCCTTGAGGTCCACCTTCACGGCGTCGAGGACCTGAAGCCAGTCGTGGAGCGGCTCCTTCTCGATCCAGCCGTTGGTGACGGAAACGGCTTTCAGGCCGGCCCCCCTCGCGGCGGCGGCCGCGTCGAGGAGGTACTCGGTGAAGACCACCGGCTCGGTGTAGGTGAAGGTGACGGTGGGACAGCCCCACCGCTTCGCCGCGGCCGCGGCCTGCGCGGGGGGGAGCCGGCGGCAATCGATCTGCTCGGGGCGGAACTGGCTGATCTCCCAGTTCTGGCAGAAGGTGCAGGCCATGTTGCACCCCGGCGTGGCGAGGGAGAAGGCGGTGGTGCCGGGGAGGAAATGGAAGAAGGGCTTTTTCTCGATGGGGTCCACGTGCGCCGAGCAGACCCGCGAGTGGACGAGGGTGTAATAGACGCCGTCGCGGTTTTCCCGCACGCCGCAGGTCCCCCGCTCCCGGTCGGCCACCCGGCACCGGGCGGGACAGAGGGTGCACTCGATCCGCTTGCCGTCGAGCGTTTTGTAGTATTTCGTCACGACCGGCGGGAAGTCCCGATCGGCTTCCGTCAGGGGCTCGGGCAGGAGGGGGGAGACAGCGCGGGCCGGGTCGGTCATCCGCCGGCCCGGTCGTCGGCCACCCGGAGGGTCTCCGGGCGGACACGGGTGAGGCCGATCTCCCCGGCCACCGCCAGCCACGCCGGGGCGCGCTTCTCGGCCTCCAGACTTTTAATCTTCTTCTCCCGTCGGATCCGCTCGATCTCCCTCAGGCCCCAGAAGTCGCAGGCCACCAGGTCGGCGGAGGCGGCCACGGCGCCGTAGGGGACCGCGGCGTCGGCGCGGTAGGCCGGGCCGCCGTTATATTGGCAGATCTCGGCGTCCACCACCGTCAGGATGTGCTTGCCGCGGATGTGGGGATGGTCGGCCAAATGGGCCACGAAGGGGGAGCAGTTGTTGCCGTGGTACTTGTTGGGGTTGTGGATGACGCCGTAGTAGTTCTTCAGCCCCACCGAGATGCCGGAGAGGTCGTGGTCCTTGAGGACCCCCACATTGATGAGTTTGGTGATCCGCTTGGACAGGAGGGAGGAGAAACAGGTCCCCACGGAACGGCTTTCCACCACCTCCTTGTCGTACTGCCCGTTGGTGCCCTGGCAGCGGTACCCGCCGCCGTCGGAGCGGATGTCGAACCCCGCCCGCTGCAGTTCCCGGTCGGAGCGGTCCCATACCAGGATTCGTTCCTCGGGGACTCCCGCCCGGACGAGAAACCGCACCAGCGCCTCCACCAGTTCCACCCGGGGCGCCAGGGGGCGCCCCCCGAGACAGTTCAGTTTCAGTCCCACGACATCCCTGGGCGAAACGACGGCCTTGAAAAAGGGCGCCGGCTCCTTTCCGGTGGCGAGGCGGATGGCCGCGGCGGCCCTCTCTTCCACGGTCCCCCGGAAGGCCACCCCCACGTCGCCGGCCGCGGGGGTTCCGGCGGGAAGGTCGAGGGCCCACAGCCCCGCCAGCCCGGCCAGGACCTCCCGCCGGTCCCACTTATTCATGGATGACGTCCGCGGTGAAAACCCGGAAGGATGCCCCCTCCTTCCAGTCGGAGGCCCCCAGCCCCGCCTTCCGCGCCAGGTGGGAGAGGAACTGCTCCAGGTTCCACCCCTGTTCCGTGGCCACCTGCGGGAGGAAAACGGCGCTGCGCCCCCGCTTCTCCAGGATAACGCCGTGCTTCCCAAGCACGATGTCATCGACCGAAGCGACGGGCTTCATCGGCGAAAGGGCGGAGACCTCCACGCTGATGAGGGTCAGTTCCTCGGGCCGCACGGGCCTGAAGCGCGGGTCGCGGGTGGCCGCGTTGGCGGCGTTGTGGACCACCGAAAGCCACAGCGGCTCCCGGCCCTCGATGGCCCCGATGCACCCGCGCAGGTCCTCCCCCGCCTTCAGCGTGACGAAGGCCCCGGCCACCCCCGTGAGCCCCTCCGTCAGGGTCAGGCCGGCCAGGGCGCGGGAGAGGGCGTCGGAGGCGGTGACATGAGAGTCCAGGGCCGCGCGGGCCAGGCGGAGGAGGGCCTTCCGCTCCTCCGGTTTCAGGGTTCCGGTGTGCGGCTTGCGTGCCGGCACGGCCGCGGGGCCGTCCTTCTTCCCGGTGAACACCCCGGCAAGGTACCCCACGGCGTTGGCGTAATCCCCCAGGACCTCCCCGCTGGAGGTGTACTCAAGCATCACCCTCTTCGCCTCCGGGGGCAGGAGGGCGCAGAGAACCATGAGCCCCTTCTCGCCGCACACCGTCGCCCCGGTGGTCTCGATGTAGGCGGCGAACCGCTCCTGGAAGCCCGGGCGCACCAGCTCCCACGCCCCCAGGTCCAGGGCCCGCATCTTTTCCGCCACCCCGTCGCGGAAGGGGACATAGTCGTAGTTGGGACCGTAGTGGGTGAAATCGGTGGAGACGACGATCGCCGTCTTCCCGTCGAGAAGGGATCGAAGACCCTTCGCCACGGCATCGGCGTCCTCCGGCGTGGTCTGCCCCCCCATCACCATGGGGACGATGGAGAACTCCCCGAGCGTCTCCTGCAGGAAGGGCAGCTGCACCTCCAGTGAATGCTCCCGCTGGTGGAGGTTGTTGGCGACCTTGAACCCCGGCTTCTTGGCCAGGGCGGCCACGGCGGCGCGGTCCACCGGCACCCGACCCAGCGGCGTGGCGAAGGCGTCGTAGTCGGCCAGGACCGCGCCGCTTTCGTAGTAGGCCCCGTGGCCCGTCCCCATCAGGATGATCCGGGTGAAACCGGCACCGGCCAGGGCCTTGACGGCCCGCCCGGCCGGCGGGCCGGAGAAGGCGTACCCGGCGTGGGGCGAGACCACGGCCAGGACGGGCCCCTCCAGCGCGGGGACCGGGGCGGCGTCCAGATACCCCTTGACCTCTTTTTGAAGGGCGACGCGGTCCCCGGGATAGAACCGCCCCGCCACCACCGGCTCTCGGACGGAAGCGTTTGCGAACATAAGGGTCACCGCCAGGATGAGATGGGTCACGACCATATTATAGGACAGCTCGCCGCCGGCGGCCAACCCGGGCGGACCTCAAGGCCCATCCCCGGGGCCGCGTGGAAGCCCGGGGTCCCGCGCGCCAGAGCATCTTCCACGCGGATCGACACCCGGCCGGCGGCCGCCATGGCCGGGATCAGGAGCAACAGAACGATTGAACGCATGATCTTCCCCCTTGAGGACCTTGTCCGATGCCATTGTAGGCCCAACCCCCTCGCCCCGTCAATGCGAAGGCGCCGCAGGAGAGGGTCGGGCAACGCGATCAGCCAAGCGCCCCCGGCCGAAGGGGCGGGAGGTGAACGGGCCTACTTGACCCGGGTGTAGGCGATCTCCATGGAAACGAATTCCTTGCCGTCGGGCCCCTTCTCGAAGGACCGGGAGACGACGCGGTCGGCGCTTTCGAACACGGTTTCATCATGGTAGGGCTTCATCTTCCCCGTCATGGGATCGGAGACCTCGCCGGAAGAGCGCCAGGTCTTTCCGTCCCTGTCGGCCGTGCCTTCGGAGAGCATGAACCAGGTGGAGGAGCTGTCGATCCAGAAATTGACGAACCTTTTCCGGACATTGTCGTACCCCATGTAGCCGATCCCCTCGAAGGTCTCCCCCATGAATTCGCTCTTGAACCGGCTCTCCAGGTATCGTCCCCCGAAAATGAGGGTATTGGTCCCCCTTCCCTTCGAGACCATGGGCTCGGCGCCGGGAGCCATCCAGAGCTTGACCTCGGCGTTCCACTCCCCGACGTGCTTCGCCATCAGTTTGTGCGCCTCGCCGGGGAGGCCGGCCTTGACCCAGGCCTCCATCGCCGGATCGGGGGGTGGGGCGGGCTCCGCCGCGGCTTTCTCCTGCGCGACGGACATGCCGGCGAGGAGAAGAACGAGAACGAGCATCAGATACCGTTTCATATGGACCTCCTTGCCAAGTGCTCAGCCCTTCATGAAGGGCTTGAGGACGGTGTTGAAGATGCCGCCGTTGGCGTAGCAATCCACCTCCATGGGGGAATCGAGCCGGGCAACCACCTCGAATTGGACCGCGGTCCCGTCCTCCTTCCGGGCGGTGACCTGGAGGGTCTTGCCCGGCCTGAGCCCCCCGGCGATGCCGGCGATGTCGAACCGTTCGCGCCCCGTCAGCCCCAGCGCATCGATGCTTTCGCCGGACTTGAACTGGAGGGGGAGGATCCCCATGCCGATGAGGTTGGAACGGTGGATGCGCTCGAACGATTCCGCGATGACGGCCCGGACCCCCTGCAGGAAGGTCCCCTTGGCGGCCCAGTCGCGTGACGAGCCGGTGCCGTACTCCTTCCCCGCCACGATGACGAGGGGGGTCCCCTCGGCCCGGTAGGCCTCGGCGGCGTCCCAGAAGTACATCTTCTTGCCCTCGGGGAACTTGAGGGTGAGCGGCCCCACCTCCTCCCCGAGCAGACGGTTGCGGATGCGGATGTTGGCGAAGGTGCCGCGCATGAGCACTTCGTGGTTGCCGCGCCGGGAGCCGTAGGAGTTGAAGTCCCTGGGGGGGATGCCGTGGCCGATGAGGAACTTCCCGGCGGGGCTTTCCGGCTGAATGGTGCCGGCCGGGGAGATGTGGTCGGTGGTGATGGAGTCGCCGAAGAGGGCCAGCGCCGCCGCGCCCACGATGTCGGCCGGCGCCGCGGGCCCCCCCTCGAAGAACGGGGGCTCCTGGACATAGGTGGAGCGGCGGTCCCACTTGAAGAGGACGCCGCCGGGGGCCTTAAGTTTCCGCCAGTGCTCGTCCCCCTTGAACACCCCCTTGTAAGAGGCCCGGAAGTCCCTGGAGCGGACGAAGGCCCCCACCGCCTCGCGCACCTCGGCGCTGGTGGGCCAGAGGTCCTTGAGGAAGACCGGCTTTCCGTTGGGATCGATCCCCAGCGGATCGGCGGCCGGATCGAAATCAATGGTGCCGGCCAGGGCGTAGGCCACCACCAGCGGCGGGGAGGCCAGGTAGGAGGCCTTGACATGGGGGTTGATGCGCCCCTCGAAGTTGCGGTTCCCGGAGAGGACGGCCACGGTGCCGATCCCCTCGTCCTTGATCCGCTTGACGAGTTCCGCCGAGAGGGGGCCCGAGTTCCCGATGCAGGTGGCGCACCCGTAGCCCACCAGATGGAAGTTGAGGGCCTCCAGGTAGGGGAGAAGGCCGGCGGCCCCGAGGTATTGTGTCACGGCCTTGGAGCCCGGGGCCAGGGAGGTCTTGACCCAGGGTTTGACCTTCAGCCCCGCCTCCACCGCCTTTTTGGCCACCAGCCCCGCGGCCATCATCACCGCGGGATTGGAGGTGTTGGTGCAGGAGGTGATGGAGGCGATGACCACGGCGCCGTCGCGGACGGCATCGAGGGCGCATTCGTCCATCGGGGCCCGGGACCCCGGCTCCGCCTTGACGCTCCCCCCCTCGGAGGCCATGGGGTCGAGGTCGGTGACCCGCTTCCTCTGCTCGTGCGGCTTGCCCAGGAACTCGAAGAACTTGGGACCCGCCTGCGCGAGCGGGACGCGGTCCTGCGGGCGGCGCGGGCCGGCCATGGAGGGCTCCACCGACCCCAGGTCGAGGGGGATGGTGTCGGTGTACTCCGGGTCGGGCGCGCCCGGGGCCAGGAAAAGGTGGTTGGCCTTGCAGTAGGCCTCGGTCAGGGCGGCGGCCTCGTCGCGCCCCGTCATCCGGAGATAGGCCAGCGTTTCGCCGTCCACCGGGAAGAAACCGCAGGTGGCGCCGTATTCGGGGGCCATGTTGGCCAGGGTGGCGCGGTCGGCCAGGGAAAGGACCTCCAGGCCGGGGCCGAAGAACTCCACGAACTTCCCCACCACGCCGTGGCGGCGCAGGATCTGCGTGACGGTGAGGACCAGGTCGGTGGCGGTCACCCCCTCGCGCAGGGTGCCGAAGAGCTTCATCCCCACCACCTCGGGGGCCAGCATGGCGTAGGGCTGGCCCAGCATGACCGCCTCGGCCTCGATGCCGCCCACGCCCCAACCCAGGACCCCCAGGCCGTTGATCATGGTGGTGTGGGAATCGGTCCCCAGGAGGGTGTCGGGGAAGGCCCAGGTGGCGCCGTTGTCCTCCTTCGTCATCACCACCCGGGCCAGGCACTCCAGGTTCACCTGGTGGACGATGCCGGTGCCGGGGGGGACGACGCGGAAGTTGTCGAGCGATTTCTGGGCCCACTTGAGGAGGGCGTACCGCTCGCCGTTGCGCTGGTACTCCATTTCCACATTCTTGCCAAAGGCGTAGGCGGTGCCGAAGAAATCGATCTGGACGGAGTGGTCGATGACGAGGTCGCAGGGGATGTGGGGGTTGATCTTCGCCGGGTCGCCGCCCCACCGCTTCACCGCCTCCCGCATGGCGGCCAGGTCCACCACCAGCGGAACGCCGGTGAAGTCCTGCAGGATGACGCGGGCCACTTTGAAGGGGACGCCCACCTCACCGGGGCGGGGCTTCCACGCGGCCAGGGCGGCCACGTCGGCCTCCTTGACCTGGTAGCCGTCCACGTTGCGCAGGACGCTTTCCAGGAGGACCCGGATGGAGTAGGGCAGGCGGCTTATGCTCCCCAGCCCCTTCTTTTCCAGCCCTCCCAAGTCGGCGTAGTGGAACCGGCCTCCCGGCGTCTCGAAGGTCTTGAAGGTGCCGAATGCGTCGTTGGTGGCCATGATGCCCTCCTCTGTCGTATGGGATATTATTATTTTAACAATGGCTGATTTTATCGCATTTCATTATTTATTCATAGTCGAAACGATGGAAAGGACGTATGGTCCGTCGTTCTTTGTTCCTTGCGCCCCTCACCCCACGCCCCACGCACCTCGCACCTCGCTCCACGAATCCCGGCCATCCGGCTGTTTGAGTTTCACAATGATCCCCGGAAACGGAAAATGGACATACAGGGTCCGGCAGGGTTTGCCCGTGACGCGCACCAGGATTTCAGCATAGGCCAGGAGCTGGGGTCCCGCGGCGACGGCCCGTTTCATACATAGGTCCTTTCGGCCGGGAAAGGTTTTGTGTTCGATCAAATGGAAACCATTGGGCGAGGCGACGATCATGTCGGCAATCCCCTGTAGGATCGGTCCGCCGCTCCGCATCCGCAGGGGCAGTTCCCTCCAGATCTCCGATTCCGGCCATTGCCGTTGAATCAGGCCGTGCAGGCGTTGGGCCGCTTCCACCAACGATTCCGGGCTTGCGATGTGTTCGACCCCGTAAGCATCGAGAAGACTGTGCGCCAGGACCAGCGATGCCGAAGGGGGTGACGAAAGGTCAATCGCCGCGAAAAAGGCGTGGAGGGCTTTGCCGAGAGCCGGATCATCCTCTCTGAATGGGTTGAGCAACCTCAGGCGCGGCCCCAGTTCAAATAACTTTGCGATGCACAACCGAGATCCGCCGTACCGTCCGTCATTCCGGGACGGCGGGGAAACCGCCACGGGTGCTGCGTCCCATGGTCGGGGACTGGAAACGACCCTGGTGCCGGATGATTCAAGCCCCGCCAGCAGATGCCGGACAATGGGCGGATGCATCTTCCGCCCGGCGGCAAGATGGATGCCCTTGAAAATTGGATCTCCTCTCATCTTCATACGGCCAAGGAGGCGCTTCGTCCTGTCGGCCATCGAATCGCCGCGATCCGGCACACCCAGATGCAGCTCCAGTTCGGCGATCAGGTCCTCCGCCCCGCCGACGGAGATCCCGGCGCACGCGCCCGGGCAGTCGGCGCATCCCGGACATCCGCTCCGCGTCGCGCCGTCGGTGAGATGGAATTCCCGCCTGATGGGCATCGGGACAGTATAGTCCACCTCGTGAAGTCAGTGAAAGATCCTACTTGATTTGATGCCATTGGTTAAGACAACCTTGACCCATGACTATTGTTCAATTTTTTCAGTACGGTGTAGAATAATAGTTATGCCGCTTGACCACCATCGCTGGAACAGGAACCGGAATGCCCGATAAGGAAGCCACGGCCCGGATCAAGATCAACAAGCTGCTCGAAGCGGCAGGCTGGCGCTTTTTCCCGGATGGCAACGCACCCGCAAACATTCGGCTCGAACCCAGCATCACGATCAAGGCAACCGACCTTGACGCGCTGGGCGAGAATTTCGAGAAGACAAGCAAGGGCTTCATTGATTTCCTGCTCCTCGACACCAAAGGCTTCCCGCTCATCGTCCTGGAGGCCAAGTCCGAGGACAAGACCCCGCTCGTCGGCAAGGAGCAGGCCCGCAAGTACGCCAAGTCCCAGAACTGCCGTTTCGTCATCCTCTCCAACGGCAATCTGCATTACTTCTGGGATTTGGAACGCGGCAACCCCTACATCATCACGTCCTTCCCTACGCCCGACTCGGTGATCGGCTATAAGCAAGACATGCCCGAACCCGACCCCCAGCGTCTGGTCGAGGTTCAGATTGGCGATGACTACATTGCGCTGACCCAGCGTCCGAACTATCAATCCGAAGCGGCGTGGCGGAACGAGTCGGAGCGTCCCGGCTACATCCTGGCCAACAAACTGCGTTTTTTATATCCGTTTCAGTTGAAAGCCATCCGCGCCCTGCAACAGGCCGTAAAGGATGGAAAGGACCGCTTCCTTTTCGAGATGGCCACCGGCACCGGCAAGACCATCACCGCCGCCGCCGTCATCAAGCTTTTCCTCCGTTCCGGCAATGCCCGGCGCGTGCTGTTCCTGGTGGATCGTCTCGAACTGGAGGATCAGGCCAGGAAGGCCTTTAAGGCGTTGCTGTCCGCCGATTTCAAGACGGTGATCTACAAGGAGAACCGTGACGACTGGCGGCGGGCGGAAATCGTCGTCACCACCGTGCAGTCGCTGCTCTTCAACAACAAGTACCAGCGGCTCTTCTCGCCCACCGATTTCGATCTGGTCATCTCCGACGAAGCCCACCGATCCATCGGCGGCAACGCCCGCGCCGTTTTCGACTACTTCATCGGTTACAAGCTCGGCCTCACCGCCACGCCCCGCGACTACCTCAGGCGGTTCGACAAAACCAACCCATCCACCCGCGACCCGCGCGAGGCCGAACGCCGCCTGTTGCTGGACACCTACCGCACCTTCGGCTGCGAGAACAGCCAGCCCACCTATCGGTACTCGCTTCTCGACGGCGTCAAGGAAGGCTACCTGATCAACCCCACGGTGGTGGATGCCCGCACCGAGATCACCACCGAACTGCTCTCCGAAGAGGGCTTCGTCGTCTCGTTCACCGACGATGCCGGTGAAGACCGGCAGGAGGCCTTCAAACAGCGTGAGTTCGAGAGGCGTTTCTTCGCGGACGCCACCAACCAGCTCCTGTGCAAGACGTTTCTGGAACACGCCCTGCGCGACCCGGTCAGCGGGGAGATCGGCAAGACGATCATCTTTGCCGTCAGCCAGAACCACGCAGCCAAGCTGGCGCAGATCCTCAACCGGATGGCCGACCGCATGTTCCCCGGCAAATACCACTCCGACTTCGCCGTGCAAGTCACCTCGCAGATTCCCGACGCCCAACTGTTCACCATCAACTTCGCCAACAACAATCTGCTCGGTTCGGCCAACTTCCTGCCCGCATACAAGACCAGCAAGGCCCGCGTATGCGTGACGGTCGGCATGATGACCACCGGCTACGATTGCACCGATATCCTCAATCTCGGTCTGTTTCGGCCGATTTTCTCACCGACCGACTTCATCCAGATCAAGGGGCGCGGCACGCGCAAACACGATTTCCTCGAACAGCTTTTTGATGACGGCCTCAAAGCCGGCGTGAAGGAACCGAAGAAGAAAGCCTTCAAGCTCTTCGATTTCTTCGCCAACTGCGAATACTTCGAGGAGGAGTTCAACTACGACGAAGTGTTGAAGCTCCCCCGCCCCCAGGGCAAGGGGCGCGGGGGAGAGGGAGGTGAAGGGCCGGTGGTGCTCGGCGGCGCCTACGAGCACCTGGGCGCGGACATTCTTGCCTCACTCAGGGAAGAGACCATCGGTTACGAGGGGATGAAGATTGACCGCATGTTCTTCGAGAAATTCGAGGACACGGTGCGCGGGAACGAGACCATCGCCAAGGCCGTCGAGGCCGGGCAGTGGGACCGTGTCATTGATTACGTCAACCGCGAGGTCTTCGACAAGCCCGAGGAATACTACAACCTGGACAAGCTGCGCAAAGCCGCCGCCGTGGACCGCCGCCTGACCCTGCGGGAGATCCTGGAGAAGATCTTCGGCCTCATCCCGGGCTTCAAGTCCAAGGACGAGCTGCTGGAGGAGGAGTTCGCCAAGTTTGTCGCCGACATCAAGCCCAAAGAGGCCGAAGCCATCCCGGCCATCAAGACCTTTTTCAAGGCCTACGTCACCAGCGATCAGGTGCGTCACATCATCGAGAGCCGCGACTTCACCGATCTGGCCACCAACCCGGTCTTTTCCACCCGCGATTTCAAGGCCGTGCCGCCCAAGTACCGGGCGCTCATCCCCGAATACGTCAAGGACTACGTCCCCTTGAACCAGTTCGCCGCATAGGAACGGATGATATGACCGCCAACGAACCGTTGATCCCGAAGCATGGCGGCTACCGAAAACTCAAGAGTTTTCAGGTGGCACAGCTGATTTATGACGTCACGGTCCGTTTTTGCGACCATTATGTTGAGAAACGCAGTCGTACCCATGACCAGATGATCCAGGCGGCGCGGTCGGGAGTGCAGAACATCGCCGAAGGGAGTCAGGCTTCGGGAACCTCGAAAAAGACCGAACTCAAGCTCACCAATGTCGCGCGGGCCAGCTTGGAAGAGCTGCGGCTCGATTACGAGGATTTCCTGCGCCAGCGCGGCCTGCCGATCTGGGAGCGTGCCGATCCCCGCCGGCAGGAACTGATTGATCGCAGGTGCGCCACCGCCGATGATGTGGCCCTTTGGGTGGGGAAAGCGCACGACTGTGGACCGGGTGGACTTTGTGAAAAGCGTGGACTTGGTGGACGTGGTGGACTGAGTGGACAGGAGAAAGCGTCCGCTTCGTCCACCTTCCCCGAGCTTGCCGCCAACGCCGCGCTGGTGCTGCTGGCGGTCGCGTGCAGCCTCCTCGACCGCCAACTTGCCGCACAGGCAAAAGCCTTTGAAACCGAGGGGGGCTTCACAGAGCGCCTTTACCGTGTGCGGTCCGAGAAACGCTCATCACGCCCTGCGTCCACCCGGTCCACCAAGAATTAAGGAGACTCATGTTAGACACCGACACCAAACGCCGCATAGACACCGCCCGCGACATCCTCGTCGGCAAAGTCCCCGACCCCAAGAGCCAGGTCGAGCAGATCACCATCGCCCTGATCTACAAGTTCATGGACGACATGGACGCCGAGAGCGAGGAGTTCGGCGGCAAGCGCAAGTTCTTTGCCAAGGAATTCGCCCGCTACGGCTGGGCCAAGCTGATGCGCTCCGGCCTCGGCGGCCACGAGACCCTGAACCTCTACGCCGAAGCCATCGCCAAGATGCCGGAGAACCCCGGCATCCCGCCGCTCTTCCGCGACATCTTCAAGAACGCCTATCTGCCCTACCGCGACCCGGAGACNNCTACGACCACAGCGAACGGCTCGGCGACGCCTTTGAGTATTTGCTCTCCGTCCTCGGCTCCCAGGGCGACGCCGGGCAGTTCCGCACCCCGCGCCACATCATTGATTTCATGGTCGCGATCATTGATCCGAAGAAGAACGAAACCGTGCGCGATCCCGCTTGTGGCACGGCGGGATTCCTGATCTCAGCCTACAAGCACATCCTGAAATCAAACGAGGCCCCGGTTCATCGGTCCACTTCGTCCACTCCGTCCACCCCGTCCACCAGCACCCTGACACCCGACGAAAAGGGCCGCCTCGCGCACAACTTCGCGGGCTACGACATCTCGCCCGACATGGTGCGCCTCAGCTTGGTGAACCTGTACCTGCACGGCTTCGCCGACCCGCACATTTACGAGTACGACACCCTCACCAGCCAGGACCGGTGGAACGAATACTCCGATGTGATCCTCGCCAATCCGCCCTTCATGTCGCCCAAAGGCGGCATCAAGCCCCACAACCGCTTCTCGGTTCAGTCCAAGCGTAGCGAGGTGCTGTTCGTGGACTACATGGCCGAGCACCTCACGCCCAACGGCCGCGCCGGCATCATCGTCCCCGAAGGGATCATCTTCCAGAGCCAGACCGCCTACAAGCAACTGCGCAAGATGCTGGTGGAGGAGTACCTCGTCGCCGTCGTCTCGCTCCCGGCGGGGGTATTCAATCCCTATTCCGGCGTCAAGACCTCGATCCTGATTCTCGACAAGTCACGGGCCAGGAAGGCCGGCACCATCGCCTTCTACAAGGTGGAGAACGACGGCTACGGCCTCGGCGCCCAGCGCCGCGAGATTGACAAGAACGACCTGCCCGCCGCCGCCGCGTTCCTTCAGTCCTATCTCCAGTCCACCCCGTCCACTCCGTCCACCCCGTCCACGCCCAACGCCCTGATTGTGGAAAAAGCCAAGATCGCGGCGAACGGGGAGTACAACTTGAGCGGGGAGCGGTATCGGGAAAGCAGCGTCCGCGCATCACACTATCCGCTCGTTCCGATCGGTGAAGTCTGCGAACTCATTGGTGGCGCCACACCGTCAAAGCAAAATGAGTCCTACTGGCAGAATGGATCGGTGAGGTGGATTTCCTCAAAGCACATCGACGAACGCGGGCATATCACCGGCTACGAGCTTATCTCGCAGAAAGCCGTCAAAGAGTCGTCCACTAAAGTCGTCCCCAAGAACTCGACCATCATCATCACGCGCGTCTCAGTTGGGAAGTTCGCATTCGCGGATGATGACTATGCAGTAAACCAAGACCTCACTGCGCTCGTCTCCAAGGATACCGAACGTCTTGCCCCGGAATTCATACGAGTCGTAGCGCCTCATATTGCGGCGGTTGTTGAGCATAATGCGGAGGGGATCGGTGTTCGCGGCGTCACTCGCAGCTTTCTGTCAAAACTTGAAATCCCCCTGCCGCCGCTGGAGGTGCAGAAGGAGATCGTGGCGGAGATCGAGGGCTACCAGAAAGTCATCAACGGCGCCCGCGCCGTCCTCGACAACTACCGCCCCCACATCCCCATCCACCCCGACTGGCCGGTGGTGGAGTTGGCTGAAGTTTGTGAAGCTATTTTGACTGGGCCATTTGGAACTTCACTTCACCAAAGTGATTACGTCGAAGACGGAATACCTGTCATCAATCCCCAAAACATCGTCGATGGAACAATCATCACGGACAACGCGAAAATGGTGTCCTCGGAGACAAGAGAGCGACTGAAGGAATTCACTGTCCGCGAGCACGATATTGTTATCGGAAGACGTGGCGAAATGGGACGATGTGTCGTGGTGACCTCAGAGATGAATGGATGGCTTTGTGGCACGGGTTGCTTCGTGATTCGACTCAAAGCGCAATGCAATGTCCGCTTCGCCTTCTTTCAAATTTCGTCTCTAAAGGTGAAAGCATATCTTGAAGAACAAGCTGTTGGTGTCACGATGAAAAATTTGAATCAGGGCATTCTATCAGCCATTCAAATCCCCCTCCCGCCCCTCACCGCGCAGCAATTCATCGTCGCCGAGATCGAAGCCGAGCAGGCGCTGGTCAATGCCAACCGTGAGCTGATCGCCCGCTTCGAGAAGAAGATCCAGGCTACCCTCGCCCGCGTCTGGGGTGGAGAAACATGCCAAGGAGAAACGCAATGACAGAATCAACAATATCCGCTGGACAACTCAAATTCAAGGCGCCTACTTCTGATGAATGGCGTGCTCTGCCGGTTGTCGGTCAAGACAAAGACCAGCAAGAGAAGACGAAGGCTGCGCGTGACACCCTCAAGGAAACTCTCCTAATCTCTTTGCAGATGCAGCATATCGTCGTTTTGGCTGGCTCAGGAACATCTCTCGGCCCGGTCGGCGGTCCCTCCATGAAGGATTTGTGGGAGGCCGCCATTGGAAAAACACCCACTAAGGCGGCCACCGACACAGCTAAGAAGATCCACTACGATCTCAAGACCCCGACCCCGAATATTGAGGAATTCCTGTCCAAAGCTGAAGCATATTTACAGGTAATGGAAAACACAGACGTAACAGACGTAAAGAGCTTTGTGGACTGCTGCAAGACGGTCATTCTGGAGCAGTGTTCCACATTCTTGGATGTGCGTAAACTGGAGGCCCATAAAACATTCCTTCATCGCCTCTCACGCCGGCGCGTACGCGACCCACGGCTACAGGTGTTCACAACCAATTATGACCTCTGCTTCGAGCAAGCGGCAAGCGCGCTGGGAGGAGTGGTTATTGACGGTTTCTCCTTTACCTCGCCACGCCACTACGACCCCCGGTATTTCGGCTATGACATCATCCGGCGCCCCCGAGCAAGTGAAGATCAGGGCAACTATTTAGAAGGCGTGTTCCTCCTCTACAAACTCCACGGTTCGGTCAATTGGGCGCGTTACGCCAACGGTCTTATTCAGGAAAAGGCAAACCCATCGCCGGATGAAGCATGCTTGATCTACCCAGCGAGAGGAAAGTACCAGCAAAGCTTTCTTCAGCCCCATTTGGAGTCAATGTCCCAATATCTGGCAACGTTGCGCGAACCAAACACTTGCCTCTTCGCGATAGGGTTTGGCTTCAATGACGATCACCTGTCCGAACCGCTTCTGGCCGCCGTTCACTCCAACCCGCATCTTCGCCTGATTATTGCAAACCCTGGCATCATTGATCAAGAAAGCGAGGGGGGCAACGCAAATCGATATTGGCGGGACTTCTTCACTCTTGCCAAGGAAGGCGGGGACGTCTGGTTCATCAACGCCTCCTTCCAAGACTTCTCGAAACTTGTTCCCGATCTCAAGTCCTTGACGCCGGCAGACAGACTGATTAAGACAATCCAAAGCATCACGGAAACGAAATGAAACACTCAATTGATAACCTATTTCCAAAAGGGTTGCTTCGGCCGGAACTCTTCATGGGGGTCGCTTCATCAATTACCGCCCGGGCTGTTGGCGTCAATTTGAGCGAAGCCGGACAGCCTAGCGGGTCTCACTTTTCCGGAGGGCGCTACGGTCGTGGTGAAGTCGGCGAGTTTGTTCTCATTGAAGGCCAGCAGAATCTTCTGCTCGGGCGCGTCACGGAGGTTCGTTTGCCTGAACATGATCGGCGTTCCATCAAACCAGACTATGCAGGCACAAGTAACTTGGATGCCATCGGCCAGATCCAGTTACTTGGGTGCGTAGCAATGGATGACTTGGTCGTGACCGCAGGAGTCGATACATATCCCCGCTTGGGTGATCGGGTCTATGCGGCCCCGCACCGGTTCATAGCGCTGTTGCCACGATTGATGGAGAAAGACAGCAAAGACGAAAATCCGGTCCTTCTTGATTTAGGGGCCGTGGATGTTGCGCAAGAAAGCACAATATCTATAAAGCCGGAACGACTATTCGGACGGCATTGCGCCATCCTTGGTGCGACGGGCGGAGGAAAAAGTTGGACAACCGCGCGCGTCATCGAGGAATGCCTCAAGTATAAAGCAAAGCTCATCCTTATTGATGCCACGGGAGAGTACCGCGGATTCTCCGAGACGGCCGTAAATCATTGCCATCTTGGGGAACCTGTTGGACTGGCCGATGGCACGATCTCTTGCTCTTTGCCCCCAACGAGTTTCGTTGAGTCGGATTTTATTGCTCTTTTTGAACCGGCCGGCAAAGTTCAAGGACCAAAGATGAGGGCGGCTATCAGGAGTTTGAGGTTGGCAAAGTTAAATCCCGCTTTGGCTCCGGATGGATATATTAGAAAACTCGATCAGTTGAAGAAGCCAGTACATGACGCAGAAAAGGAAGCTGGTGTCTCCAGCAAGCTGGACGATCCGCGCCAACCATTTGATGCCAAGCATTTAGTTTCACAGATTGAACAGGAGTGCGTCTGGCCAGATGCGTTTGGCTCCAATAGAGGACAAAAGGACATAACGAGGTGGGGTGGCGACGACGGGAACTTCTCTCATTGCCTGTCGCTCGTTGCACGCATCAATGGGGTCCTCACTTCCCCAGCCTTTAAGTGCGTTTTCGCATCTACTGATCCTCAACTGACTCAGAAGATTGACGACTTTATCGGCAGTAGCAGAAAACTGCTCCGCATTTGCCTGAGCGGGATTGCATATGAGTTCAATGCACGCGAAATTATAGCGAATGTCATCGGGCGATATTTGTTAACCAAAGCCCGCAACAGGGATTTCCTGAATCACCCGGTCGTCGTATTTGTTGATGAGGCGCACAACTTCCTGGGACGCCAGATCGGAGCCGATGATTACGCCGCCAGATTGGATGCATTTGAACTCATTGCCAAAGAAGGTCGAAAATATGGAATAAATATCTGTTTGGCGACGCAGCGCCCTCGCGACATTACTGGAGGTGTTCTGAGTCAGATGGGTACGCTAATCGTCCATCGTCTTACCAACGACCTGGATCGAGAAGTTGTCGAGCGCGCCTGCGGAGAGATTGACCGATCAGCATCAGCATTCCTGCCGAATTTGAGACCTGGAGAGGCTGCCATAATTGGAGCAGATTTTCCGATTCCTTTGACTATTCAAATCCGCGAACCAAAGATGAAACCCAAGTCCTGCGGCCCTAATTTCCAAGAGCATTGGAACGAAGATAAATAAAGGAGATAAATGATGAAATGCATCATTATTCTCAGCATCTTGATATTGCCTGTTATAGTATATGCGGAGGATGAAATGTCGCAAGCAGACCAATTGTCATCTATTGTTGCATTCTTGCAAGGCGAAATACAAAAGACAGTGACAAAAGATGATAAAGAGTATGAGATCTTCATAAAACAGAAATGCACTTCAGACTATTTGCCATTAACGGACAAAATATCAGGCACTGGCTTTTTAGTTGCGAATGGGGATCTACTATATTTAGTAACGGCAGGGCATGTCGCAAAAGGAATAAAAAGCAAAGATATTGTAACACTCAAAACTACTAATGATAAGCCAATCTCTTTTGAATTAAAAGAGTTTCTTCAGAGAGATAATTTAGATTGGGCGTTTAGCGAAAAAGCAGACGTTGCTGTGCTAAGATTAAATCCGAGTAATAAAGTACAGCCTCATTTAGGTGAGCACTTTCTTGAAATGCAAATGCTCGAAGATAAACTAGAATCAGTATCACGTGATGAGCCAATATTAACTATTGGGTTTCCATTAGGCCTTGGGATTCAAGAATATTTTTCACCAATATCAAAAGAATCGAAGGCATCAAGCGGCTTAATTGTGCTAGATCGTTTCGATAACCAGAAAAAAGCCACATTTATTCTATTGGATTCTCCAAGTGTCGGGGGATTTAGCGGCGCCCCTGTGTTTAAGATACCAAGTCTTATCTCTAGAGGAAACAAAATTACAATCAGTAATAAAATAGTATGCATTGGGCTTATTCACGGAACCATATCAGATGAAACAGGAGGGAAATTTGCGGCAGTTGTGCCAGCATATTTCATAAGAGAGCTTATTCAGGGCAATGGGGGACGATAATAGATAATGGAGATATAGGGACAGTGGGGAATGTCCCTATTTTCCTATTTTCCGGAGGATTCAAACCATGACAAAGACAACCAAGAAGCATGGCGGCTGGAGCGCCGTCCGCCGACAAATCGCCACTTGGAAGAAACCCGCGCTGCTCGCCCTGGTGAATGACCTGTACGCCGCCGCCGGTGTGAATCGCGACTTTATCCATGCCCGCTGTCAGGCCGGAGAGAGCGGCGGGAGCGTGCTGGAGAAGTATCGCAGCAGGATCGTGGAGCAGTTTTTTCCCGCCCGAGGCCATGGCAAGCTGAAGTTGGCAGAAGCGCGCAAGGCCATCCGCGACTACCGCAAGGCCACGGGCAACATCCCCGGCACGGTGGAACTGAGAGGAACTCTATCGGAAGCGTTTCATGAAAGCTGCTCCCGACGTGGTCCGCTCCATCGAGGAGATGGTCAAGGCCGCGCAGCGGAAGAAGGCGGACCGAAAAGCACGCAAAATGGCCGCAACCGCATCGCCTTGACCCGAGGGCGAAAGCGGAGGATACTGACGGCGAGCCGACATGCCGACCGATCCCGTTTCCGTCCGGTCTCCTTCATCTCCCCTGAAACTGCGCCCATACCAGGAGCAGGCCGTGAAGGCGATCTTCAGCGCCTACAAGAGCGGGGCGCATCGGCAATTGATCTGCATGGCCACGGGCCTGGGCAAGACGATCCTGGTGGGGGCGCTCGCCGCGCGGTCGGGCTGGGGACCGACGCGCCGGCTATTCGGCTTCATGCACCGGGAGGAACTCATCCAGCAGGCCCTGGACAAGCTGGGGCGGATGAACCCCTCGCACACCATGGACTACGAGAAAAGCGATCATCGCATCGAAGGGGAACCGGACATGGTCCTCGCGAGCGTCCAGACCCTCGTGCGGGGCAAGGGGAAGCGCCTGGAGAAATTCACGCCGGAGGCCTTCTCCAAAATATGGATTGACGAGGTGCACCACGCCCCCGCCAAGAGCTACATCGCCGTGCTCAAACACTTCGGCCTCTATGACAACCCGCGGACGCCGAAGCTCCTCCTGGGCACGACGGCCACGCCCGAGCGCCTGGACAAGCTCGGCTACGACCGCCTCTTCGACGACGTGGTCTTCCGGTATGGCCTGCGGGAGGGGATGGAGGACGGCTGGCTGACGCCCCTCAAATGCCTGCGCGTGGAGACGGCGGTGGACCTCTCCCGCGTCCGCATCCGCGCGGGAGAGTTCGTGGAGCGGGACCTGGCCGAGGCCGTGGACCGGGAGAAACGCAATCGGCTGTGCCTGCGCCTGTACCAGGATCACGCTCGGGGAAAACGCAACCTGGTCTTCTGTGTCAACAAGGCCCACGCCCGCCACGTCGCGGCCCTCTTCGAGAACGCGCGCGTGCCCACGGCCTGCATCGTGGACGACACCCCGCCCGAGGAGCGGCGCGAGGCCCTCGCGCGCTTCCATGAGGGGACGCTTTCGGTCCTGGTCAATGTCACCATCCTGACGGAGGGCATTGACGTGCCCGGCGTGGAGGCCATCCACCTCCTGCGCCCCACCTGCTCCACGGCCCTGCTCCTGCAGATGATCGGCCGGGGGACGCGCGCGATCCCGGGCAAGCCCCACTGCCTCATCCTGGACTACGCCGACGATTTCGAGGGGAAGAACCTGGCTTCCGTCGGGCAGATCTTCGGCCTGGCGAAAAAATTCGATTTCCAGGGGCGGGACGTCCTGGATCAGGTCAGGCAGATCGAGAAGGTGGAGAACGAACTGGGCGGCCTGCCGGTGGACGAACCCCAAAGCCTCGGGGCGCTGAAGGCCGCGCTCGAGCGTCTGGACCCGCTGGAGTTCTACGGCCGCCCGCCGAGGGCCATCGAGGCCTTCTCCGATTTCTGGTGGTCGGCGCGCGGGGAGGAGCGGTTCAAACTCTTCTGGCGTAACCGGAGCCGGGAGGCGCTGGAGGAATGGGCGGATTCGGCCGAATGGGCCCGGTGGCAGATGGCCGTCCTCGGGGGTGAGGACCTCTTCGACACGGCGGAACAGATCACCGTGGAGGTGAATCAACTCGGTCAGGCTGAGGTCCAGCATGGGACGGGGCGCGGAGCGGCAGGATGGGCGTGGGAGCGATTATTCCTGGAGAGTCGGCTCTCATCGGCCGTCCGCCGGGCGGAGCAGTGGGTGCGGGAGAAGCGCCCCTTCCTCCTGCGCCTCCTCTCCCGCTCCGCCGCGTGGAATTATGAACCGGCCACGAAGGCCCAGATCGAGGCCCTGCAGAAGAAGGGCTATCCGCGGGAACGCTTGGTGACGAAACACG
Organism: Holophagales bacterium UBA2201; assembly: GCA_002327305.1. Classification (GTDB taxonomy): domain Bacteria; phylum Acidobacteriota; class Thermoanaerobaculia; order UBA2201; family UBA2201; genus UBA2201. Next base: position 104,242 of record DCUZ01000099.1, on the reverse strand, counting down.
GGCATTTCCTGGTAACCAAAGGACAGGCCACGGCCCTTATCACCAAACCGTTTTCGGATCTGATCGCGGGATTCAAAAAGTTGCTGGAGTAGATAATTGTCCTTGGTCCTTAGTCCTTGGTCCTTGGTCGAAATGGGCGGGAAAAGCGGGCGGGGGGCAAGGTTCTCAGTCGTCTGATGGTAAAATGGCCCCATGAAAGCCCTCGCCTACCTCGCTTCGGCCGCCTGTTTCGGTCTGGGTCTGCTCTTCCTGATCGACTCATTCCCCAGTGGGCCGCATCCTTTTTCGCTGGGCCGACTGATCGTAGCCGCCGTGCTGTTCGTTTTGGGATGGTTCATCATCCGCTGGCTCCATTCCCGCCCGATCATCCAGCAGGTGGAGATCAAGCACACCCTCGACGCCCCCGGGGAATTGAAACTGCAGGAGATGCGGTGCCGGCAGTGCGCCGGAACCCTGGGCAAGGACAACATCACCGTGGGCGAGGGGGGCATCTCCGTGAAGTGCCCCTATTGCGGTTCCACCTATCAAATGGAAGAGGCGCCGAAATGGTGATGCAAAATAAATTGCGAGTTGCGAGTTACGAGTTGCGAGTTGAAAAACTTCCCCCACCCTCCGCACTGAATGGCCGATCCAAACTCGACGAGACGATAAGCACCGTTGCTTCGGTGGTTGGGTTGGAACTAGAAATTCGAAACTCGGAACTCGAAACTGGGTGGGCGGAGGGAAAGGAATAAGATGTTCTGCCCCCATTGCGGCACCGCGCTGAATGCCGCCGACCGGTTCTGCCGGTCGTGCGGGGCCGCTACGGAAGCCTCTTCCAGGGGGGTGGAGTCGCCGGCGGCGCTCTCTCCGGACGCAGCTCCCCTCCCCGAATCCCCTCTTGTCCTCAAACGTCCCGGCCTCGTGACCCTGCTGGCGGTCCTGCAGTTCATCGGGGGCGGCGTGGCGCTCCTTATCGCCCTCGCCATGACCGTCGCCGCCGCCAGGGAATCCCAGCCCCTGGCCCTGGCCATCGTCGGCGGCGTCTGCGCTCTCCTCGCCCTGCTGCACCTCGCCTGCGGATACGGCCTCCTGAAACTGCGGCGCTGGGGCCGCGCCCTGCAGATCGGGTTGGCCTTCCTTGGCCTGCTGGGCTTTCCCCTGGGCACGGTGATCTCCATTCTCATCCTCGTCTACCTGTTCCGCCCCGGCATCGTCCTCCTCTTTTCGGAGCGGGGGCCGGAGGAGTTCACGCCCGAGGAGGTCCGGGCCCTGCGCGCCCAGGCCTCCGGCGAGAGCGCGGCCGCCGTGGCCGTCATCGCCATCGCCGGGCTGTTCGTCTTCATCGCCCTCGCCGGCATCGTCGCCGCCATCGCCATCCCCAACTTCTTGAGCGCCGTGGAGCGGGGAAAGCAGAGGCGGACCATGGCCGACATGCGGGCCGCGGCCGCGGCGGTGGAGGCCTACGCCGTGGACAACGGCGCCTACCCCGACGCGCGGACCATCGACGAACTGGCCTCCCTTTTGGAGCCGGCCTACATCCGGACGATGCCCCGCACCGACGGTTGGGGGCATCCGTTGAAGTACGAATCGTGGCTGGAGGGAGAGGATGACGAGGCCCCCACCCTGTACGCCCTCGGGAGCGCCGGGAAGGACGGGGCGTGGGAGCGGGCCGACCTCATCGACACGCCCGAGGGGCGGACGCGGGGCCCCGACGCCGACATCGTCCTCGTCAACGGGGCCTTCGTCCAATGGCCCCAGGGGCCCCATCCGGCGGAGCGGCCCACCGACGCTCCGCCCCCCGCGGAACGGGGGCCGGCGGAGCCCGACTACACTTCGGTCTCCCCCTCGTCCTCTTTGTACCGCAGTTGATACAGGTCCTGGCGGCGGTCCTGCCAGTTCAGGACGCTGCCGTACTCCCGTTGGCTCTGGAGCAGTGACAGGTCCAGGTCCTGAAAGATCATCGTCTCGATGTTGGGGGAGCACTCGGCCGCCACGCCGTCCCGCTGGAATGGGATGTCGGAGGGGGTGAGAATGGCCGACTGGGCGTAGTGGATGTCCAGGTTCTCCACCGACGGGAGGTTCCCCACGCACCCGGCGATGACCGCGTAGACCTGGTTCTCGATGCATCGGGCGTGGGCGCAGGTGCGCACCCGCAGGTAGGCCCGGCGCTCGTCGGTGTTGAAGGGGACGAAGAGGATGCCGGCCCCCTTCCGGACGGCGATGCGCGCCAGTTCGGGGAACTCCACGTCGTAGCAGATGAGGATGGCGATCTTCCCCTTGTTGGTGTTGAACACCTCCACCTTGTTGCCCGGCTTGACCCCCCACCACCGCCGCTCGGAGGGGGTGATGTGCAGTTTGTACTGCTTGCCCAGGGTGCCGTCGGAGCGGAAGAAGTAGGAGATGTTGTAGAGGTTGTCCTCCTCGATGGTGAAGTGGGACCCTCCCACGATGTTGATGTTGTACTTGACCGCCAGGCGGGCGAACAGCTCCAGGTACTGCGGCGTGAAGGCCGACAACTTCCGCATCGCCAGGGCGGGGCGGACCGGCTTGATGAACGAGAGCAACTGGGTGGTGAACATCTCCGGGAAGAGGATGAAATCGCACCGGTAGTCGGAGGCCACGTCCACGAAGTACTCGCAGTGGCGGCTGAACTCCCCGAAACTGGCGATGTTCCGCATTTGATACTGGATGGCGCACACCCGCACGTAGGGGTGGAGCGAGCGGTCCCGGTCGGGTTCATAATCCAGGTTGGGCCATTCCATGAAAGTGGCCCATCCCCGCGACTCCTCGTCCGACGGGAGGTAGTCGCGCAGGAGACGCTTGAGGACGAACCCGTTGGCCAACTGGGTGGAAAGGACGGGGTCGTAGTAGATCTTGTCGGTCACCTTGGCCACGTACTCCCGCGCCGACATCCGTTCGGCGTGGACCTGGTAGCCGGGGATGCGGCCTCCGATGAGGATGCGCCGCAGGTTCAATTTCCGCGCCAGGTCCTTCCGGTAATCGTAGAGGCGGCGGGCCAGCTTCATCCCCCGGCAGGCGGGATCCACCATGATTTCGATGCCATACAGGGTGTCCCCGGAGGGATCGTGCGTGGCGAGGGTGCCGGCGGCCGTGACGTCCCTCCACGCGTGGCTCCGGCCGTACTCGTCATAGGTGAGGACGAGGGCGGAGGCCGAGGCCACGACGCGGCGGTTGTAGGTGATGCATACCTGTCCCTCGGGAAAGGCCTTCATCAGCGCCTCGAACTGCTCCCGGCTCCACGGCTTCATCCCCGGGAAGCAGGCCCGCTGGAGTTCCGCGACGGCTTCATAGTCCTCCGCCTTCCACGGACGCAGTTTGATCTTTTTCTCGAATTGCTTCAGATCGATGCGGGTCATGGGCTCCTCCTGCGGCCGGCTGCCGCTCCGCCCAACGCCGCTTTAGTGTACCATGACGGGTGGCGGGCGCAGAAAGGGCCGGGGAATAATCCCGCTTCCCCGTTCCTTCTCATGCCGGATCCCTCTTGAAAGGACCCCCGCATGCGTCTCGGCTTCGCCCTCTTCTTCCTGTTCTTCGTCGCCGTCTACGGTTCGGCGCATCTGCCGCTGTATCATCTCGTCACGCGTTCCTTCGCCCCGTCCGCCCTCTGGATATACGCCATCCGCGCATTGTTCACCCTCTCAGGCCTCCTCTTTTTCTTCGTTCGATTCTCTCCCCTGGATGGGAAACCGCTGGCGGTTTGGGCCGATGTCTGGTTCGGCCTCGTTTTCATCGCCTTCACCTTTTGGCTCCTCTTCCTGGTCCCGACGCTTCTGTGGCGGCCGCACGCCCGCGCCTTCGACATCGCGGCCCTCGCCCTGGCGGGCCTCGTCGCCGCCGTCTCCCTGGTCCATAACGCCGTCCCGCCGCGGGTGAGGACCCTCGACCTCGCCATTCCCGGCGCGCCGCCGATGACCGTGGCCCACCTCTCCGACATCCACCTCAACCGCTGGACCTCCCCCGCTCAGGTGGAGACCATCGTGGAGCGGACCCTGGCGGCGGAGCCCGACCTGATCGCCATCACGGGCGACCTGGTGGACGAACGGGACGGCGGCCTGGAATTCCTGTTGCCCGTGCTGAGCCGCCTGCAGGCTCCGATGGGGGTGTGGGCCGTTCCCGGGAACCACGAGTTCTACACGGGACTGGACCGTGCCGGCGCCCTGGTGACCCGGGCCGGGTACCGGTGGCTGAGGAACGAACGGGCGGACCTGCTCAACGGTTGGACCATCGCCGGACTCGACGACCCGGCGGCGCGGGCAATGGGGATCAAGGCGGTTTCCCCAAGGGAATTTTTCACCGGGCCGCCCTCCGACCGCCCCCTGCTGTTTCTCTATCACCGTCCCCTGGCGTTCGACCTCGCCCGGGCCGCCGGCGTCAAACTCCAGCTCTCCGGCCATCTCCACGCCGGCCAGATCCCGCCGATGGACGCCATCATCTTCGCCTTCTTCAAGTACCCGCACGGTCTCTACCGGAAAGGGGACGCCTTTCTCTATACCACCTCCGGCGCCGGATACTGGGGCCCGCCCATGCGCTTCCTCGTCGGGGCGGAGATCCCGGTGTTCAGGATCAATCAGCGGGAAGGCGGGAAGGCGGAAAAGCGGGAAGGCTGAAGGCGGGAAGGCCGGACGGCCTGGCCGAAGAAAAGGCGGGCTGGAGCACGGCCGGACGACATGCCGCCGGACCATTCGCCGCCCTTCCTGACACCATGCCCACCATTACTGCTTCGGCCACTATTATGCTTGCACAGCTAAGGCGCCCGGGATGCTGACTTCCCCCGGATCTGGTCCGGGGCAGGCTCCAGCATGACAGTATAAGGATTGTCATGCCGGACTTGATCCGGCATCTCTCAACCGCACGACTCACTGTGGCCGAATCAGTAAAGGGCCAGGGCAGGGCCCCCGGCCTTCCTGATGAACCATTCAAATTTTCCGCGCCGGCGTGCCGGTGCGATTCTACCCTTTCGGCGGGACCCTCAGCACCTGGCCGACGAAGATCTTGTCGGGGTCCTTCAGCATCGGCTTGTTGGCCTCGAAGATCAGCGGATACTTGGACGCGTCCCCGTAGTGCGCCCTGGCGATCTTGGAGAGGGTGTCGCCGGCCTTGACAGCGATCGCCTTGATGCTATTTCTACGGAAAAATGACACGCTGAAGCGTGAACGTTGGGCAGGAATGGCATAAACAGACAGCGGTGAAAACGCCCCCCGCAGAAAGTCCCTTTCCCCCCATTCCCTCGCGTTTCAGGATTCGGCGGGGCGCACGGACGCTTCCAGCCAGGCCAGGTACGGCTCGTGGCCTGCCGAGATGGGAAGGGCGACGATCTCGGGGACCTTGTAGGAGTGGTATTCCCTCACGGCCGCCTCCACGTCGGAAAAACGGTCGAAGGTGGTCTTGATCAGGAGGAGGAACTCCACGGCGGAGTCGACCTTCCCCTCCCACCAGAAGAGCGATTCCACTCCGGGAAGGATGGAGACGCAGGCCGCCATCCTCCATTTGACCAGGGCCGCCGCGATGCGCTCGGCCTCGTTCCGGTCCGAGGTCGTCACCAGCACCAGGCAGGGTTTGCTCTCGTCCATGGGTTCACCTCACCGCCAGCATCCGGTCCAGGGCCCGGCGGGCCGCGGAGGCCTCGGGCTCGTCCACGCGCACCCGGGGCGCCATCGTCTCCAGCGCCTTCAGCACCTTCTCCAGGGTGATCTTCTTCATGTTCGGGCAGACGGCGTGGCCGGAGAGGTGGAAGAAGGCCTTGCCGGGGTTCTCCCGCTCCAGCCGGTGGAGAATGCCCATTTCCGTCCCCACGATGAACTCTTGGGCCGGGGAGGTCTTCGCGGCCTGCAGCATCCTGCCCGTGGAAAGGACCTCGTCGGCCACGGCCACGACGTCGGGACTGCACTCGGGGTGGACCATCACCACCGCCTCCGGGTGCTCCTCGACCATGCGCTCCACGTCGGCGGGCCTGATCCAAACATGGGTGGGGCAGAAGCCGTCCCACAGGATGACGCGCTTGGTGGTGCGCGTGGCGACCCAGTGCCCCAGGTTGTAGTCGGGCACGAAGAGCACCTCGTCCCCGGGGAGCGATTCCACGACGGCGAGGGCGTTGGAGGAGGTGCAGCAGATATCGGAAAGCGCTTTCACGGCCGCGCTGGAGTTGACATAGCACACCACCGGGACGCCGGGGTGCTCGTCCTTCTTCGTGGTCAGCGCCGCGGCGGTGATCATGTCGGCCATGGGACAGCCGGCCGCGGGGTCGGGGAGGAGGACGGTCTTGCCCGGGCTGATGATGGCGGCGGTCTCGGCCATGAAGTGGACGCCGCAGAAGACGATGACCTCCGCGTCGACCTCGGCGGCCCGGCGGGAGAGTTCGAGGGAGTCGCCGACGAAGTCCCCGATGTCCTGCACCTCGGGGCGCTGGTAGTTGTGGGCCAGGATGACGGCGCGGCGCCGCTCTTTCCAATCCCGGATGGCCTCGATGGTCCCTGGGGTCATGCCTTCTCCTTGGCGGCCGGCCAGCCCTCCCGGATGACGCCCCCTCCCAGGACCGTGTCGCCGTCGTAAAGGACGGCCGCCTGTCCGGGGGTGACGGCGGGCTGGGGTTCTTCGAATTGTACCAGAACCGAGTCCCCTTCGGGCGTGAGAAGGGCCGGCGCCTCCCGATGACGGTACCGGATGCGGCAGGCGGCCCGGCGCGGCGCCGCCAGTCCGACGACGGCGATCCAGTTGAGATGGTCGGCCGTCAGTCCCGGGGCGTCCAGGGCGCTTCGGGGCCCCACGACGACGGCGTCGCGCTCCGCGTCGATGGCCAGAACATAGAGCGGTTCCGGGGCGCCGATCCCCAGTCCTTTCCGCTGACCGACGGTGTAGCGTTCGATGCCGGAGTGTTCTCCCAGGACGCGGCCGGAGCGGTCCAGGATGGGACCGGGCCTCGACTCCCCCTCCAGGAGCCCGGCGGTGCCGGCCTCGAGGAAATCCTGGCTTTCGGGACGCTCCGCCACCGGGAGCCCCGACGTCCGGGCCCGCTCGCGCACCCGCGCTTTGGTCCACTCCCCCAGCGGGAACACGGCGCCGGCCAACTGCTCCTGCGTGAGGCGGTGGAGGAAATAGGACTGCTCCTTGGCAGGGTCGAGCCCCTTCATGAGCAGGAACCGCCCCGAGTCCGGGTCGCGCTCCACCCGGGCGTAGTGCCCGGTGGCGAAGGCGTCGAATTCCAGCCCCGCCTTCCGGGCCGCCTCCACCAACGCCCCAAACTTGATCGCGGGATTGCACCGGACGCAGGGGTTGGGGGTCCGCCCGGCGCGGTACTCCCCGCGGACATAATCCAGCACCTCGCGCCGGTAGGCGGCCGACAGGTCGAGGGCGTGGTGGGGGATGCCGAGGACGGCGCAGACGGCCCGGGCCGCGGCCACGTCCTCCCCCTCTCCCGGACCGTAGCACGCCCCGCGCCCCCCGCCCCCCGGCGCATCCGATGGCCCGTCCCAGAGGGTCATGGTCACCCCCGTCACGGCCCATCCCCGTTCCAGGAGGAGGGCCGCGGCCACGGAGGAGTCCACCCCCCCGCTCATTCCCACGAGGACGCGACGGACGGTCATCATGCTCCCGACATTGTATAAGCAAATGGCTTGTCGCGCCATTCCAGGCGCCTTCGGAGGGCGGCTCCCACCCCTTGAGGCGGGAAGTTCAGAGCCGGCTTGACAACGCATTTTATTTATGATAGATTCTTATTTAAGAATGAATACTAATATTGAACCCGAAAGGTCCGCGGGACTCGAGAGCAGACAGGAACGCCTGGCCCGCCTCCGCAAAGGCCTCGCCGGAGCCGGGGTGAAACTGACCCACCAGCGGCTGGAGATCTTCCTGTCGGTGGCGGATTCGGACGATCACCCCGACGCCGAGGCCATTTACAAGGCCGTGCGCCGCAGGGTCCCCACCGTCTCGCTGGACACCGTGTACCGGACGCTCTGGATGCTCGTGGACCTCGGGCTGATCTCCACCGTCGGATTGCCGAAGGACCGCGTCCGGTTCGACGGCAATGTGGAGCCCCACCACCACTTCGTCTGCACCCGGTGCGGACGAACCGCCGATTTCACCTGCCCCGCGTTCGACCGCCTCGCCATCCCCGACGCCGTGAAGGCGATGGGGAGCGTGGAAGGGGCCCAGGTAGAGGTGCGGGGCGTCTGCCCGTCCTGCTCCGGCAAGAAAGCGTCCATCAACCGCGCCAAGCGCAAATAAGGAGGAATGATGACCGACAAGAAGAAACTTACCACCGTCGCCGGGGCCCCCGTCCCCGACAACCAGAACGTCCTGACCGCGGGCCCGCGCGGCCCCCAACTGCTCCAGGACGTGTGGTTCCTGGAGAAGCTCGCCCACTTCGATCGCGAGGTGATCCCCGAGCGGCGGATGCACGCCAAGGGGAGCGGCGCCTTCGGCACCTTCACCGTCACCCACGACATCACGAAGTACACCAAGGCGAAGATCTTCGCCAAGGTGGGGAAGAAGACCGATTGCTTCGTCCGCTTCTCCACCGTGGCCGGAGAGCGCGGCGCCGCCGACGCCGAGCGCGACATCCGCGNNAACTGGGACCTGGTGGGCAACAATACCCCGGTCTTCTTCCTGCGCGATCCCCTCAAGTTCCCCGACCTCAACCACGCCATCAAGCGCGACCCCCGCACCAACCTCCGGAGCGCGAAGAACAACTGGGACTTCTGGACCTCCCTGCCGGAGGCCCTCCAACAGGTGACCATCACCATGAGCGACCGGGGCATCCCGGCCACCTACCGCCACATGCACGGGTTCGGCTCCCACACCTTCAGCCTGATCAACGCGAAGGACGAGCGGGTGTGGGTGAAGTTCCACCTCCGCTGCGAGCAGGGGATCAGGAACCTCACCGACGCCGAGGCCGAAGCGGCCGTGGGCAAGTGCCGCGAGAGCCACCAGCGCGACCTCTACGAGAGCATCGAGAAGAAGGAATTCCCCCGCTGGACGATGCTCATCCAGGTGATGACCGAGGCGCAGGCGGCACAGTGCCCCTTCAACCCCTTCGACCTCACCAAGGTGTGGTTCCACAAGGATTATCCGCTGATCGAGGTGGGCGTCATGGAACTCAACAAAAACCCGGAGAACTACTTCGCCGACGTGGAACAGGCGGCCTTCAACCCCGCCAACATCGTCCCCGGCATCGGCTTCTCCCCCGACAAGATGCTCCAGGGGCGCCTCTTCTCCTACGGCGACGCCCAGCGCTACCGCCTCGGGGTTAACCATCACCTCATCCCGGTCAATGCCCCGCGGTGCCCGGTCCACTCCTACCATCGCGACGGCATGATGCGGACCGACGGCAACCAGGGCTCCACCCTCGGCTACGAGCCCAACTCCTACGGCGAGTGGAAGGAACAGCCCCAGTTCGCCGAGCCCCCCCTGCCCATCAGCGGGGCCGCCGACCGCTGGAGCCACCGCGAGGATGACGACGATTACTTTTCCCAGCCCGGCAAATTGTTCCGTTTGATGGGCCCGGCCCAGCAGAAGGCCCTTTTCGAGAACACCGCCCGCGCCATGGGCGACGCCCCGAAGGAGATCAAGGTGCGCCACATCGGCAACTGTTTCAAGGCCGACCCCGCCTATGGCGAGGGGGTGGCCGAAGCCCTCGGCATCCCCATGAGCGAAGTGCCGAAATAGGATTTTCGCCGAGGACCCAGGGCCGCCCGGCGCCGCCGGGCGGCCTTATTCTTTTTTTTCTTCCCGCGGAACTTTCACGCTGCCGCGCGTCAATTCCAACCGCCGGGACAGCGTCGAGGCAGGCGCAAGCCGGCGCTGCCACAGGGTGAGGATGGAGCCGGGCGGGCTCGATACCCAACTCGCGGGCCCTGCGGGCGATGTCCCCGATGGTCATACCGAAGCTCCCGCCGCAACCCATTGAAAGCCACCCTCTCCCCAAGGCGGCACTCACCCGCGCTCGCCTTAAAGCTATTCCTGCTGAAAAATGACACACTGATGCGTGCAAGTTTGTCAGGAATGGCATATGCACCTCCTTGGGAAGCGTTGCGGGGCGCGAGGACCGCCTCGCCTACAGAACGATTAGACCCCAAACAGGGTATTGTCGGATCAGGCAAATCGCCCCGCTCCCCTTGGCGACGAGCCCGGTAAAAGGTCCGGCCGCCGAGGATTTTTTACGCCCCTGGAAGGGGGCGCGGCACCCCCTTGTGAAACAGGCGGCAGTTGACTTCACCGGGGCTCTTCGTGTAGGATACACGGCCGTGAACGACATCACAATCGGCGCCCTGGCGGTAGGGATGATGCTCGTCATTTCCATCGGCATGGGGACGGCCATGATCGTATCCTCCCACCTCCTCGGACGCCAGCGGGCGAACCCCGCCAAACTGGCCCCCTACGAAAGCGGCATGCCGCTCCTCGACGCCTCCCATAAACGGCTGTCGGTGAAGTATTTCGTCGTCGGGCTCATGTTCATCCTGTTCGACGTGGAACTGGTCTTCCTCTACCCCTTCGCCGTGATCCGCTGTCAGGCCGAAGGGTACGTCCTCGCCTCGGTGGCCGTCTTCTTCCTGATGCTGATCCTCACCTACCTCTATCTATTGAAGGAGGGGGCGTTCAAGTGGGAGCGCTGACCTGGCCGGCCGACGCCAGACCCGAGGTGGAGCGGCTCCTCAAGACCTATCCGCGCCGGCGGGCGGCCCTTCTCCCCCTCCTCCACCTGGCCCAGCGCATCTGGGGCCATGTCACCGACGACGCGGTGGCCCTGTGCGCGGAGACGGTGGAATGCTCTCCGGCCGACGCCCGCGGCACCGCCTCCTTCTATTCCATGTACCACACCCACGCCCCCGGCAGGCCCCACATCCGCGTATGCACCAACGTCTCCTGCCAGATCAGGGGGGCGGACGAACTGCTCCGCGTCTGCGAGCGTGCCCTGGGCATCAAGGCCGGGCAGACCACCCCCGACGGGAAGTTCTCCCTCGAGGAGGCGGAGTGCCTGGGGGCCTGCGACCGGGCGCCACTGCTCATGGTCAACGACGACTACGTCGGCCCCGTAGACCAGGGCCAGGTCGAGGCCCTGCTGAAGAAGTGAACTTCCAGCCCGTCCTCACCCGCCACGTCATCCAGCCGGACAGCCACACGCTGAAGGGATATGAGCGCAACTGGGGGCACCGGGGGCTCCGGAAGGCCCTGACGATGACCTCCCCGCAGATCATCGAGGAGGTCAAGGCCTCCGGCCTGCGCGGGCGCGGCGGCGCGGGTTTCCCCACCGGGATGAAGTGGAGCTTCGTCCCCCAGAACACCGGCAAGCCCTCCTACATCGTCGTCAACGGCGACGAGGGGGAGCCGGGCACCTTCAAAGACAAGGTCCTCCTCGAAAACGAGCCCCACATGGTCCTGGAGGGGATCGCCATCGCGGCCAGGGCCGTGGGGGCCCACCAGGCGTTCATCTACATCCGCGGCGAGTTCACCGACGGCATCCGGATCATGGAACGGGCCGTGGCCGAGGCCCGGGCCGCCGGGGTGCTGGGCCGCGGGGTCCTCGGCTCCGACTATGCCCTCGATGTGGCCGTCATGGCCGGCGCCGGCGCCTACATCTGCGGCGAGGAGACGGGGCTCATCGAGTCGCTCGAGGGGAAGCGGGGCCACCCGCGTCTCAGGCCCCCCTTCCCGGCCGTCGAAGGCGTCTTCCGGTGTCCCACCGTGGTCAACAACGTCGAAACCCTCGCCGCCCTCCCCCACATCCTGGAGCGCGGGGCGGCGTGGTTCTCCGGCATCGGCTCCAACCCCAAGAACGCGGGGTTCAAACTGTTCTGCGTCTCCGGCGACGTGAAGAAACCCGGCGTCTGCGAGGCGCCGCTGGGGATCCGGCTGGACGACCTGATCGAGACGCACTGCGGCGGATGGGACGGGAAACCGGCGGCGGTCATCCCCGGCGGCGTCTCCGCCCCCGTCCTCGACGAGAGGGATTTTGCCATCGCGATGGACTTCGACACCCTGGCCGGGGCCGGCTCGATGCTGGGGTCGGGGGCCGTCATCGTCCTCAACAACACCCGCTGTCTCCTCCGCACCGCCCACCGCATCACCCGGTTTTTCGCCCACGAGTCGTGCGGCCAGTGCTCCCCCTGCCGCGAGGGGACCCACTGGCTGGAACAGATCCTGAGGCGCCTCCTCGACGGCAGGGGGCGCGAGGGGGACCTGGCGCTGATGCGCGACATCTGCGAGGGGATGATGGGGACCACCATCTGCGTCCTCTCCGACGGCTGCGCCATGGCGCTCCTGGGGTTTTTGGACAAGTTCGGCGACGCGTTCGAAGCCCACCAAAAGGACGGCCGATGCCCAAGGTCACGATAGACGGCACCGTCATCGAGGCCCCCGCGGGGACCAACCTCATCGAGGCCGCCGCCTCGGCGGGGATCACCATCCCCGCCTTCTGCTACCACCCCGGCCTGCGGATCGTGGGGCAGTGCCGCATCTGCCTGGTGGAGGTGGAGGGACAGCGGAAGCTCCAGGCCGCCTGCGCCACGCCGGTGGCGGAGGGAATGGTCGTGAAGACGGACACCGAACGCGTGAAACGGATCCGGGCGCTGGTGATGGAGGTCCTCCTCATCAACCACCCCCTTGACTGCCCCGTCTGCGACCAGGCGGGCGAGTGCGACCTCCAGGACTTCTGCGAGGCCCACTCCTTTCCCAAGAGCCGCTTCGAGGAGCCCAAGCGCATCTATCCCAACGAGGAGCGGCGTCCCCTGGGGCCCCATGTCTTCCAGAACCAGAACCGGTGCATCCACTGCTCCCGGTGCATCCGCTTCTGCGACGAGGTGGCCGGCACCGGCGAGCTCACGTTCGCCCTGCGGGGCCACAAGATGCTCGTGGACGCCTTCCCCGGCCGCCCCCTCGACAACCCCTGGTCGGCCTGCGCGGCGGACCTCTGCCCCGTGGGGGCGCTGACGGTGAGCGACTTCCGCTTCCAGGAGCGCGTGTGGAACCTGCACGGGGTCCCGACGATCTGCCCCCACTGCGCCAACGGCTGTGCCATCCGCCTGGAGCACCGATCGGGCGTGGTGAAGCGGTTCCTCCCGCGCCATCATCCCGCCATCAACGACTACTGGCTGTGCGACTGGGGCCGGTTCGCCTTCGGGTGGATGAACGGGGCGACGGTCTTCGAGCCCACCATGCGCGGGGAGGAGGTCGCCTGGGAGGAGATCCTCACGGCCATGGAGGCCCAGCCGCTGACCGCCCTCGCCAGCCCCTTCAACACCCTTGAGGAGCTGGACCTGATCAGGGCCCTGTTCCCCCGGACCTTCGTCCTTCCCGCCCGCCGGGAACCCGTGAAGATCAAATCCAGGGCGGGCTGGATCACCGCGAATTCCCTCGCGCCCAACGCAGCCGGGGCGAAGGCGCTGGGGATCCCCGAGTACGCCGGGGAAAAATTGGAGGCGGTCCTCCTGTTCCACCACCCCCTGGTGGACCTCCCGGCCCTCGAATTCAGCAAACTGTTCCTCGACACCCGTTTCGACACGCCGCTCAACGCGAAGGCGGAGGGGATCCTGCCCGGCGCCCTCTTCCCCGAAAAAGAGGGCACCTACATGACCGAGCACGGGTGGGTCCAGCATGCCCCGGCGGCCTTCAGGCCCTTCGGCCTGGCCAGGTCCGCGCATGATTATCTGGTGCACTTCGCGCGGCTGAATGGCCGAAGCGCCGGCTATGATGCCATCGAAGAGGCGTTTGGCCATCTCCCCTTTGCCGGACACAAGGGCTATAGGGACCTCCCCTTCAAGGTGGAGCCATGAGCCCCCTGCTCCTGGCGCTGGCCGTCACCCTCGTCAAGATCGCCGTGGTCCTGGGCGCCGTCATGACCGCGGTGGCCATGATGGCGTTGATCGAGCGGCGCTTCGCCGGCCTCATCCAGGACCGCCCCGGCCCCAACCGCGTGGGCCCCTTCGGCCTCCTCCAGCCCGTGGCCGACGGGCTGAAGTTCCTCTTCAAGGAGGAGGTCATCCCGGACGAGGCCGACAAGTGGATCTACCTCCTGGCCCCCCTCCTCGCCTTCGTCCCGGCCATGGCCTTCTTCGCGGTCATCCCCATGGGGACCCCTTTCACGGTCTTCGGGATCGTGGTGGAGCCGCTCATCGCCCCCTCCTCGTTCGGCGTCCTCTACATCCTCGCCCTCTCGGGGCTTTCCGTGTACGGCGTCTTCCTGGCCGGGTACGCCTCCGGATCCAAATACCCCCTCCTGGGCGGCCTGAGGGCCACGGCCCAGATGGTGGCCTACGAGATCCCCATGGCCATGGCCCTGCTGGCGGTGGTGTACGCCGCGCGATCGCTCGATTTCACGGTCATCGCCGACGCCCAGGCGGGGACCTGGTTCGGCGTGGTCCCGAAGTGGTTCGTCCTCCCCCAGATCATCGGGTTCTTCGTCTTCTGGGTGGCGATCCTGGCCGAGTGCAAACGCCTCCCCTTCGACCTCCCCGAGGCCGAGGCGGAGCTGGTGGTGGGCTTCCACACCGAATACAGCGCCATGAAATTCGCCATGTTCTTCATGGGGGAATACGCCCACATGATCGCCGCCTCCGCCATCGTCACCCTCCTCTACTTCGGCGGGTGGCACCTCCCCTTCGCCGTCCCCGGCGGAAACCTGGGGGCGCTGATCGCCTTCGCCGCCTTCGCCGCCAAGACGGCGTTCTTCCTCTGGCTCTTCATCTGGATCCGCTGGACCCTTCCGCGCTACCGCTACGACCAGCTCATCCGGCTGGGGTGGACCGTCCTGACGCCCCTGGCCTTCCTCAACCTCCTCATCACCCTCTTCACCTGCCGCGCGCCGGGGGTGAACTGACATGGCGACCGCCCTCTTTTTCGCCTTCGCCGCCCTGGCGCTCGTCTTCGGCATCCTGGTGGCGGCCCTGCGGCACCCCCTCTACGCGGCGCTGTCGCTGGTGGGGGTCATCGGGTGCCTCTCGGTCCTCTTCTACCTCCTGGGCGCCCCCTTCCTGGCGATGGTCCAGTTGATCGTCTACGCGGGGGCCACCCTGGTCCTCATCCTCTTCGTCATCATGCTCCTGGGCCTGCGGAGCGAGCCGAGGGCCCCGGAGGCCCACCCGGTCCAGAAGGGGCTCGGGCTCCTCCTGTGCCTCAACATGCTCCTGTTCTTCCTCCTGGGGGCCGGGACCCTGGTCCGGAAGACCGTCCCGATGACGGGCGGAGGGGCCAGGTCCGGGGTGGAGGACCTGGGGCGTCTCCTCTTCTCCCGCTATCTCCTTCCCTTCGAGGCGGTTTCCCTCCTCCTCCTTGCGGCGGCCGTGGGGGCCTTCCTTCTGGCCCGGAGGGAGTGGAAGTGATATTCCTCGCCCTGCTCCTCGGCCTGCTCCTCTTCGTTCTCGGCCTCGCCGTGGTGATGCTGCGCCGCAGCGCCATCCTCCTCTTCCTGGGGATCGAACTGATGCTCAACGCCGCCAACCTCACCTTCGTCGCCTTCTCCAGCGCCAACGGCGCCCTCGACGGACAGATCGCGGTGATCTTCACCATCGCCATCGCCTCCGCCGAGGTGGGCGTGGGGCTGGCCATCTTCATCGTCCTGTTCCGCCGGTTCAAGACGCAGAGCGTGGACGACCTGCGCATTCTGAGGTGGTAGCGTGAAAGCCGCCCTCCTCCTCATCATCCTCGCGCCGCTCGCCGGCTTCCTGATCAACGTCTTCTTCGGCCGCCGGCTCCCCAGGGCCGGCGTCACCGCCGTGGCCGTGGGGAGCGTGGGCCTTTCCGCCCTCCT
Organism: Holophagales bacterium UBA2201; assembly: GCA_002327305.1. GTDB lineage: Bacteria > Acidobacteriota > Thermoanaerobaculia > UBA2201 > UBA2201 > UBA2201. Next base: position 88,503 of record DCUZ01000099.1, on the reverse strand, counting down.
GGCCCTCTTCGTCTGCGGCGCCTACCTGTCCGCGCCGGAGCCCGCGGCTTTCGAGTACTACACGGTCCTGAGCGTGGGCGGGGTCACCATCCCCTTCGCCCTCCAGGCCGACGCCCTCTCCATCCTCATGCTCTTCTTCGTCACCTTCGTGGGCTTCTGGATCCACATCTACTCCATCGGCTACATGGAGCACGAGGAGGATTACGCGCGCTACTTCAGTTACCTCAACCTCTTCATGTTCGCCATGCTGACGCTGGTCCTGGCGGACAACTTCCTCCTGATGTTCGTGGGGTGGGAGGGGGTGGGCCTCTGCTCCTACCTCCTCATCGGGTTCTACTACCAGGAGAAGTGGCCGGCCGACAGCGGCAAGAAGGCCTTCATCGTCAACCGGATCGGCGACTTCGGCTTCCTCATCGGCATCTTCTTCATCGCCACCCACTTCGGCACCCTGCGGTATGAAGAGGTCTTCGCCAAATTGCAGGCCGACCCCGGGGCCTACCTGGGGGTGGCCGGGATCATCGCCCTGTGCCTTTTCGTGGGGGCCACGGGCAAGAGCGCCCAACTGCCCCTTTATGTCTGGCTCCCCGACGCCATGGCGGGCCCCACGCCGGTGTCCGCCCTCATCCACGCGGCGACGATGGTGACGGCGGGGGTGTACATGGTGGCGCGGTGCAACCTGTTCTTCCGGAGCAGCCCGGAGGCGATGGCGGTGGTGGCGGTGGTGGGAGCGCTGACGGCCATCTTCGCGGCCTCGATGGGGCTGGCGCAGACGGACATCAAGAAGGTGCTGGCCTACTCCACCATCAGCCAGCTGGGATATATGTTCCTGGCGGCGGGGGTGGGGGCCTACGCGGTGGCGATGTTCCACGTCTTCACCCACGCGTTCTTCAAGGCGTGTCTGTTCCTCGGGTCCGGGTCCCTCATCCACGCCTGCCACACCAACGACATCTTCGAGATGGGCGGGCTGAGGAAGGTGATGAAGACGACCCACTGGACCTTCCTCTTCAGCACCCTCGCCATCGCGGGGATCCCCATCTGGGCGGGGTTCTTCAGCAAGGACGCCATCCTGGCCTCGGTGTTCGCCTTCGCGGGGCATCACCACGGGTGGGCGTACCTGCTGTGGGGCCTGGCGGTGGTGACGGCGTTCATGACGAGTTTCTACATGTTCCGGCTGTACTACGTGGTGTTCGGGGGGGAGTACCGGGGCAAGGGGCATCCGCACGAGAGCCCGACGAGCATGACCCTTCCCCTGGTGGTGCTGGGGGGGCTGACGGCGGTGGTGGGGTTTTTGGGGGTGCCGGTGGTGTTCCACCTGCCGAACCTGATGGAGCGGTTTCTGGAGCCGCTGACGCCGGCGGTGGAGGGGCTGGCGGGGACGACCTTCCATCTGAGCCACGGAATGGAGTGGGCGCTGATGATCGGGTCGGTGGTCGTCGCGGGGCTGGGGTGGCTGGCGGCGCGGGCGCTGTACCGCACCGACGCCTCCTGGACCTGGGTCAAGGGGTTCACGGCGCGTCACCCTCGGCTCTACGACACCGTCTTCAATAAATATTATGTGGACGAGTTCTACGACCGGACCGTCGGCGCCGCCCTCCGCGGCGTGAGCCGGTTCTGCTTCTCCATCATTGACGGCGTCTTGATCGAGGGCCCCGTGAACCTATCGGGGTTTTTCGTCGAACTGACGGGCAATGTGCTGAGGTTCCTCCACAACGGGAACCTGCGCACCTACGCCCTGCACATCGTCCTGGGGGTGGCCATCCTGCTATGGCTCGTCTTCTGACCGACCACCTCCTGAGCGTCCTCATCTTCCTCCCCGCGGCGGCGGCGGCGGCCCTGGCCTTCTTCCCCGGGCGGGCGAAGGGGGCAATCCGCGGGTTCACCCTGGCGGTGACGGCGGCCGGGCTCCTTCTCGCGGTATGGCTCCTCGCGGCGTTCCGCCCCGACGCGGGGTTCCAGTTCAACGAGTGGGCTCCGTGGATTTCCTACTTCAACATCCACTGGTTCGTCGGAATGGACGGCATCTCGCTGCTGATGGTCCTCCTGACCAACTTCCTGATGCCGGTGGTCATCCTCTCCTCCACCCGGTTCATCACCGAGCATGTGAAGGCCTACCACATCGCCTTCCTCCTCCTCCAGACGGGGATGCTGGGGTCGTTTCTGGCCCTCGACTTCTTCCTCTTCTACATCTTTTGGGAGGTGATGCTCATCCCGATGTATTTCATCATCGGCGTCTGGGGGGGGAAACAGCGCGTCTACGCCGCGGTGAAGTTCTTCATCTTCACCGCCGTGGGCTCCTTCCTGATGTTCCTGGCCATCCTCTGGATGGTGGCCCAGCGCTATTCCGCCACGGGCGGCCTGGATTTTGCGATCTTCTCCTACTACCCCAGCGGTCTTGCCGCCGCCTCCCAGGTGTGGCCGTTCCTGGCCTTCACGCTGGCCTTCGCCATCAAGGTCCCGATGTTCCCCTTTCACACCTGGCTCCCCGACGCCCACACCGAGGCCCCGGCCGGGGGGTCCATCATCCTGGCCGGCGTCCTGCTGAAACTGGGGGCCTATGGGATGCTCCGCTTCTCCATCCCCATGTTCCCCGCCGCCCTGGCCCAGTTCCTCCCCTGGCTGGTGGGCCTCTCCCTGGTCGGGATCCTCTACGGCGCATGGGTGTGCTTCGCCCAGGACGACCTCAAGAAACTGATCGCCTATTCCTCCGTCTCCCACCTCGGCTTCGTCACCCTGGGCCTCTTCGCCCTGACGCCGGCGTCGGTGTCGGGGGCGGTCCTCCAGATGGTCAACCACGGCCTCTCCACCGGCGCCCTCTTCCTCCTCGTGGGCGTCCTCTACGAGCGGCGCCACACCCGGATGATGGCCGACTTCGGCGGCCTGGCCAAGACCCTCCCGGTCACCACCGCCCTCTTCCTCGTGGTCGCCCTCTCCTCCATCGGCCTCCCCGGCCTCAACGGCTTCTGGGGCGAGTTCCTCATCCTGGTGGGCACCTTCCAGGCCCACCCCTGGACCGCGGCCGTCGCGGCGTCGGGGGTGATCTTCTCGGCGGTCTACCTCCTCACCGCCGTGCGGCGGGTCTTCTTCGGCCCCGTGACGCACGAGGAGAACACGGGGCTGGCCGACCTGGACCTCCGTGAACTGATTTGCGCCGCCGCCCTCCTGGTCCCCATCGTCTGGATCGGGGTCTATCCCAAGTTCCTCCTCGACAGGATCACCCCCGCCATCGAGCACACCCTCTCCATCGTCAAGGGGCTGATGCCATGAACCCGGGCATCCTCTCCACCGAACTGGTCCTGATGGCGGGGGGGTTCCTCCTCCTGCTCCTGCAGGCCTTCGCGCCGCGCCTCAAGCCCCTCTTCGCCCCCGCCGCCATTCTCACCTTCCTCGGCGCCCTGGCCGCCCTCACCCTCAAACCCTCCGGCCTCCACCTGTGGGGCACCTGGGAAGTGAACGGCCTGACCCGTTTTTTCACCGTCTTCTTCCTTCTCGGAGGGGCCCTGGCGGTCTTCTTCGGCGCCTATGTCCTCCGACGCGACGGCATGGAACGCGGCGAACACTACGCCCTCCTGTTGTGGGGAACGGTGGGGATGCTCCTGATGGTCTCCACCCGCCACCTTCTCCTCATCTTCGTGGGGCTCGAGCTCCTCTCCGTCGTCCTCTACCTCCTCGTCGCCACCTACCGGAGGACCGAGGTGGCCGTGGAGGCCGCCCTCAAGTACTTCCTCCTGGGCTCTTTCGCTTCCGCCGTCACCCTCTTCGGGATGGCCTGGTATTTCGGCATGGCGGGACACCTGATGCTCGCCCCGCCCCCCCCGCCCCTCCCCAAACTGATGGGGATGGCCTATGTCCTCCTCTGCGCCGGGTTCGCCTTCAAAATGGCCCTCGTCCCCTTCCACGCCTGGGCCCCCGATGTGTACCAGGGGAGCCCCTCGTCGGTGACGCCCTGGCTGGCCACCCTCCCCAAGATGGCCGCGCTGGTGGTCCTGGTCAGGATCCTCCAGACCCTCCCTCCGCCCCTCTTCCTGGGCATCCTCGCGGCGGCCGCCGTGGTGACGATGTTCACCGGAAACCTCCTCGCCTTCGTCCAGCAGGACACCAAGCGGATGCTGGCGTGGTCCGGGGTGGCCCACATGGGATACATCCTCATCGGCCTGGCTGCGGCCACCCCCGAGGCCACCAAGAGCGTCTTTGTCTACGCCGTCGCCTACGCCCTCACCACCCTGACCGCCTTCGCCGTCCTGGGGGCCCTCACCCGCGGGGAGCATGAGCCCCACTTCATCTCCGACCTCGCCGGCGCCGGATTCCGCCACCCCGTCCCCGCCCTCGTCCTGACCCTCTGCATGGCGTCGCTGGCCGGCATTCCGCCGCTGGTGGGGTTCGCCGGCAAGTTCTACCTCTTCTATGCCGCCGTGGAGGCGGGCCGCACCGGCCTGGCGGTCCTGGGCATCCTCAACACCATCCTGTCGCTCTATTTCTACATCCGCGTCATCTACACCCTTTACATGAAACCCGCCCCCGTGGAACCCCTCCCCGACACCACGGGCGGCCCCTACCGCGTGGGCCTCGGGTTGGCCGGCCTTCTCATCGTCTTCCTGGGACTCGCCCCCGCCCCCCTGTTCGAAGCCGCCTCCCGCGCCTTCGACGCCATGGTGACCTATTATGTCCGCTAAAGGAACCCCCATCTCGGAAGCCACCGTCAACCGTTTGAGCGTCTACCTCCGGTGCCTCCAGATCCTGGAGCGCGAAGGAGGGACCACCATCTCCTCCCAGGAGATGGCCAAGCGGTTCCACCTCAACTCCGCCCAGATCCGGAAGGACCTGGCCTATTTCGGGACCTTCGGGACCCGGGGCGTGGGGTACTCCGTCGACAACCTCAAGGCCCAGATCGCGCGCCTGCTGAAGCTGCACGAGGAGAAGCGGGTGGTCATCGTGGGCGCCGGCCATCTGGGGCAGGCGCTGGCCGACTTCCAGGGCTTCAACAGCGGTGGATTCAAGGTGGTGGCGCTGTTCGACATCGACCCCGCCAAGACGGGAAAGGCCACCGCCAAGAGGGAGATCCCCATCCTCCCCGTGGAGGAGATGGACGCCCTGGTGCGCGCGCGGAGGGTGACGCTGGGCATCATCGCGGTCCATCCGCAGTCCGCCCAGGAGGTGTACGAACAACTGGCCAGGGCCGGCGTCAAGGGCATCCTCAACTTCGCCCCCACCCAGATCGAGGAGAGGCCCTCGGTCCGCCTGAAGGCCGTGGACCTCAAGATCAACATGGAGACGCTGTCGTTTTTCACCACCGCCTGAGCCCCCTTGCCAGAAGGCGGGAAAGCCAGAAAGCCGGAAAGCTCCCCCACCCATAAAATAATGTAGCCGTACCCTTTATGGGTGCGCCGGCTTTATGCGGCGGGAAGGCGGGAAGACGCCCCCATCCCCAAAGCAGCGTTGCCGCACCCTTGCGGGTGCGTTGCTTCCATGCCTCACCCGCGCCATGGCGCGGCAAGACGAGGAGACGGGGAGCGGTGATTTTGATATAATGCCATTTTAATTACGGGGTCTGCCCCTTCTCCGGCGTAGGGCTCCCCACCAGGCTGTCCCAACGCCGCCGCGCACCGGCGGGCCGATGGCCCAGGACCGAAGGGAATGATCACCCATGCCTATGACCCGCAAGAACTCCTCCGCAACCCCCATCGTCCCCGAACCCGACTGGCACGCCCTCTCCGAGGCGGACCTCCATGCCCGTCTCGGCTCCGGGCCCGACGGACTGGGGCGGGCACGGGCACGGGAGCTTCTGGGAGAGTACGGCCCCAATACCCTCCCCGGCAAGGAGCCGCCCTCGCTCCTGACCGTGGTGCTCCACCAGTTCATGAGCCCCCTCATCTACATCCTGATCATCGCCGGGGCGGTTTCTCTGGTGATCGGGGATCTCAAGGATGCCGTTTTCATCTTCCTGGTGATCCTCCTCAACGCCGCCATCGGGACCGTCCAGGAATGGAAGGCCGAAAAGAGCGCCCACGCCCTGCAGAGCCTGCTTAAGATCCAGGCACGGGTGCGGCGGGAAGGGGAGGTCGAGACCCTTTCGGCCGAGGAGCTGGTCCCGGGCGACCTGGTCCTTCTGGAGTCGGGGGACAAGGTGCCCGCCGATCTCCGCCTGCTCCAGGCCCCCGGGCTCACCATGGACGAATCGTTCCTCACCGGCGAGTCCCTGCCCGTGCGGAAGAAGCCCGGCGCGGCGCCCGGGGAGATCCCGGTGAGCGACCGGGCCAACATGGCCTTCGCCGGGGCCACGGTGATCACGGGACGGGGCCTCGGGCTGGTGACGACCACCGGAGTCCGCACCGAGGTGGGCAAGATCGCCCGGTCCATCACCGAAACGGAGGGGGCCAAGCCCCCCCTGGTCATCCGCATGGAGCGCTTCGCCCGGCAGGTGGGGGCGATCGTCCTTGTCTTCGCCGCCCTGCTGGGGGCCCTGACCATGGCGCGGGGGGCCGCCTTCGAGGATGTGTTCATCGTCATGATCGCCATGGCGGTGTCGGCCATCCCCGAGGGACTTCCCGTGGCGATGACGGTGGCCCTCTCGCTGGCCACCTCGCGCATGGCCGCGCGCAAGGTGATCGCCCGCCGCCTCGTGGCGGTGGAGAGCCTGGGCAGTTGCACCACCATCGCCAGCGACAAGACGGGAACCCTGACGGTGAACCAGCAGACCGTCAAACTGCTCCTCCTGCCGGACGGGACGCGGGTGGCGGTCGGCGGCCAGGGATACAATGCCGAGGGGGAGGCCGCGCTGGAGGACGGCGGGAGGCCGGGGGAGGCCGCATCCGGCCTCCTGCGGGCTCTCGGCCGGGCCGTGGTCCTCTGCAACGAGGGGGCGCTGGTCATGCGGGACGGCGCGTGGAGGCACAGCGGCGATTCCATGGATGTGGCCCTCCTTGCCCTGGGACGCAAACTGGGCCTCGACCCGAAGGAGGAGCGCCGGCGGCATCCCACCGTGGGAGAGATCGCGTTCGAGTCCGAGCGGCGGTACGCCGCCGCCGCCTACCAGGCGGAAGAGGGCCTCCGCGTGGTGGTCAAGGGCGCGGTGGAGGCCGTGGCCCCCTTTTGCGAGCGGGCGTGGATGGCCGGAAAGACCCCGGCCCTGGACCGGGAGCGCATCCTGCTCCAGGCGGACGAACTGGCCGCCGAGGGTTATCGGGTCCTCCTGGTCGCCGAGGGGCCGTTAGTGGGGTGGAAGCCGGGCCAGGATCTGGCCGAATCCCAACTGAACGGCCTGACGGCTCTGGGCTTGGCGGGGTTCATGGACCCCCTGCGGCCGGAGGTTAAAGATGCGGTGGACCGGGCCCACGACGCGGGGGTGAAGGTGGTGATGATCACCGGCGACCACCCCGCCACCGCCCTGGCCATCGCCCGGCAGTTGGACATCGCCTCCGAGGAGACGCAGTTGATCACCGGGGGTGCGCTGGCCGACCCGGCCGCCCGCGGGAATGGGAGCCTGGAGGAGCGCCTGCGGGACATCCGCGTCTTCGCCCGGGTCACCCCCGAGCAGAAACTGGCCATCGTGGACCACCTCATGGCCCTGGGGGAGTTCGTGGCCGTCACCGGGGACGGCGTCAACGACGCCCCCGCCCTCAACCGCGCCAACATCGGCGTGGCCATGGGGTCGGGGACCGAGGTGGCCAAGGACGCCGCCCAGATCATCGTCACCGACGACAACTTCTCCTCCATCGTCAACGGCATCGAGGAGGGGCGGTTCGCCTACGCCAACGTGCGCAAGGTGACCCTCTTCCTGATCTCCACCGGCTTCGCCGAACTGCTCATGATCGGCACCGCCCTGCTCATGGGCCTCCCCGTCCCGTTCCTGGCCGTCCAGCTCCTGTGGCTGAACCTGGTGACCAACGGCATCCAGGACGTGGCCCTGGCCTTCGAACGGGGCGAGGAGGGCGTCATGCGCATGCCGCCGCGCCGGCCCACGGAGAACATCTTCAACCGCAAGATGATCGAGCAGGTCCTCCTCGGGGGGTTCACCATGGCGGTGCTCTGCCTCCTCGCCTGGCGGCACTGGATCGGTGCGGGGATGGATGAGGCCGAGGCCCGCAACGCCCTGTTGACCCTGATGATTCTCCTGCAATTCTTCCATGTCCTCAACTGCCGCTCCGAGGTCCGTTCCCTCTTCCGCATCCCCCTGCGCAACAACCGCGTCCTCTTCATCGGCATGGCCGCGGCCTTCGCCGTCCACCTGGCGGCTACCTACTGGCCGGTGACCCAGGCGCTCCTGCGGATCTCCCCCCTGCCGGTTTCCCACTGGCTTGGCCTCGGCGTCCTGGCCGCAATCCTTCTGCCGGTGATGGAGGGGTACAAGTTGCTGACGCGCGGCCGGACGGGGGCCGCGGCGTAGTCCGCGGGGGCGCTAAGCGTCGCTGTTTCCGGGTCCGCAGAGCCGGGGGAAACGGCGCCCGGGGTCTTTGATATAATATTCCGATTCTTGTTCCAAAGACGCCACACGGGCGAAACGCGCCGCGAGGGGCACCCCGCGCGGCCCCGAGTCCGACGGAAGGGAAGACCCCCACATGAAGATTATGCGGAACGGCGCCACCCCCACTCCAGCCGCCTCCGAAACCAATTGGCACGCCCTCCCCGAGGCGGACCTTCTGGCCCGCCTCGGCTCCGGGCCGGAGGGCCTGGGACGGGAGCGGGCGAAGGAACTTCTGGAGGAATACGGTCCGAACATCCTCCCCGGCAAGGTGCCGCCCTCGCTCCTGACCGTGGTTCTGCACCAGTTTAAGAGCCCCCTCATCTACATCCTCATCATCGCCGCGGTGATCTCCCTGGCCATCGGCGACTTCAAGGACGCCATCTTCATCTTCCTGGTCATCCTCCTCAACGCCGCCATCGGAACCATCCAGGAGTGGCGGGCGGAGCAGAGCGCCCACGCCCTGCAGAACCTGTTGAAGATCCGGACCAGGGTGCGGAGGGGGGGGGAGGTCGAGACCCTGCCGGCCGAGGACCTGGTCCCCGGCGACGCGGTCCTCCTGGAATCGGGGGAGAAGGCGCCCGCCGACCTCCGCCTCCTCCAGGCCACCGGTTTGGCCCTGGACGAGTCGTTCCTCACCGGCGAGTCCCTCCCCGTGCAGAAGCGGCCCGGCGCGGCGCCCGCGGAGACCCCCGTGAGCGACCGGACCAACATGACCTTCGCCGGCGCCACCGTCCTCACCGGACGCGGGCTGGGACTCGTCACCTCCACCGGCATCCGGACCGAGGTGGGCAAGATCGCCCGCTCCATCACCGAAACCGAGAGCGCCAAACCCCCGCTGATCATCCGCATGGACCGGTTCGCGCAACAGGTGGGCATGGTCGTGCTCCTCTGCTCCGCCCTCCTGGGCGTTCTGCTCGTGAGCCGCGGGCACCCCCTCCTGGATGTGTTCTTCGTCATGATCGCCATGGCGGTGGCGTCGATCCCCGAGGGGCTCCCCGTGGCGATGACGGTGGCCCTGTCGCTGGCCACCTCCCGCATGGCCGCCCGCGGGGTGATCGCCCGACGCCTCGTGGCGGTGGAAAGTCTGGGCAGCTGCACCACCATCGCCAGCGACAAAACCGGCACCCTGACCGTGAACCAGCAGACCGTCAAGCGGATCCTGCTGGCCGACGGCACGCGCGTGGCGGTGGGCGGCCAGGGCTACAACGATGACGGCACGGTCGGACCGGAGGCGGGCGGAGCGTTGGACGGGCCGCCGGCCGAACGGCTGGTGGCCTTCGGCCGTGCCGCAGTCCTGTGCAATGAGGGCTCGCTTGTCCGCAAGGAGGGGGCCTGGGTCCATAGCGGTGACTCGATGGACGTGGCGCTCCTCGCCCTGGGGCGCAAACTGGGCCTCGACCCGGAGGCCGAGCGACGGCGGTTTCCCCTCGTGGGGGAGATCCCCTTCGAATCCGAGCGGCGGTACGCCGCCACCGCCTACCGTACCGGAGAGGAGGCCCGCGTGGTGGTCAAGGGGGCGGTGGAGGCCGTGGCCCCCTTCTGCGGCTCCGCCGGAGACGCTTCCGCGGACCGGGACGCCCTCCTGCGCCGGGCGGACGAACTGGCCGCCGCGGGCTACCGGGTCCTCCTCATCGCCGAGGGCGTTTTGGAGGGCTGGGAGCCCGACCAACCCCTGGCCGAATCCCACCTGAAGGGCCTGGCGGTCCTGGGGTTGGCGGGGTTCATGGACCCCCTGCGCCCGGAGGTCAAGGCGGCGGTGGACCGGGCCCACGGCGCGGGGGTGAAAGTGGTGATGATCACCGGCGACCACCCCGCCACCGCCCTGGCCATCGCCCGACAGCTGGACATCGCCTCCGAGGAGACACAGTTGATCACCGGGGGCGCGTTGGCCGACCCGGCCGCCCGCGGGAATGGGGGCCTGGAGGAGCGCCTGCGGGACATCCGCGTCTTCGCCCGGGTCACCCCCGAGCAGAAACTGGCCATCGTGGATCACCTCATGGCCCTGGGGGAGTTCGTGGCCGTCACCGGGGACGGCGTCAACGACGCCCCCGCCCTCAACCGCGCCAACATCGGCGTGGCCATGGGGTCGGGGACCGAGGTGGCCAAGGACGCCGCCCAGATCATCGTCACCGACGACAACTTCTCCTCCATCGTCAACGGCATCGAGGAGGGGCGGTTCGCCTACGCCAACGTGCGCAAGGTGACCCTCTTCCTCATCACCACCGGGTTCGCGCAGATCCTCCTGATCGCGGCGGCGGTCATGATGGACCTGCCCCTGCCGTTCATCGCGGTCCAACTGCTGTGGCTGAACCTGGTGACCAACGGCATCCAGGACGTGGCGCTGGCCTTCGAGAAGGGGGAGGCGGGCATCATGCGGATGCCGCCGCGCCGCCCCACCGAGAACATCTTCAACCGCAAGATGATCGAGCAGGTCCTCCTGGGGGGCGTCACCATGGCCGTGGTGTGCCTTCTCGCCTGGAGGCATTGGACCGCGGCGGGGGTGGGAGAGGACCAGGCCCGCAATCTGATCCTGACGCTGATGATCCTCCTGCAGTTCTTCCATGTTCTCAACTGCCGCTCCGAGGTCCGTTCCCTCTTCCGCGTCCCCCTGCGCAACAACCGCGTCCTCTTCATCGGTATGGCCGCCGCCTTCGCCATCCACCTGGCGGCCATGCACTGGCCGGTGACCCAGGCCCTGTTACGCATCGCGCCCCTGCCGGCCCGGGAGTGGCTGATCCTGGCGGCCGCGGCGGTCGTCCAGGTGCCGGTCATGGAGCTTTACAAACTGCTGAAGCGGGACCCGGAGGAAAAACTTCGATGAATACCCGGCCGTCCACCGTCTTACTTCGGGCACACGGTTTTATTCAGGACCGGAACCGGCCGGGAGATGCGCCGCGCGCTCATGGCACCGGTCTTGAGGCCCGCGCGGAACGACGCTGGCGGGGGCAATCCTTGATGCAGGGGGACGATCGTCCATGTTCAAACTGCTGAAGAGATACGAAACGCTCGTCATCCAGGTGCTCATGGGGATGATGGCGATCGTCCTGACCCTCGCCACCATCGACCTGGGCTGGATCATCATCAAGGACCTGAAGAAACCCCCCTTCCTGATCCTCAGCGTGGACCAACTCCTGGAATTGTTCGGGCTCTTCATGCTGGTCGTCATCGGCCTGGAACTGCTGGAGACCATCATGAAGACCTACATCACCCGCGACATGCCGCACTATGAGGTTGTCCTGGCCGTGGCCATCATCGCCATCTCCCGCAAAATCATCGTGCTTGACATCAAGGAGGTGGACGGCCTCACCATCCTGGGCATCGCCGCCATCGTCCTGGCGCTGACGGCGGGGTTCTACATGATGAAGAAAAGCCAGCAGAATTGACGGTCCGGACCGGGGTTCCCCGCCTTGCGGCCTTCCCACCGCCCCTTCGTTCCATGTTCCAAGTTTCAAGTTGGTGGGGGGGGCCGTCCGGCGGTTCGATCGTCCGGCCGCCTGGTCTTCAAGCGTTTCCTCCTCCCCGCGCCCGTCGCCTCCTGTTACAATAGTTCAAGAATGAATCAGCGGAGGGACGCATGACCCCCTTGCCCGCCCACAAGACCAAGATCGTCTGCACCGTCGGCCCGGCCTCTTCTTCGGTGGAGATGCTGGAGAAGATGATCCGTGCCGGGATGTCGATCGCGCGGCTCAATTTCTCCCACGGGGACTTCGAGGTCCACCGGCAGTTCGTGGCCGCGGTTCGGGAGGCGGGGCGGCGGGCCGGGCGGCGCGTGGCCATCCTGGCCGACCTGCCGGGGCCCAAGATGCGCGTGGGGACTTTTGAGAAGGAACCGGTCCTTCTGGAGCCCGGCGCCCCCTTCACGCTCACCCCGGACCCCGTTGCGGGGACCGCAGAACAGGTCTCGGTCACCTTCGAGCCCCTGCCCGAAGTGGTCAAACCCGGCGACGCCCTCTTCCTCAACGACGGCTTCATCCAGTTGGAGGTGACGGCGGTGGAGGGGCGCAGGGTGCGGTGCCGCGTCATCGTCGGCGGGGAACTGCGGTCAAGAAAGGGGCTCAACCTCCCCGGCATCGACCTGGGGCTCTCCGCCTTCACCGAGCGGGACCACGCGTGCCTGAAGGCGGCGCTGGCGATGGGGGTGGACGCCGTGAGCCAATCCTTCGTGGAGACGCCGCTGGACCTGGTGGCGGTGCGCAACGCCGCCGCCGACCTCGGCCACCACCCGTTCCTCGTCGCCAAGATCGAGCGGGCGGGGGCGCTGGACCACCTGGGGGGCATTTTGCAGGCGTGCGACGGCGTCATGGTCGCCCGGGGCGACCTGGGGGTGGAGGTGCCCATCGAGCGGATGGCCGTGGTCCAGAAGGAGCTCATCCGCCGGGCCAACGCGGCCGGCCGGCCCGTCATCACCGCCACCCACATGCTGGAGTCCATGACGGAACACCGCCGTCCCACCCGCGCCGAGGCCACCGACGTGGCCAACGCCGTCCTGGACGGCACCGACGCCGTGATGCTCTCCGGCGAGTCGGCCATGGGGAAATTCCCCGTGGAATCAACGGCCATGCTGGCGGGGATCGCCGCGGCCACGGAACCCCACCGGTCGCCCCCGCCGGAGGTGGCGGGCCCCGACCCGGAGGGTTCCCATCCCGTCGGCCTCATCGCCCATGCGGTGCGCCACACCCTCGAGCGGGTGGATCCGGCGGCCATCATCGTCCCCACCCACAGCGGCTTCACCGCCCGCAACATCGCCCGCCACCGGCCCCGCGCCTGGATCCTGGGGGTCTCCTCGCGCGAGGACACCTGCCAGCACCTCCTCTTCTCCTCGGGCGTCTGGCCGCTCCTCGAACCGGACCACCCCTCGGACTGGCGGGCCTGGGCGCGGAGGACGCTGGCGGAGTTGGACCTGCCGGGCCCCCTCGCCCTCCTCACCGAGGGGCCATCGTCAGCCCATCCGGACGGGAACAACCGCCTGGAGTTCCTGGACCTCGGGTCGGGCGGCCCGCGCCCTACCGGAGCAATTTTTTCACGACCAGGATGAAGACCCCCGTCAGGGCCAGGTTGAGGGCCAGGGAGACCACCCCCACCGCCACCATGCTCTGGTTCACCCCATAGCCCAGCGAGAGGACGAGCACACCGGCCCCCACCTCGCCGCGGGGGAACATGGCCACGCTCACCACGAGCCGTTCCTTGAGGGTGGCCTCCCCCCGGTAGACGAAGACGGGGAACATCTTCCCGATGTTGGAGAGGACGGTGATGAGGGCCACATGCACCGCCAGAACGCCCCAGGGCATCCCCCCCTCCCCGGGCCCCGCGATGACCGGCATGGAGAGCCCCACGAGGACCATGAAGACCCCGGCGCCCCAGGTGGAGACCGCCTGTTCGCCGGGGGTTGCGGGCCCCTTCTGGCGCCCCTCGCGGCAGTCGTCGCGGTGGGGGTCGTGTCCGGCGGGGCGGGCCAACATCATTTCCGGGACGAACGCCGCAAGAGGACGACCTTGCTCATCGGCGGCGCTTGCTTATTGTCATTGGTAGTTACCGGCGCGGTGCCTGCTCTGAGCAGGCCCGGTTCCGGTTCCCCCTTTCAAACCGTGCGTGCGGATTTCCCGCACACGGCTTAACGATGGTCTTCACAGGTGTCGCTTGCGCGGGGTAGCACACGCTCCCCCGAAGGCGATGCAGGCCCAGTTCATGGAATCGGGCGTCCGGCCACCGAGCCGCCCGATAGCGTGTCCGCTGCCCCCCCCGACGCCATAGCCACCGTCGCAACCGGCGGGCCGTATAGGCGTCTATCTGGTTGAATTTCTTCTCGGCGTTGCCCGTCCGAAAATAATTCCCCCAGCCCCGAAGTACGGGATTCAGGGCCGTGATCATGGCCTTCACATCGGCGACCCCGCTTCTCCGCGCATCGGTCAGGGCATGAATGCGGACCCGGAGGCGTTTCATCGCTCCCGGCGAGGGCCACCGCTGCATGAAATGCAGCTTCGGCGCCCGCTGAATGCTCCGCTTCTTCCGAATCGTGCACCCCAGAAAGATGAAACCCTCCCTCCCCCACCGGAGATCGACCAGCCGCGTCTTCTCCGGATGCAGCACGAGGCCCAGGCGGTCCATGATCTCGCCGATCCGCCGGTGCGCCTCCTCCGCCGCCGCTTGGCTGCGACACATCACCACGAAATCGTCGGCGTACCGCACCAGCACCCCAAGATGCGCGTACTGCTCCGCCCAGGTGCGGTCCAGCGCATGGAGGTAAATGTTGGCCAGCAACGGCGAGATGACCCCTCCTTGCGGCGTTCCCGCGAGGGTTTCCCGCACCGTTCCGTCCTCCATCACCCCGGCCTCTAACCACTGGCGGATCAGCTTCTGGACCCGCCGGTCGCTGATGCGCCCGGCAACCTGATCCATCAGCTTCCTCCGGTCGATCGAATCAAAGTAGCGCTGGATGTCGGCGTCCACCACCCAACAGAAGCCCTGGTTGCCCATCGCACGGATGGTTTCCAGCGCCCCCGTCGCCCCCCGCTTCGGGCGGAATCCCCAATTCGCGGGGAGAAAATCCGCCTCGAAGATCGGCTCGATCACGAGCTTCGCCGCCATCTGCACCACCCGATCCCGTACCGTCGGGATTCCCAGTGGCCGCTGCTGCCCTCCCCCTTTCGGTATCCACCGCCGTCGCACCGGGCGCGGGCGGTAGTCCCCTGCATCCAGGGCGGCCTTGATCCCGGCGAGAAACCCCCCCACCCCCGCCCCCTCGATCGCCGCGATCGTCTCCCCGTCCACCCCCGCCGCCCCCCCATTCCCCCGCACCCGCTTCCACGCTTCCGCGAGGACGTCACGCCTCGCGATCCGGTCGTACAACGCGTGGAAACGCCGTGTCCGGCTCCGCTTGGCGCACCTGTACAGCGTCCGTTGGAGTTCTCGCACTTTGTCTACGGGGTGGTTGGACGTCATGCCCATGCCCTCGCGCTTACCCCCGCCGAACGCATAACCAAAGCAGGGTCCCTTCCCTCCCCCGGCTTATCACCGGGTTCCCCGGTACTATGGACCCCTCGGACTCCTTCCCGGCTCCGGGCGATTTCAGCATCCCGCCTTATACGCCCGGTCTTTGCCCGACTTGGCCGCCGGGGAAGGGCTCTCCTGTTCCCCACCGATCCTTCAAAACGTGCCGCGCCCCATACCCCGGGGAGGTCCAGCGGCGGCTCCGGCATCACGCCGCTGTCTGTTGCCTTCGCCGTGACATGAGCGGCTCGGCCCTCCCAAACACCTTTCGGCTGACAATGTGACGAGGCTGTAGGCTTCACTAGCGTTGCGGCCCGCTTTGTCGCTCCCTCCTTGCAGAGGCTTTCGACGCCCCGCTCAGCCGGCGGAATCTCTCCCGCCGACCGGGGCCTGCTTCCGGGCGCTCCGGCGCTTACCCGGACGGGACTTGCACCCGCTGGACCGATGGAACTTTCAGGACGCACCATGGGCCAATCAATTATCACGCAAGAAACATTTCGTCATCACTTCCTGCCGGATGGTACAATAGGCGCCGTGAAACGGCGCCTCGACCTCATCCGCGAATTTTCCATCCCCATCCTGGCGGGGGTGGCCGCCGCGCTGGTCTGGGCCAACCTCCACCCCGAGAGCTACCATCATTTCAAAAAAGACCCCCTGCTGGGTCCGATCAACTTCGACTTCCTCACCAACGAGATCTTCATGGTGTTTTTCTTCGGCATCGCCGCCGTGGAGATCACCCTGGGGCTTCTCCCCGGCGGCTCCCTCAACCCGCCCCAAAAGGCGGTCAACCCCCTTCTGGCCACCCTCGGCGGGGTGGCCGGCCCCGCCCTCCTCTACATCGGCCTCGACCTCTGGCTGGGACTGCCCGAACTGATGCGCGGCTGGGGCATCCCCACCGCCACCGACATCGCCCTGGCGTGGCTGACCGCCCGCCTCATCTTCGGCCTCGGCCATCCCATCATCGCCTTCCTTCTCCTCCTCGCCATCGCCGACGACGCCCTCGGCCTCATCATCATCGCCCTGTTCTATCCCGACCCCGCCCACCCCGTCAACCCCGCCTGGCTGGCGCTGGTCGGCGCGGGGATGGCGGCGGCCCTCGGCCTGCGATGGTTGGGGACCGCCTCCTACTGGCCCTACCTGCTGGTCGGGGGGACCCTCGCGTGGACGGGCCTGCACGAGGCGCACCTCCACCCCGCCCTCGCCCTCGTCTGCATCGTCCCCTTTCTCCCGCACCGCCCCCCCCGGTGGCGGTTCTCCACAGGCGACCCCGGCGACCGCTCCCCCTTGACGCGGTTCGAGCACGAATGGCGCGCGGTGGTGGACTTCGGCCTCTTCCTCTTCGGCCTCTCCAACGCGGGCGTCGCCGTCACCGGGACGGGGACCGGGACCTGGATGGTCCTCGCCTCCCTCGTCCTCGGGAAGACGGCCGGGATCTTCCTCTTCGGATGGCTGGCCGTCCGCGCGGGGTTTCCCCTTCCCAACGGGATGCGCTTCGGCCACCTCCTGGTCGCGGGGCTCATCGCGGGGATCGGCTTCACGGTGGCCATCTTCGTCGCCGACGCCGCCTTCGCCGATCCAGGCCTGGAGGCCGCCGCCAAGATGGGCGCCATGCTCTCCCTGGCCGCCGCCCCGCTGGCTTGGGGAACGGCGCGGTTGCTGAAATTGAAATGATCGCAGGGGTGGATTATTTACGTCTTGTACCCCAGAATAGATCCGCCCGCATAAAATAATCGGAATCCGCTGGAGGGTCTGCATGCGGGCCCAAGACGAGGGCAACCCTCCCCTGCAGGGATTTGATTTATCGAACCTCCCCCGATTCTCCCAGCGGGATGGTCCCCGCGGCGCGGCCGGCCTCCACGAGCGAGGCCAGGATGGGACCGGAAAAATTGAATCCCATGGAGCGGGCGGCGGTGAACTCCAGGACGGGACGGTCGTCGGTGTGGAGGGGCGCGCCGCGCGTCCACAGGGCCACGCCCCGCTCGTCGGCAATGAGGCCGGCGGCCAGGTCGGCGGCAGAGGCGAATCCTGCCCGCAGGAGGGCGTCGCGGGCGGCGGGGCTGGATTCCACGCGGTCGCGCCAAGCGGCGGGATCCAGGACCAGGGGAGCGCGGGAGGCGACGATGAGCAGGTCGGCCCCGTCCGAGAAGAGGGCCGTCCGCGGGAAGGACCGCGCCACCGTGGCCAGGAGCGTCTTCACGTCCCCGGGGCCGATCTGGTAGAGGTGGAGCCACTGGCACAGCACCCCGCGCTCCCCCAGACGGGAGGCGGCGCGATGGAAGAACTCCTCGGTGAAGAGGAGCGAAACCCCCGACATCCAGAGGTTGGAGGGCTCGCTGGTGATCAGGGCCAGCGGCCCGCCCTCGGCGAAGAGGACGCGCCGGGCATCGTCAAGGCGCAGGAGGACCCGGGGTGAGTCGAGAACGCCGCGGTTCACCGCCCCGAACCACCGGGCGGCGCGAGCGACGGCGGGCTCGATCTCCACCGCCTCGATCGCATCAAACGGCCACGCCTCGACCGCCGAGAGGGTCACCGCGCTCCCCAGCCCCACCACCAGGGCGTTCCCTCCGGGCGGGTCGGGAGCCAGAAGGACGGGAAGGTGCCCCAGGAGCAGTTGGGTGCGCATGTCGTCGCGGCCCGAGGAGGCGTCGGCCTTCCCATTGATGAGGAGCGACCGCACCGGCCCCGCCTCCACCACCGCCACCTGGGCGAACCTCCCCTCCTCCCACGAGAGGAGGCGGGCGCCGCCGTCGCGTCCCTCGACAGGTTGGGGATAGGGGGTCGGGGGTGGATCGGGCACGGAAAACGACAGGGGATCGGACAGTCCGACCAGCCGGGAAGTGGGACCGGGAGCGGGATGGGCGTTCCCCGCGTAAAGATGGGCGTAGGCGTAATACCCGGCGGTCAGGACCCGCCAATCCCATGGAAGGAGGCCGCCGAACCAGAGCCCCCACACCAGGACCGCCACGCCGCCCATCTGCACCCCCCGTTTCCGCCCCTCCCGGTCCCCCGACCGCCACAGCGCCCACGCCGCGGCGGCCAGCGAACAGAGGACGGCCGAGGCCAGCGCCCCCCGCAGTCCCAGCAGGGGGACCAGGAGGAGCCCCGCGGCGAGGGCGCCGAGGGCGGAGCCGACCGACGAGGCGCCGTAGACCCGCCCCGCCTCCCGCGTCGCGCCCCTCCCGCCCGCCCCCCCCGCCCCGACCCCGATGGCGGCCGGCAGGGCCATCCCCATCAGAACCGTCGGGGCGAGGAACCAAGCGGCCAGCAGGACGAAGGTCCCGGCGCTCCACGCCCGGAACCCGCCATGGGAGGCGCGCAGGAGCAGGATGAAGATCAGGGGGAGCACTTGGAGGAGCAGGGAGGTCAGGGTGGCGGTCAGCGCCACGCCCGCGTGGCACAATCCCAGGAACCGCCGGGGATCGGGGGAGCGGGAGGAGAGGCGCGGGAAGAGAAAGGCCCCGACGCCGAGACCGGCGAGGAAGGCGGCCAGCATGAGGGTGAGGGCATACACCGACGACCCGAAGACGAGGGTGAGGGCCCTAAACCACGCCACCTCCAGGGCCAGCGCCGCGAACCCGCCCAGAAACGCCGTCCCCCAGGCCAGGCGGGGGTCAGCCAAAACCCGGCCCCGGCCGGGTTTCGGGGGTTCGGGGGCATGGCCGTTGCCTGTTCCGGTGGTTTTCGCGTCGTCGCCGGGCGACGGCGCGGGAACTGTCGCCGCCTCCCTCCACCCCAGCAGAACGCACCCCATCCCCACCGCGATGTCGGCACCCGCGGCGGCGAGAAGGGTCCCGCGGATGCCCAGGGCCGGCAGGAGGACAAAGCCCCCCGCCAGCGTCCCCGCCACGGCGCCGAGGGTATTGATCCCGTACACCAGGCCCGTGCCGGCGTTGAGGGTCCGGCCGCCCCCCAGCGCCCAGGCCAGGAAGACCGGGAAGGTGGCCCCCATCAGGAGGATGACCGGCCCGAGGATGGCCATGCACGCGGCGGCGGTGAGGCCGTTGACCATCCAGTTCGGGTGGCTCCCGTAAAGGCCGAGGATCCACGGCTCGAGGGCCTTCAACAGCCCCGGGGTGGCGAGGACCAGGCCCCCGATGGCAACCTCGAGGAAGCCGTAGACGAGCAGGGGCTTCCGAAGGCGCGGGGCGAGGCGTCCCCCCCAGTGGGCCCCCAGGCCGAGGCACGCCATGAAGAGGGCCATCAGGAGTCCGGTGGCGGCGAGGACCGAGCCGAAGAGGGCGGAGAGGACCCGCGTCCACGCCACTTCGTCCACGAGCCCCGCCATCCCCGAGATGATCAGGGCGGCCAGGGGCAGGAGGGCGGGAAGGCGTTTCAGCATCGAAGCATTGTAGCGCGAAAAGGCCGGAAGGCGGGAAAGCGGGAAAGCGAAACGCGGGAACGCGGAAAGGCGGGAAGGCGGGAAGGCGGGAAAGCGGGAAGGCGGGAAGGCGAAACGCGGGAACGCGGGAACGCGGGAACGCGGGAAGGCGGGAAGGCGGGAAAGCGAAACGCGGGAACGCGGGAACGCGGAAAGGCGGGAACGCTCCCCCGCCCTTCTTCATGTAGGGCCGACACTTCTGTCGGCCGCCTCCAATCATCCAAGCCTCAGGGGTGGGGGTGCCCCTCCTTGATAAGGAGGGGTAGGGGAGATTTGGGAGGGGGGAGCCAAGCGAAACAAAATCCCCCTCGATCCCCCCTTGCGAGGGGGGACGGCCCCGCCCTCCCAGCTTGATGGCGGGTTCCTCCCCGGATGCGGTCTACGAACTACGGTCTACGGTCTACGAACTACGGTCTACGAACTACGGTCTACGAACTACGGTCTACGAACTACGGTCTACGGCCTACGGCCTACGCTTCCACCAGCATCTCCAGCTCCCGGATCCGCCGTTCCACCGCCTCAGGGTCGAGGGAGCGGAACCGTTCGGGGAGGAACCGGGAGTCGGTGCACTCCTTCACCGCGAGCAGGTCCATCAGTTCGAGACGCTTGGTGTGGGCCGAGGGACGGAAGTCGGCGAGGATGGCTTTCAGGATCTCCGGCAGGGGCTTGCGTCCCTCCCCTTCCGCCTGCAGTTCGAACTCCCGCACGGCACGCACCAGGAGCCCCTCGAGTTCGTTCCCGCTGACGGGGGCGTCGAAGGGGAGGTCGGGCAGTTCCTCCGCCTTCAGCCCCATCTTCAATTTCACGGCCATGGCGTGGAACAGTTCGCGCCGCTCCCCGGCGTCGGAGGGGGGGAAGAGGGGAATGTGGACGTCCAGGCGCCCCTGCCTTTTCAGGTCCACTTCGAGGAGGTCGGGACGGCTGGTGGCGAAGAGCCAGAGGATGCGGCCGCGGTTGTCGGTGTCGGCCATCTCCTTGGCCAGCATGGCGTAGATGCGCCCGGAGAGGCCGGAGTCCCCCTCGCCGCTCTCGCGCTTCCCCATGGCCTGGTCGGCCTCGTCCACGAAGACCACCACCTGCCCCAGGGCCTTGAGGATGCGCAGGACCTTCTCCAGGTTCCCCTCGGTGGAACCCACCCACTTCTCGCGGAAGTTCTTCAATTCGACGAAGGGGACGCCGCACTCGCCCGCGAAGCACTGGGCCAGGTAGGTCTTCCCCGTCCCGATGCGCCCGCAGAGGAGATACCCCATGGGAAGGGCGCGGCGGGCGTCCCGCTTCAGCAGGCGCGCGTCCTCGCGCAGCCACCGCTTCGCCTCCACGTGTCCCGCCACGTCATCAAGGGTGCGGGACGATTCGACGAACTCCAGTTTGTCGAAACTCTCCTTCTCCAGGATCTCCTTCTTCAGGGCGGAGAGTTTCCTGGCGGTGATCTTCTCGTTGTTGCGCAGGGAGCGCAGGACGATCCCCTGGGCCCCGATGCGGTTGACCCCCACGAGTTTCGCCGCCAGGACGGGGACCTCCACCTCGCACAATTCCCCGAAGGAGGGCTCGTCCCGGACCAGGGCCGCGATGTACTCCTCCAATTCCTCCCGGCCGGGGAGGTCGATGGTCACCTTGGCGGCGTAGGGGTTGCTGACCACGAAGCCGGAGAGCTCCGCCAGCGTTTCGGTGACCAGGACGGTGACGACGCGCGAGCCGGCGATGACGGGGTCCTTCGACCAGTTGAGGACGGTGATGAGGTTGCCGGCGATGTCGCCGCCCAGGTAGAGCGACTCCCCCTGCGGGAGGATGAAGTGGGCGTAGTCCAGGACCACGGCGACCGAGGGGGCCCCCTTCCCCTTCTCCTGCCCCCCCCCGGCGGCGGCCCACCGGAGGAAGCGGTCCAGCAGGGGGACGGCCTGGCGGGGGTCGCGCGGGAGGAGGCCGGGATGGTCGAGGGAGCGGTCCGCGTCGGCCCCCACCCCGGCGTCCTGGGCGTACTTGGTCCCGTGAAAGCGGTCGAAGAGGCGGAAGTAACGGAAGACGTGCTCCGCCCCCTTGGCGATCTGGAACCCGCGCCCCCGGTCGTAGAAGAGGACCACATCGAAGGGCTCGAAGAGGACCTCGGCGAGGAACTCGCGCAGGGTGAGGAAGACCGCGGCGTCGCCGCGCCGGCAGGCGACGCGGTCATGGATGTTGCCGGTGAGGATGAACTGGCAGGTGGGACCGGCCCGGAAGATCTCCTTCATGGTCCGGGCCCAGGGGGGGAGGGCGGGGGGGGGCATCGTCACTCCTTCTGTCCCTGCCGGCGGCGGGAGGCGTCGGGACGGGGCGGGGGGGAGGGGCCGAGGGAGTCGGGGAGGAGGGTCTCCTCGATGGGGCCGAACAACTCCGCGTGCTCGGTCATCCACCGGGTGGTCCCCTGGAGCGACTGCATCACCCCGTCGAGACGCGTGGAGACCACCGTGGGGTCGGAGGTGACGGCCATCTCCTCCCGGATCAGGCTCATCTGCTTCTCGATGCGGTCCAGTTCCGACTCGGTGACCTTGAGGTTCTCCGTGGCCCGGACCAGGTTTTCCAGCCGCTTCTTCTGGATCTCGAGAGACCCCCGGATGGACCGGTGCATCGGGGAGCCCTCGGCCTGCGCGGCGAGCTTCGCGTCGAGGGTCTTGATGTCGCTCACGATCTCCTCGTGGTTGGTCTTCATCAGGATCTCCTTGATCCGGACCCGGCTGTGGAGGAGTCGGAGGAAGATCTGCAGGAGCTGGGCCAGGCCGCCGGCCTGGAGGTCCTCGCTCCCGAGGGACCCGGGCATGTGATCCACCGACCGCAGGATGTCGGCGCAGAGGGCCTGGAGCTGCTGGTAGCGCTCGCGCGAGGTGGGGTCGAGACAGTCGAACAGCTCCACCTGCTTGCGGACGGCTCCGGCCCGCTCCTCCAGCAATTTCCGGCCGTCCACGACCGTCTGGAACCGCGCGTTGCCGGGGAGAAAGGTGAGGTAGGCGGCCTCGTACGCCATCCCCAAAAACCACACGGCCGGGTGGGCCAGGCCGCCCACGGCGAAGACCGCCAGGACCATCTTGTTCATCGGCATGTACCCCAGCAGGGGCAGGCGCACCTTCAGGTGGAAGGCCTCCTTCAGGTACCCCCAGAAGCCGAGGCGGGGCATGCTATCGGCCCTCCTGGATGGCGTCGAAGGCCGTGGTGATCTCTTCCACCAGATCGCGGAATCCGGCGCTCTTGAGGATCGCCTTGGGATCGGCCCCCGAAGGGGTTTTGGGGATGCGGTCGAAGGATTTAGCGATGCGCCCCGGGGCCCTGGAGAAGATCCAGATCCGGTCCCCCAGATAGACGGCTTCCGCGATGGAGTGGGTGACCATCACCACCGTGGCCTCCACCTCCGCCCACAGCGCGGTGATCAACTGCTGCATCTCCATCCGTGTGGGCTCGTCGAGGGCGGAGAAGGGCTCGTCCATGAGGATGATGCGGGGTTTCAGCACCAGGGTGCGGGCGATGGCCACCCTCTGCTGTTGGCCGCCGGATAACTGATGGGGATACTTGTCCGCATGGGCCCTCAGCCCCACCTTGTCCAGCCACTCCCGGGCCATGTCCGTGCGCCGGGGAGCGGAGAGCCCCGACTCGCCCGCGTTGAAATCCAGGCCGATGCGAACGTTCTGCAGGACCGTCATCTGCGGGAAGGAGCTGTATTTCTGGAAGATCATCGCGCGGTCCTTCCCCGGACCCCGCACCACCTCGCCCCGCACCAGCACCTGGCCGGCGCTGGGGGGATGCACCTCCTGGAACCCGGCGATCAGGTTCAGCGCGGTGGACTTGCCGCACCCGGAAGGGCCCAGGATGGTAACGAACTCCCCCATCCCGGGGACGTCCTCCACCACGGCCGAGAGCCCCTCGAGGGCCTGGAAAGCCCGGGGGGTGCCTGGGTTGAAGACCTTGGACACCCCGCGGAACTCGACGACGGGCGGAAGGGGGGCGGGGGCGTCGCTCACTTCGCCTCCTGGTGGGGGAAGAGCCAGGCCCCGAGCGCCCGCCACAACTTGTCGGTGGCCCAGGCGATGAGGACGATGGTGACGAGGACGAGATAGATGTGCTCGCGCGGGCCGCGCCGCTGGGCCACGATGATGATCGACCCCAGGCCGCGGTCGGCGGCCACCATCTCGGCCAGGATGATGTACGACCATCCGATGCCGAACCCCAGGCGCATGGCGTGGAAGAGGCGCGGGAAGGAGACGCCGAGGAGGACGTGCCGCAGGACCTGGACCTTCGAGGCCCCGAGGGTGTAGGCGGTCTGCAGGTACACGTTGTCCACCTCGTGGACCGCCTTGACGAAGAGCGGCAGGAGGTAGACGAAGAAGGCCAGGGCCAGAAACATCACCTTCTGCATCTCCCCGATGCCGAAGAGGCTCATGGTCAGCGGCACCAGGGCGGGGATGGGGAGGTACCCCCCGAAGAGGGCCACCGGGGCGAACAGGGCGCCCACGCGCGAAAAGGCCCCCATCAGGAGCCCGAGGGGGAAGGCGAAGGCGAGGCCGATGGCGAACCCGCCCACGACGCGCCCGGTGGAGGCCATGATGGCCCAGATGAGCCCCGATTCGAACCAGAGCGACTTGAACGAACCGATCACCTCGAACGGCGAAGGGAGGATGACCGGCGAGATCACCCGCTCCTCCGCCGCCCCGTGGGTGAGGGCGGCCCAGAGGAGGAACAGCCCCGCCACGGGGACGGCCCCCAGGAGGAGGGCGAGCCATCGCGGGACAGGACGCCGGATCCCGGTCCAATCGCTAAGGTTCATGATCCGAATAATATACCTTATTTCCGCGTGGAAAGCGCGGAAAGGCTGGGAGGTCGGGAAGCTGGGAGGCGGGGAAGCAAAGAGAGGGGAGGTTGGAACGCTGGGCCGCCGGACGGCTCCCCCGGCCCGCCTCCCTTCTGCCCGGCTGTCCCGCTCCCTGACTGCCTTACCGCCCCGCTGACCGGCTCACCGGCTGCCCCGCCGGGCCGGCGAGCCATTCCCCCACCACCCGCTTCAGCCGCTCCGACCGCAGGACCGACCAGTCGAGCGGCCGGCTGGTGAGCGTGGCGTCCCGCGCCTGGTTGAACAGGACCACCATCCGCACTTCGGGGTAGGTTGTGCCGAGGTCGCTGAACGCCTCCCCGTACCACTCCGCCGCCCGGTCGTCCGGGCCGATGGTGGCGAACTCGGCGAGCATGACGGGTTTGCCTAAGTCGCGCAGTTTCGGATACGCCGTGCGCAGGATCTGGTCGAAGGTCCACCACCGGGACCAGGGGGCGGCGTCGCCGTAGTTGAGCACCGTCACCCCCACCCAGTCCACCCACTCGCCGCCCGGATAGTAGAACTCGAACCACGGGGCGGCCATGTGCGGCGACCACACCCAGAGGACCTGCCCGGCGCCGGAGCGCCGGAACACCTCGCGGACGTGCCTCCACGCGGCGATGTAGTCCTCGGCCGTGTTCCCGTGCTGGGGCCCCCACGGGTACCGGTAGGGGTCGTTCATCTCGTGGCCGAAGCGGAGGAAGAACGGCCGGCCGAACGCCGCCGCCCCGGCCGCCCAGGCCTCGAGGTGGAAGTCGTAGGCCCCGGCCGCCACCGCCGCGAGGGACCGGTATTCGCGCCCCTCCGCCGGGCCGACGCCGGGATGCAGGGCCGCGTCGAACTCCGTCACCCACGGCTCCCAGGTCACCATGGGGACCGAGCCGAGGCGGTCGATGGTCTCCATCATGTACCGGGGGAACGCGTGCTCGGAGCGGTCTCCCCACGCCTGGTAGAAGGCCAGGACCGGAAACAGGGCGTCGAGCGACTCCTCCAGGGCGACGAGCCCGGAGAACGAGTGGGGGAACAGCCCGTCATAGGCGCCGGCCAGCATCCCCTCGGGGTCCCGCAGGGCTTCGATCCGATGCAGGGAGGGGAACCGCGCCTCCACCGCCTCGCGGCGGTTCTCGCCCCGCACCGACCGGATCCGCCGCCCCTCCCGGTCGGAGACCTTGAGGACGGCCTCGTTAAACGCCCCGGCGGCCTTCCGGTAGAGGGGCCCCAGCCCCCGGTCCATGCCGCGGAAGAGGAGCATGCCGAGGAGGACCAGCCAGCCGAGGGCGAGAAAGGCGACAAGGTACCGCCGGCGCGGCGTCATGGGCGCCCCCCCCGCCGGTCCTGCCACGCGGCGTAGATGCGCCCCCCCATGAAGGCGATGTTGACCAACAGGAAGGAGGCCATCCCGTAGATCCGCGGGGCCGAGGCCATCACCTCGGCCTCCGGCAGGCGGTAGAGGCGCGACCAGAGGACCCACGCCAGGGTGGCGGCGCAGGCCGCCGCCACGAACAGCGGCACGCGCGATAGGGACCAGAACGCCCCGCCCCGGCGCTCCTTGGCCGTCGGGATGTAGGGGACCTTCACGCGCAGGAGGGCGAGGACGAGCCCCAGCAGGTAGATGTTCCAGGCGCCGACCTTCAGGAGCATCCCCCGCCAGTGCAGGCCCCGCTCCCGCGCGGGGTCGCACAGCCACCGCTGGGTGAAGAGGTAGATGCCCGCGCCGAGGAGGGCCACCGGGACGCCCCGATTTAGGAACTCCGTGAAGTCCATATCGGCGGGCTGGACCCCGGTCCAGAAAAAGACCAGGGGGACGAGGAGGTAGATGAGCGCGGTGAGCCCCACCAGGTAATAGGAGCCGATCATCAGGTACGCCAGCCGCTGGTGGACGGAGAGGCCGCGCCACCCCGCGGGGACCTCTGTGAAGAGGACCTCGTAGACGCCCCGGGCCCACTTCAACTGCTGTTTCAAAAACGACCCGAGGTCCGACGGCACGAGCCCGCGGGCGAGGACCTCGGGCACATAGACCGACCTCCACCCCGCGGCGTGGAGCCGCAGGGAGGTGACCAGGTCCTCCGCCAGGCCTATGCCGTGCCCGCCGATGGACTCGAGGGCCTTCCGCCGGAAGGTGCAGTTGGCCCCGATGGCCACGGCCGTCCCCGTCCCGTGCATCCCCTGCATCACCGGCCCGTAGAACCCGAAGGTCTGCTCCGCCGCGGCCCGCGCGGTGAAGGACTCGCCGGCGTTGTGGTAGGCCTGGGCCACCTGCACGAACCCGACCCCGGGGTCCTGGAAGTGCCCCAGGACCCGGTCCAGGAATTCGGGGAAGGGGATGTGGTCGGGGTCGAGGACGAGGACGAACTCCTCCGTCGTCCGCGCCAGGGCCGCGTTGACCTTCCCGGCCTTGGCCCCGGGCAGGTCCAGCAGTTCCAGGTGGACGGCCCCCATGCGCCGGGCCAGCTCCCCGAAGCGCGGGTCCCGCGTGTCGTCGAGCAGGTAGGTGGTGTGCGGGTAGCGCACCCGGCGCAGGGCCTCCAGCGTCCGCTCGAACATGGCGCAGGGCTCGCCGGGGGAGGAGGTGGTGAAGACGGCCACCGACAGCCCCTCCGGCGCTGCGGCCGGTGACGGCTGACTGAGGTGGAAGTAGTTATACCATCCCACCAGGATGCGCGCGATGCCGTACCAGACGGCCGCGGAGAGGAGGACGAAGAGCGGCCCGTTGGCGATGTGCTCCGGGCTAAACCACCAGAGGCCGAACCGGGCCACGCTGTAGAGGCCGAGGAAGAGGAGGAGGCCGAGGAGGGCCAGTTCCCACGCCCGGACGGGGGCGGCACGGCGGTGGCGGAAGATCTCAGAAGCGTCCGACCAGGGTCGCGCTGATCTCATCCGCACGGTAGTAGGCGTCCTGCGAGCGCCCCCCGTGGAGGCGGACCCCGAGGCCTTTCGTCAGCGGCACGAACAGCTCGGCGCCGGCCCTCCACGGCCGGTAGTCCCGGCTGTGCGTATCCCCGGTGACCGCTCCCGGCAGGGGGTCCGCGCCGCTCTCGGGCGAGAAGGCAACGGCGTCCTCGGTCGCGGTGCCGTAGTCACCCCCCAGTTTCAAACGGACGCCCTTTCCCAGGCCCCACTCCATGGCAAGGATGCCGCGGACCTCGGTCTGGTCCATGGGGGTATAGTAGGGATCATACCAGCCGAGGTAGTCGTAATCGTAGCCACCGCCGCTCCCCTGGTGACCCGTGACGGAGGCCGGACTGAACCGGGCCTCGTCGGTGTCCCGGTAGGCGCCGGAGACTCCCAGCCATGCGCGGAAGCCGGCCCCCTCTATCTTCTCGTCACCCGTCGAAATGATGGGGCACATAAGGTAGGCGCTGAAGGCCCGGCCTTGGTTGTCGTCGAAGTATTCGTTCCAACGGCCGCTCGCCATCCCGTACCAGCCGGCGGCGTCATCCAGCACGAGGCGGAGCTCGCCGTAAGTGACATAGACCGCCTGGTCCATCGAGGAGGCGGTGTAGAACAGTTCCTGGCGGCCGGCCTCGACCTCGGCCCGCCACCGTCCCCCGGCGGGGACGCGCAGGCGCGCCCCCCCCATCAGTTCCGTGCTCCCGGCCGCGTAATCCACGACCCGCATCCAGAGGTCCAGGCCCGTCGCGGAACGCCCGAACGCCGCGCCCACGCCGATCTGGGCAAAGGGGACCGACGCGGATCCCGGCGCGCCGCCGTCCCGCTCCGGCATCTTCGATTCGAGATCGTAGGAACCGCCGGAGAGGGTCCACGCCGTAAGCGGGTCGCTGTGGAGCGTCAGATCGCCGCCGAGGAGGCGCATATCGTAGGGCTGGTCGTCCGACCGGTCAAGCGTGGAGAGCGTAAACCGGGGCTTCATGGTGGACCGGAGTTCCATCAGGCCGCGCCGCGCCCCCTCCCGCCCCGGCTGCAGGTCCAGGGCGCGGCGGAATTCCCGGGCCGCCTTCCTCCAGGCCCCCGTCCAATAATAAGAAGTGCCCAGCAGTTCATGGGCCGCCGCGTTCTTCGCGTCCTCCCCCAGCAACTCATGGAGAAGGGATTCGGCGTCGGGGTATCGCTTCTGCCAGAGGAGGATCTGTGCCAGGGCCTGCCTGGCCTCGCGGGACTGCGGCCCCAGCCTCAGCGCCTCGCGGTAGGCCCGCTCCGCACCGGCCAAGTCCCCTTTGGCGGCCAGATCATCGCCCTTCTGCATCATTTCGGCGGCCTGCTCTGCGGCCCCGGCTCCCGTTCCCTGGGCCGCCGCATCAGAGGCGCAAAGAACGATGACAAGCATAGCCGCCGCGGTGGTCCGGCAAAGGTTCATGATTCGATAATATACCTTATTCCTGCGCGGAATGCGCGGCAAGGCTGCAACGCTGGAAGGCTCCCCCACCCGCCCACGGGTGAACATGGCTCGCGGGGCCGGGTCACCTCCGGGGAGGTGACGTCCACGAAAAGCCGCAGGTTGGAGAA
>DCUZ01000099.1:33933-59352 GCA_002327305.1 Holophagales bacterium UBA2201 | reverse complement strand
ACATCCCAAAATGTAGGGCCGACACCCTTGTCGGCCGCCTTGCCATCATCCCGTGCTGGGCCGGGTCACCTCTACGGAGATGACGCCCACGAAAAGCCGCAGGTTGGAGAACCTGCGCCACATCCCAAAATGTAGGGCCGACACTCTTGTCGGCCGCCTTGCTGGTCAGGGCACGCTCTCGCCGCTCATGGCGATCCTGAACGGAACCCGCGCCCCCTCCGCGGCTACTTCCCCGGCCACATAGTAGGCGAGGTTGCAGTCGTAGTTCGTCTCGTAGGTGCTCCAGCCGCAGACCAGGGTCCGGCACGCTCCCGCGGGGAGGAGGCCGATGGTCCACTCGCGGACCAACCCCATCATCCCCACGAGGCCGACGGCGTTGACGACCGGCTCCTTCGGGGCGACGGGCTTGGCGTAGTGCGAGGTGGGATCGTCCCAGTAGATCCGGTCGAGAACGGCGCCCCAGTCGGCATAGGGCGGGTCGGGCCGTCCGCCGTACGCGGCATACCCCCATTCGCTCCCGGTCGGCAGGCGGAATCCCTTCACTCCGGCGATGTCCCGCGCGGGGTTCCCCGCCCCATCGAGCAGAACGCCGCCCGCCTCGTCGTAGGCCGGCGGCCGGCCTTCCTTTTGGCTCAGGAGATTGCAATAGCGGATGGCCCCGGCCCGGGTGGCCAGCTTCAGCGTGCTTATGTCTTTCGAATCCTCCGTTTCGAGTCCGACGATCTCCTGAAATTCTCTGACGGTCACCGGATGGCGCGCGATGATGAAATCCGAACGGACGAACTTCCCGCCCGCCCTGATAAGCACCCTGCCGCCATCCATGGGGACCGGCCTGTAATACGCGGGTCGGTCCCGGTTTTCCCTTGCCGCCGGAGTTCCGTCCACGGACTCGAACCGGACCGTGTGCTCCCGGTGCTCCTGCAGGAATTCCTCCACCGCCGGCAGTTGGTCGAGGTATTCCCGGCGGGCGAGGACCGCCTTCACATTGATCGGCTTCCCCTCGTCCGCGGCGGCGATGATGCGCGGGACCACCAGCTGTTCCACCGCCCACCCCCCGCCGGCGGCGATGGATTCCTTGCATTGTCCGCACGTGAAGTAGACGCCTATCATTTCCGCCTCTGAGATCGTGAATTCGGCATCGGTATCGGCATCGGCATCGGCTTTATTATCTGAGCTTCGAGGACCTTCCATTCACCGCGCCTTAAGGAAGGTCCCGTTCTGGTACTCCTCGAACGCGATTTCCAGTTCCTCCTGCGTGTTCATGACGATGGGGCCCCACCACGCCACGGGCTCGCTCAGCGGCTTGCCGGAAACGAGGAGGAACCGCAGCGGCCCGCCTTCGGCGCAGATGGAGACCGAATCCCCCTTCGTCCCGTACAGGACCACCTGCCCCTCCCTGCATAAGCATTCGCGCTGGAGGTCGAAATAGCGCTCGCCCTCGGCCGCGTGGGCGAAGGGGGAACGCTCGGGGTCGAAGGTGCCGGCCCCCTCCACCACATAGGCGAACACGGTACGGCCTGCCGGAACGGAATGGTGGAACGACCCGCCGGCGGGCAGGCTCACATCCAGGTACTCGGGATCGGTGACGATGTCGCGCACCGGCCCCGTCGCGCCGACCACCTTTCCGCAGATGACCCTCACTTTGGCGCCTCCGTCCGCTTTGACTTCGGGGATCGTGGCGCTCTTGACCTCCTGGTAGCGGGGGGCCATCATCTTGTGCGACGCGGGGAGGTTGGCCCAGAGCTGGAAGCCCCCCATCCGGCCCTTCGCGTCGCCCTTGGGCATCTCCTGGTGGACGATCCCGCTCCCGGCCGTCATCCACTGCACATCCCCTGGTGAGATCACTCCCTTGTTCCCCATGCTGTCGCCGTGTTCCACCGTCCCCTCCAGCATATAGGTGATGGTCTCGATCCCGCGGTGCGGGTGCCAGGGGAAGCCGGCGATGAACTTGGCGGGGTCGTCGGCCCGGAAGTCATCCAGGAGGAGGAACGGGTCCAATTTCGGGACATGCGGGAACCCGAAGGCGCGCCTCAGATGGACCCCGGCGCCCTCGACGGTGGGGCGGTGGGTCCAGACGGTCTCAATGCGGCGGATGTTCTTCATGGCGATCCTCCTTGCAAAGCTCAGTATCCAGTTTAAAGTTTCGAGTTCAAAGTTTCAAGTGTCCCTATGCGAAAGCATAGGACACCTCAATTCCCCATAGTATTTCGGAATCGGTATCGGTATCGGTATCGGTTTCTAAATCCATGCTCCCGCTCCCACCCATTTCATAATTCATAATTCATACTTCTTAATTGTATTCTGAATTTGACAATTCTAAAGTGATACTTTATATTTGTCAATATGAAATATATCCCCCGCCAACTGGAAAAGGAGATGCGGCGCGCTACCGGGGCCTTCCCGGCCGTCCTGGTCACCGGGGCCCGGCGCACAGGCAAAACCACCTTGCTGCGTCGGCTCTTCCCCAAGGCCGCGTACTGTTTGCTTGAGAATCCGGACATGCTCGGCCGGTTCCGGTCCGATCCGCAGACCTTCCTGGACGAACTCGGGACGCCCGCCATCCTGGACGAGATTCAGCACGCTCCGGAAATCCTTAATTATGTAAGGGCGCGGATTGACGAGCACCCTCACCTGTGCGGCAGGTGGTTCCTCACCGGCTCGCAGGAGGCGCCGCTGATGCGCGGGGTGACCGAATCCATGGCCGGGCGCGCGGCGGTCTTCCAGCTCATGCCCCTTTCGTCCGAGGAAACCTCCAAGGTGACGCTATTTTCGGGTGGGTTCCCGGAGGTCCTGGCGCGCCCCTCCTCCTCCGGCCTCTGGTTTCGATCCTACCTCCAGACCTACCTGGAACGGGATGTTCGGTCGATCAGTTCCATCCGAAGCCTGCCCACCTTCCGGCGCTTCCTGGCCCTGCTGGCGTCGCGCACCGGGCAGTGGGTCAACCGGACCGACCTCGCCGCGCCGCTCGGGGTTTCCATCCCCACGATCTCCGAGTGGCTCAACATCCTCGAGATCACCCAGCAAATCATCCTCGTGCCGCCCTTCTACGAGAACTTCGGCAAGCGGCTCGTCAAGTCCCCCAAACTGTATTTCACCGACAGCGGTCTGGCCTGCCACCTGCTGGGCATCGAGACCGCCACCCAACTTAAGAAATCTCCCTTCATGGGCCCGTTGTTCGAGGGCTTCGTCGCCTCTGAGATACTCAAACACCAGATCAATGGGGGGAAAGAGCGCATGCTGTACACCTTCCGGGACCGTGAGGGATTGGAGGTCGATTTCTGTATCCCCCTGGGGGACAAGCGCATCGCCCTGATCGAGGCCAAGGCCGGGGGCACTTTGTTCCCGAGAATGGTGGATTCCCTCCTTCGCCTGAACAAAGCAATGCGCGGAAGAGAGGCGCGCTGTCTCCTGGTCTACAACCTAGGCAAGCGCATGCCGGATTCCTCGGCCATCGCGCCGGGCGTCAAGGCGGTTCCGGTCGGCCGATTCCTGCAGGAAGTGTTCGGCGGGTAATAAGCTTTTTAAGGTCGCAAAATGCGACCTTAGACATTCGTGCTCTCTAATATAGGAACCGCTCCCATTGTTCTAATTAGGGACAGTCACCTATTTTTTCAGCAATTTCGGCCGCCCGACCGGCAGGGCCCGAAGGCGCATTCCCACCATCGCCTCGATCTTGGCGATGAAGGCGTCGCTCCCCAGCGGCCGGCCGCGGTTCGTGTGCAGCATCAGTGGATCACCTGCTCCGGGCTCTTCCTTGAGCTTGAGTCTCGCCCGCCAATCCAGTCCCCTCGCCGCCTTATTCCATCGCGCCACATTCAGCCATTCGCACTCCGTGTCGCCCACATGAGCGGATGCACTGCTCCACGAATACTTCCAGGCGTCGCGCACCATCTTCGCCCGCACGGGATTGCGCTCGATGTAGGCCATCGCGACCACCATGTGGGCGTCGTCCATCGGACACGAGTAGAACCGGTTCTGCCAGAGGTGACCGCTCCGACCGTGCAGGCGGTTCAGTACTTGCGAGTATTTCCAGTGTGTCCGACCGACGGCCTTGGCCAGCGAGTCCTCCTCTGCCGGGACGCCGATGATGTGGATATGGTTGGTCATCAGGCAGTAGCCCAGCACCTCGAATCCGTACTGGAGCGCGTGCTGACGGAGCAAGGCGAGATACAGCTCCCGGTCTTCGTCGACGAAGAACACATCCTGCCGGTTGTTGCCTCGCTGGGTGATGTGATGGGGAAATCCTGGGATGGCATGCCGCGCGCGCCTAGGCATGGTTCAACGCTATCAGAAATATGATGCCAAGTCAATAAATAGGTGACTGTCCCTATTTTCCGAGGCCAACGCGGCTTCCCCTGCCCTCAGGTCCCGCGCGGCGTTGAGGATCCAGGCCCGGGTATCCTCGATGCGAACGCCATCAGGCGGCATATAACACCTTCCCTTCCCGAACGATGGCGGAGGGGAAGGAGGCCTTGAGGTGCAGGCGGCTATCGAACGCTTCCCGGGTCCACACCAGCACATCCGTCGCCACGGCGATTCCGCGCAATGCCGCATAGGCCCGTTGTTCGCGTTTATAGGGAGGATCGGAGGAGGCGGACACGATCACCATCAGGTCATAGTCGCTATCGGGCCCCGCCTCCCCGCGGGCTTTGGACCCGAATAAATAGATCCGTTCCGGCTGAAAAGCGGAGACGAGCCGCTCAACAATGGATTTAAGGGTAGGATCGCGCTCCAATTGCGGGTCCGTCATTATGCTAATGATAGCACAGCCCCAATAAAATTATGGGGTATAGGGACATCACCCATTTATGCCCCCACCCCTGATACCAATACCGAAATAGCAGAAGGGGCGAGCCATCGGCCCGCCCCTGTCATTTTGCGTTTTACGTCTCACTTCTCTCGTCTCACGTCTCCCGCTTTCTAGATCACTGCTCCGGCGGATAAACCGAGATCTCCACTCTTCGGTTGAGGGCCTGGTTCTGGGGATCGGAGGGGTCGGCGGGGACATCCCACGCCTTCCCCTCGGCCACGAACTTGTTGGGGTCGAACTTGTACCGTTCGATCAACGCCTTCTTCACGGCGGCGGCGCGGTCGAGGGACAATTTCTCCACGGCCGTGCGCGGGGCCACCCCTTTCATGGAGGAGTCGGCGTGCCCCACCACGGAGATGACCGCCCGCTCGTACTGCCCCGCCAGGCGCGCCACCGTCTCCAGGATGGCCGTGGCGTTGGGGTCGTAGAGGGTGTTGGCGATGGGGGTGCCGTACTCGTCGTGCTGGGGCTCGAAGATGTTGGCGGAGTTGGGGTAGAAGTTGATGCGGATGGTCTGGGTCAGGAGGGGCTTCTCCGCGGCGATCTTGCCGTAGGAGACGGGGGCGAAGGCGGCGATGCTCTCGCTGCGCATGTCCTTGAAGGCCCCCGAGGCGTCCAGCTTCCTGATGACGGAGAAGTCCATCACCTCGTCGAACCGGGTGGGGGTGCCGATGAGCCCCAATTCCTTGTAGACGAAGGTGATGTTCTTCCAGGTGCGCTCGAAATTGACCGGGCTGTTGGCGTTGAGGAAGAACTCCTTGTTGTCGGCGAAGTTGGTGGTCTGGGCGTCGAACTCCATCGCCTTCACCTCGTCGGCCGGCATGCCGTACCCCTCGGCCATCCACTGCATGGCCTGGGCCTTCTTCGTCGGGTCCTTGAGGTCGCGCATCCCCTCGAAGATGCCGGCCACCAGCCCCTCGACGATGGCGGGGTGGTCCTTGGCGAAGTCGGCGCGCAGGGCCCAGACATCGGCGATCAATTTATTGGCGTCGGCGGTGGTGGTGAGGATGCGGGTCCCCTTGACCTTCTCGGGGATGTTGTAGATGTCGGGGGCCCAGGAGACGCAGGCGTCCACCTTGGGGTCCGCCACGAAGGCGGCGGCGGCCTCGAAGGCGGTCGCGGTGAACTTGTGGTTGACCTGCGCGGGCTGGATGCCGGCGTTCAACAACAGGTTGTTGATGAAATACTGCGACGGGCTGTTCTGGGCGTAGACGATGGTCTTCCCCTTGAGGTCCTTGACGCTTCCGATGGAGGAGCGCACCACGATGCCGTCGCCGCCGCTGGACCAGTCGATCTGCTGGTAGATGCGCGGGGCGGTGCGGCTGTCCTTCATCAGCCCCTCGGCGAAGAGGACCATCATGTCGAGGGTGCCCCACAACACATGGCTTTCGCCGGACACATAGGCGTCGCGCGCGGCCACGGGGTCGTCAATGAGCTTGAGGTTCACCTTGAACCCGTGCTTCTTGTAGAAGACGCTCTCCGTGTTGGGGGCGAAGCCGTGGTTGGCGGCGACGATGGGGAGCCAGCCGATCCACACGTTGATGGGGAACTGGACCACCTTCTCCGTCGTGTTCCACTTGTACGACGAGGCCCCCTTGACGGGCGGCAGTTTCTCCTGCGGGAGGTACTGGTACTCGGTGACGGTGGTGATGCCCGTGGGGTCCTGCGCCTCCACCGGTTCGCCCTGGAATTTGCCCAGGTCCACGGTGCCGGTCCCCGGCTTGGCCGCCTTGGGGAACACGATGTCGCGGAAGAACCATCCCGCCGCCGCGAGGCAGGCGAGGATGAACAGGATGCCGACGAGTTTGCCTAACGCCGTGGGTCCGACCTTGGGGGTTTCCGACATATTGTCCTCCTATCGTCTTTGGGCGCTTACTGCGTCTCTTTGGGCCCCAGGTCCTTGACGGGAGGGGCCGGGGCTGCTTCTGGAACGGCGGCCGGGGGAGGCGAGGCCATGCCGTAGGCCGACTCGAAGTCGCGCAGGGCCTGCTCGGCCAGGGCCACCTGCTCGGCCTCCTTCAATTCGACGCCCTTGATATCCACGCTTGAGGAGGCGACGCGGGCGCGGCCGGCGGCCTTGTCGCGGCGCTCCTCCAGGTACTGCTCCACGCGGTTGAGGGTGTCGCCGCCGCCGCCGATGGTCCCGATCATCCCGGCGGCCATCTCCTGCAGTTCCGCCTGGGCCTCGAGCATCTCCGTCTCGGACATCATCCGGTTGAGCTTCTCGATCTTGGCCTTGGCCTCCTGGACCGAGACGTCGCGGGACTTGAGCAGTTTCTTGTAGGTCTCCTCCGCGGTCACGAGTTGGGCGCGGTTCTCCTCGAGCTGGGCCTTCGCCGATTGCAGTTCCATGGCCAACTGTCCCGCCACGGCGCGGTTGCCCACCTTGATGTTGGCGGCGATGCGGGCGGTGAGTTCCTTCTCCTTCTGCTCCAGGTTCTTGATCTGCCGCATCAGCCGCTCCACGAACCCGGCGTGGGTGGCCAGGGCGTCGTTGAACCGGGAGATCTGCAGGCGCAGGTTCTCCTTCTCCGCTTCGATGAGGGCCTTGGGGTTGGCCTTCTCCAGGCCGGAAACGAACAGGCCGATGAACCCTTTGAACAGGTTTCCGATGCGTCTCCACATGGTTTGGCGCCTCCTTTGATCTGATTCTTGGGCCGCCTGCGCCTCCCAGCGTCGGGTCGGGGGACAGGCAACCCATCATTTCCGCCCCATCCCGGCAAGGGCCGGGACTACCACCCTCCCCGCACCCAGCCAGCCAGTCCCCAGACTATTGGATGGCGGGCGGGATAGCGGAATGATTGTAGCGTCAAGGGGCAGGGGAAGTCAACGGGGGCCCCGGCGCCAAGGCGCCGGCAGTTCCGAGTTTCGAGTTCCGAGTTAGAAATCGCCATAGTTGATTTTATTCCCTTGGGCGGGGGAATCTTTAAACTCGGAACTTTAAACTCGAAACTGGGTGGGGGAGGGGGAAATGGTGGGAGGTACAGGATTTGAACCTGTGGCATCCTGCGTGTAAGGCAGGCGCTCTACCGCTGAGCTAACCTCCCCGGGTTGCGGCATGATAGCACAACGATGTAGCGCAGGTCCTCCGACCTGCATCGGTAGACCGTGGGCCGTAGTCCGTAGACCGTAATCCGTAGTCCGCATCCGGGGAGGAACCCGCCATGAAGCCGGGAGGGCGGGGCCGTCCCCCCTCATAAGGGGGGATCGAGGGGGATTTTGCTTCGCTTGGCTCCCCCCTCCCAAATCTCCCCTACCCCTCCTTATCAAGGAGGGGCACCCCCACCCCTGCGGCTTGGATGATGGGAGCCGGCCGATGGCCGCAGACCGCAGCCCGCATCCGGGGAGGAACCCGCCATGAAGCCGGGAGGGCGGGGCCGTCCCCCCTTGCAAGGGGGGACCGAGGGGGATTTTGTTTCGCTTGGCCCCCCCCTCCCAAATCTCCCCTACCCCTCCTTATCAAGGAGGGGCACCCCCACCCCTGCGGCTTTGGCTTTTCTTGCATCATCCGGCCGACTGGAGAGTCGGCCCTACACCTCAAACCGGTAGACCGTAGACGGCAGGCGGAAGGAGGGAGGCGGAAGAGGAGCAGGTGGGCGGGGGCGCGTTCTTGCGTTTTGCCTTCGCGCGTTTTGGCCTTTTCGCCTCGTTCAGCGCACGCTGAACGAGAAACTGACCTTGTCGCCCATCGCGTTCCCCGCCAGGTCCTCCACGCGGTCGCCGTCGAGGGTGACGGTGACGGTCTCGCCGGAGACAAACGGCGCCGCGGGGACGAACTCCACCATGTCGCCCCCGGGGTGATGGACGAACCGGCCGTCCACGCGCCCCGACCCGCTTCCGATGGCCTGGAGGGTCTCGCCGTCCCAGTCGGGCCTCACCGGCTCGCTGAAATTGAGAAAGAGGTGGGTGGCGGGGTCCACCCGGGGGTCGTGGTGGAGGGGGAAGTTGGCGACCAGGCGGGGGGCAGAGGCGTCCCGCCCCCCCATTCCCCCCACGGTGGAGGAGTACCAGGAGGCGTGGAAGAAGATGTCGGCGCCGATGTCGAGGGCGGGGAGGGGCGGGAGGAGGATGTCGGGGAGGTCGGCGTGTCCCCCCGAGAAGGCCTCCACCAGCGCCCAGATGATGGCCACGCCCACGAGGGCCCCCACGACGATGGCCGCGGTGGGGGGTTTGCCCTTGAGCAGGATCCGCACGCCGGCGTTCTGCCCCTCCTTCAGCGTGAACTCCTTCTTCTTGGCCCCCTTGAGGGGCTCGATGTGCCCCTCCTCGCCGATGCGACGCTCCACCACCACCCGGTAGCGCCCCGGCGGGGCGTCGGCGATCCCCCACTCGGGGAGGAGGGAGACCTTCACCTTGCGCCACGCCTTTCCCTCCTGAAAGTAGAGTTCGGAGAGGACGCCATAGGGGCCGGGGCGGTCCTCCTTGGCGTCGCGGGCCTCCGGATAGACGGCGATGCGGATGTTCCCCTCCCCTGCGTCCCGGCGGTCCACCGAGATGGAGACGCAGCCGGAGACGAGCAGGGCCATCGCGGCCGCGACGGCCTTACGGATAATAGCCCGCCATGGTGCGCGCATGGTGCCCCCCTTTCACGGCGACCTTCACCGTCCGGAAGCCGGTGCCGGTCTGGGTGGAGGTGTAGACGAGATGGTACTGGCTGCGGATCTCGCGGCCGATGGCCTCGTAGGAGGAGGCCACCTCGTCGTTGTTGATGGAGAAGAGGCGCCCGCCCGAGGCCTCGGCCAGTTTCATCAGTTTCCCCTTCACCTCCAGGTCGGTGAACTTGATGTTGAGGGCCAGGGCGTAGACGATGACCCCCGACCGGCGGATGAACCGGAGGGCGTCGTCGAAGGAGAAGCTGGAGACGGTGTCGCGACCGTCGGTCAGGAGGATGATGGCGCCGCGGCCGGCGCGCCCCTGGAAGTGGTAGAGGGAAAAGATGAGGGAATCGTAGAGGGCCGTGGCCCCGTCGCTGGTGATGGAGCCGAGGGCGTTGAGGAGGAGGTCGCGATGGTTGGTGAAGGGGAGGAGGAGGCGCGGGTAGGTGTCGAAATCCACCAGGAAGGCGGCGTCGCGGTCCTCGACGTAGTCGTTGATGAACATCTCCACCGCCTTTTTCACGACGAAGAGGGACTTGTCCATGCTCTCGGAGGAGTCCACGAGGAAGCAGAGGTTGGCGGCCAGGTCCTCGGCCCGCTGGAACTCGGCCACCGCCTGGGGGAGGCCGTCCTCCGTCACGCTGAAGTCCTCCGCGGCCAGGCCGGCGACGGGGCGCCCCTGCCCGTCGGTGACGGTGACGTAGAGGTGGACGGTGCTCACCTTCAGTTTCTCGCCGAAGGGGGAGGCCGAGAGGACCGTGGCGTCCTCCACCTTCCGCCCGTCGTCCAGTTCGGCCACGGCGCGGATGACGGGCGAACCGGCCGGGTCGCGGTGGAGGGTCGCCGCCCACGGCGGGGCGAACAGTTCGGCCAGGAGGGCCTCGTCCTGGTACACGGCCAGGCGCGTCACGGCCCGGTTCTGCGGCGTCACCACCTGCGCCTTGAAGGGCATGGCGGCGGCGCCGGGGTCGAGATAGGCCGGCTCCACGATGCGGACGAGGAACGAGTCCATCCCCTGGTTGAGCACCAGGGTGTCGCGGGCCACCTCCCTCCCCTCCCCGTCCAGCCCCCGGGCCGAGAGGGTCCGCGGCAGGGGGACGGCGCCGAGGTCCACCTCCAGGTCGAACGGGGGGTGGTTCTTGACCCCCACCACCTTCTCGTCCAGGAGGAACTGCACCCGCTCCACCCCCTCCATCGGGGGCACCCCCACGCGGATGAGGCCCGAGGCGGGGAGTTGCGGGGAGACCCCCTTGAGGGCGAACCCCGGCGTGGCCGCCCCGTCGGGCCGCAGGAGGGCCTTGCGGTCGATGGCCGGCACCCTGGTCTGCTGGTTCAGGATGACGCCCCGCTTGCCGTCGGTGGTGACGGCCTTGACGCGCAGGTCATACTCCGACGGGAACACCTCCACCAGGAAGGTGGCGGGGAAGAGCCCCTCCTGCCCGGCGGGGTACTGGAAACGGTAGCGGGCCGTGGCCCACACCTTGCCGCCGCGCAGGAACTCCGCCACGACATCCACCCCCCCCAGCCCCTCCTCCTCCATCACCACCGTCCCCTCCACCAGGGTCTTGGGGCCGGCGGTGGGTCGGAAATCGAGGGAGAGGGCGGCTTTCAAGGGTTCCACCCCCTCCGGAAGATAGGCGGTGCGGGCCAGGATATCGGAAACCCCCTCCAGGTCCACTTTGGGCGGGTTGAGAAAGATGGCGAAGGTG
Organism: Holophagales bacterium UBA2201; assembly: GCA_002327305.1. Lineage (GTDB taxonomy): Bacteria > Acidobacteriota > Thermoanaerobaculia > UBA2201 > UBA2201 > UBA2201. Next base: position 48,238 of record DCUZ01000099.1, on the reverse strand, counting down.
CCGTCGGCGAGGGAACTCTGGGTCCACGCCAGCGCCCGCTGGACATAGATGAGGTCGAAGCAGAACCCCCCCTTGCTCTGGGGATCCAGGATCTCCTCGGCGTGCCACCCTTCGAAGAGGGTGTAGGGGCCCGTGCCGTATTTCTGGAAGAAGAGGATGTAGGCCGCCTGCTTGATCTCCTCGATACGGTCGTAATACCACACCTCGGAAGGATAGACCTGATCGATGCACTGGATGACGTGCCGCGCCGAGGGAACGCCGTTGACGGCCAGGACGCGGGTGCGGGGATCGTTGGGCCCGAAGACCTCCTCCCCCTCGGCCAGGCGGGCCAGGTAGCCGTCGCGGAACTCGTTCTGCGGCGTGTCGGGATAGGGGTCGCGCCGGCGCCAGAACTCCTCGATGAAGAGGTCCCGCTGGTAGTCCTCCTTGAGCTTGAGGAACAGTTCCTTCTCCTCCTTGAGGATCAGGAAGCGGACATCGTGTTCGAGGAAGGCCTTGTACTTCTCCGGCAGGTCCTTGGGAAGGGCGGGGAGGAGGGTGAGCGCGGCCAAAAGGATCATCAGGGCGGGCATGGGGACCTCGATCTATATTACGATAACACAGCAGGGCGGGTTGTGGGAATGCGGAAAAGCCCGGAGCGGGAGGTGGGAACGAGGGGCCGACGCTTCAGATGCAGCGCAGCCCTTCCTGCCTGTGGTCCAAAGCCCAAGCCGCAGGTCGGAGGACCTGCGCCACATTTCTCCTGCTCCGCTTTCCCGCTTCGCCTTCAGTAGTACACAAGGAGGGAGGGCCGCCCAAGCACCAGGGCCTTTTCCACCCGCAGGGGTCCGAACCGGCGCCCGTCCGTTTTGGGAAAGGCCGCGACAAAGTCCGTCGTTTCCGCTTTCCTCTCGGGAGGGATCACGAACATGTTGCGCACGTCGCCCAGAAGGACCAAGAAGAGCGCTTCAGAGGCCCCGGCCCCCGATTCGGGGACCAGCGCCATGTAATGCGTGGGCCTCTCCATCCAGGCCAGGATGTCCCGGGCGCTCCCCAGCGCTTCCTGCCTCGGGGGGAGCGGGGCGGGAGGGGGGGCGTCTGTCGCCGGCGGCGGATCGGTCCGGTCCCAGATCAGCAGAAGACCGCCCGGGAGCGGGGCGAGGTCGGCCCGGGCGAAGGTGTGCTCCCCGACGGACCCCAGAATGCGCGGGTTCAACGCCGGCCACCAGGGGGCCAGAAAGGAGTGGGGAACGATCTTGATCTTCCGTTCCAGGGCGTTCCCCAGGCCGAAGATGACGGACGCGCGATCAACCGGGCGTTCCCCACCATGCAGGTAGAGGGCGCGGCCCCCCTCCGCGCCGGGCGGCGCGGCGGCCGTTGCGCCGGGAGGCCGCTCCCTCCAGGCCCGCAGCGTCCGGCTCCACGGCGAGTGGCGGAGAAGATCTTCCGCCGTCCCCCTCACGAGGCGGGTCCGTCCGGCGCGGAGAATGGCCGAGCCGGTGGGAGCCCTTTCACAACCGGCCTCCGCGTACACCGGGGGAAGGGGCCATAAGGCCATAAACCGGGGGTCGTTGCCCCTGGCCGGGAGCGGACAGAGGGACCACAGCACCGCGGCCGCCGAAAGCGTCCAGAAGGGGACGCTTCCTTTGATCCGGTCGAGGGCGGCCCCGGCGGCGACCAGCATGAAGGGGACCAGATACAGCAGGAACCGGCGGGCGTTGAAATCGTAGAGGAAAACGAAAAACACGCCGAGGCAGATCAGGGTCCCCAGGATCGCGGCCTCGCCGGCCCGCCTCATCGCCGGGACCGTCAGGATGAGCGCCCCCCCCGCGAAGAGCAGGAGGAGGGGCATCCCCAGCATCCCCGCGGCCCCGAAGACATAGAATCCGAGGCCGGTGAGATGTGGGCGCAGGAGGCCCCAATGACTCGGCCCCACGTCGCCCATCGTCCCGAAGGACAGCCATTTCCAGAGGAACCAGGAGAGCGGAAAGACGGCGAACGCCGCCGCCCCGATCCAGGTCCAGCGGGAGCGTCCGTGGCCGCGCCGGAAGACCAGCAACACCGCCCCCAGGGGGACGGGCAGGAGCAGGGCGGCCTGCTGGGTGACGGCGCTCAGGCCCGCCGCCAATCCGGCGGGAAGGTACATGCGGGGGTCCCTTTCCGCCGAGAGGAAGAGCAAAACGGCCGATGCCAGGAGCGTCGCGGCCATGAAATCAGCCATGAAATCGAGCGACAGACTTTGCAGGGAGTAATTGCCCAGGACGCACAGGGCCAGGACGAACGCGGTGCGCGGGGCATAGAACCGCTTCGCCATGCGTCCGACCACGCCGGCCAGGAGGAGGAAGCACAGCAGGTTGATCACGGGAAACCACCCCAAAGTCCCGGTGCGATGGAGGACCATCAGCACCAGGGGCACCAGGGGGGGACGGGCGGTGCCGTGGACGTCCACCCCCGCCATGGCGAGCCCGTTGGCGATCCATTCCTGGGAATCGCCGTCCATGAACGGGTAGGCGCGGACCGGATCGGGATACACGAGACGGGGGGCCAGAACGGCGAAATGGAGGAGGCCCAGGCCCAGGAGCACCCAGGCGCCGACGCGTGCCGGGATCTTCCGGTTTTTGGCCGTCATGGCCCGGCGGTCCGCCGGGCCCGGCATCCCTCGGTTCGCGTCCCCTTCCGTTTTCGGTCCCTCCCATTCCCGGATTTTCGGTCTTTCAGCTTCCGCCTTCGGTCTTCCATCTTCCGTCTACGGTTTCCTGATCCCCAGCTCCCGCATCTGGTACCCCAGCGCCTGCGGGGTGATGCCCAGCAGGGCCGCGGCCTTGGGGCGCTCCCACCCGCTCCGCTCCAGGGCCTGGACCAGGACTTTGCGCCGGAAATCGCGCATCAGCGCCTGGTAGTTCCCCTCGATCTTCAGCTCCTCCCCCGGCGCCGCAACGGCCGCGGGGGCGTGCCGGATGGAGAGGGGCTCCCCCTGCCCGACATGGACCAGGCACGCGAGAAGGAAGTTCTCCAGTTCACGGACATTGCCGCGCCACTCCTGCTCCATGAGGTAGGTGAGGTAGAGGGGGTGGAGGTCCACGGGGGGGAGGTCGAAGAGGTGGCGGTTCTTTTCCACCAGGGCGCGGGCGATGAAGGGGATGTCCTCCCGCCGCTCCCGCAGGGGCGGCAGGTCGAGGACGGCGACGGCAAGGCGGTAGTAGAGGTCCTCGCGGAAGCGCCCCTGGGCGACCATTTCCTTGAGGGAGCGGTTGGTGGCGGTGACGAGGCGGAAGTCCACCTCCAGGTCACGGCTGTCCCCCAGGCGGCGCACTTTGCGGTCGTTGAGGACCCGCAGGAGTTTGGCCTGCAGGGCCGGGGGCAGCTCCCCCACCTCGTCGAGGAAGAGGGTTCCGCCGCGGGCCGACTCGACCACCCCCGGCTTGTCCATGAGCGCTCCCGTGAAGGCCCCCTTGCGCCAGCCGAAGAACTCCCCCTCGAAGAGGGCCTCGGGGACGGAGGCGCAGTTGACGGCGACGAAGGGGGCCGCCCGCCGCGGCGAGGCGCGGTGAAGGGCCTGGGCCAGCACCTCCTTTCCGCTCCCCGTCTCCCCGGTGATGTGGACGGGGATGGGGGCGCGGGACACCTTCTGCGCCTCGTACACGACCAGGGCGCTCTTGGGGCAGGCATAGACGAATCCGTGGAACACCTGCGGCTCGCTGTGGGTGAGCACTTCGGGGCGGCGCACCGGGGCCTCCCCGAGGCGGGCCTGGAGGGTGAGCCCCCACACCTTCCAAAACTCTTCCGGGAGGAGGGAGAGGTGGGGCGCGGAGAGGGTCAGGACGCCGCCGCCGGGGAGTTCGACCGTCCGCTTCTCCAAGACCGTCCCGGCCGAGTGGACCCTGCCGCTGGGGAGGGCGATGGAGAAGGGGACCGGACCGGCGTCGGGGTCGAACTCCTCGCGCGTGAGGAACTCGAAGGCCTGCACCACCCCGATATCCACGCGGGGGCGGGCCACCGCCTCCCATCCCAACGCTCCCCGCTGCTTCAAAATGTCCAACGCCCGGCGGAGCATCTTTTCCGGCACCTTGCCGGGGTGGAAGCGTTCCCATTCCAGGAGGAGGACGGCGGCGGGGACGGGATTGGGGGCTTCGGCCGTCTTCTCCCACGCCCGCAGGTCCATCTTCCGCTCCGCCTCCAGGGACGCGAGGGCCGGCGGCGCGCCGGGGAGGAGTTTGCGGACCATCCCCTCCCCCAGCACGCGCTGGAGGTCGGCCCGGTCCTGCGGGATGTCGGCCCGCCACCCCTTGAGGTCCCTGAGGGCGGCCTTGTACCCCTCCTTCTCCCCCCACTTGGCCAGGTCGGTCCTCAGGAGGGCCACCTTCGCCCCCCAGGGATGGTCGCTCAAGGGGACGCCGAGCTGTTCCAATTCGGCCAGGAGGGCGGCGGCCTCCCGGTGGGCCCCCTTCCAGTAATGGACGCGCGCCAATTGAACGAGGTCGAAGACGAGGGCGTGGGGGTCGTCGCGGCCCCGGCCGGCGCGGGCGGTGGCCTCGTAGATGCGCTCCGCCTCGGCCAGGTCCCCCTCCTGCAGGGCGATCTCGCCGAGGTTGAAATAGACCAGGTTGAGCTTGCGTTCGTTGCCGAGGTATCGGGCCAGGGCCGCGGCGGCGGCGAAGGCGCGGCGGGCCTCCTCCGTTTTGCCGGCTTCGTTGAGGATGACGCCGAGGTCGTTCAGCGCCAGGGCCTCCTGCCACAGCCAGCCCCTTCGGCCGGCCTCCGCCAGCCAGCGCTTCGAGGCCTCGGCCGCGTCCCCCAGGCGGCCCAGGGTGTAGAAGAAATAGGAGAGGTAGCGGTAATACTGTCCCGCCACGACCGGCGGGAGGCCGGGGAGCGCCTCCTGGCACCGCGTCAGGAGGGCCATGGCCTCCTCGCGGTCGCCGCTCTCCGCCTTCATGTCCGCCAGGACCAGCGACGCCAGGGCCGACCACGCCTCGGGCGCCCCCTTCGGGAGGTTCTCCAACACCCGGCGGGCTTCATCATAACGCCCCTCCCTCCTGAGGCGGCGGGCGTCGAGGAGCGGGGCGGCCCACGGCGCGTCCGGCCCCCCGGGGGGGCACTCGCCCATCCCCTCCCAGTGGAGGAGGAAGGCGGGCCAGTCGAGCAGGGGATCGGTCCGGTGTTCCCCGTGGAGGGGGCAGAACTTCTCCGCATCCCCCTGCCAGGCATAGACGAGGGGAAGGTACCTCTCGGGCCGCCGGGCGCGGGGAAGGTGTTCCATGAGGGCGAAGACGTCGCCGACGCGCGCGGCCTCCTCCAGGTCTGCCTCCGCCCGCCCCCCGGCCGATTCCGGGTCGAGGACGGCCTCCAGGGCGCGGACCACCGGCGGGGGAAGGTCGTCCCTCGCGGGCGGGTCGAGGAGGGCGCGGGCGGCCGCCGGGTCCGCGGCCCCCTCGGCCGGAACCGCCGGCCACAGGCACCCCTCGCGTTGGTCCGCCAGCCCCGCCGCCTTCAACTCCCCGGCCGCCTCCGGCGTGAACCGGGCGGTGGAGAGGGGGGTGCCGGCGGCGCTCAGGAGGGCCCAGCCCTTCCGGGCGGCGGCGCCCGGTCCGAAGGAGGGGGAGGGGACGGGATCGGGATCGAGGGCGGCCATGATCTCGCCCGGACGGAGCCCCCGGCCGCGTCCGAGGCCCTGGAGGCGGGCGATGGACTGCGCGGGGGAGAGGCCCAGGAGGTGGACCGAGCGCAGGAGCCGGGGAAGGGAGAGGTCGGGAAGGGTGAGCGACCGGAACGACTCCAGCGCCTTCCCCGGCCACCCCGTGACGGCCGCCTCGAGGCCGGCGTGCGGGGCAAGGAGGAGACCCTGGAGGAGCCGCTCGAAGGAGGCGGGGTCGCAGGAGCCGGCGTGGTCCACGACGAGGCACCGCCCGCCCCATTCCAATTCCCGTTCGATCACGGCCCACGCCGCTCCCGGAGCGCGGGAAAGGAGCGAGCAATCCACCAGCACGGCGGGCTTGCCGGCCGCGAGGGCCGCCAGGTAGAAGAACCGGGCCGCCGCCGAATGGCCCCGCTCGCCGTGGCTTTCCACCAGGACCCTGAGGGGCTTGCCCGGATCGGGCTCCCAATCGGGGGGGAAAACCTCCTCCCAGGCGGGGGGCTCCCCGACGACGGGGGCCTCCGGGGTCCAGGGACCGCCGTCGGCCGGCGCCCCGTCTTCCATCCGGCGCCAGGCGTCCCCCTCCCGCGCGAGATCGGGCGGGGCGCCGGAGGCCGCCCCCTCCCGCGTGGAGAAGCCGAACCCGAAGAACCCCCACGCCCGGGCAAGGGTGCCGGGGCCGGAACCGGTCCGGAGAGGGGGGCGGAAATGGAGGATGCCGAGGCCGTCGCGCCACTCGGCCCATCCGAGGCGCGGGAGGTCATGACCCCGCACCGCCGGCAGGCGGCGGAACCACCGCGGATCGGCGACGGTGACCGTCCTCACGGCGCCTCCGGGGGAAGATAGACCGCTTTCCCGGTCTCCCGGAAGGCGGCCAGGCCCAGGACCCCGACGGCGCCGGCTTCAAAGGCGAAGGGCTGATGGAAATGGCCCAGGACCAGGGCGTCGGCGTCCGTGAGGGCGGAGGCGAAGGCGCGGATGTCCTCCTCGGGGACCCGCTTGCGGTATTGGAAATTCGTGCCCTTGAGGCGGGCCTCCGCCCACCGGTAGACGGGAAGGAGGAGCCGACGGGGGAGGAGGCGGGTGACGCCGTAGGTGAGCCCGGACTTGGAGACGGCGCGCCAGAGGCGGTAGCGGCGGTCGCGGCGGTTGAGGCCGTCGCCGTGCATGAACACATAGCGGCGCCCCTCCTCCTCCACGGCGAGACGGGCGCCGATGAAATCGAAGGCCTGCGCCAGGGCCGGATCACGCAGGAAGAAGTCGCGGTTGCCCTCGACATAGGCGGTCCGGACGCCGGCCTCCTTCAGCCCCCGCACCATTTCCAGCACCTCCACCTGCTCCGGGGAGGCCCACCCGGGAAGGCCGATGAAAAAGCGGAAGAGATCGCCCAGGACGACGAACCGGCCGGCGCCCCGGGCGCAGGTCTCGGCGCACGCCGCGCGGAACGCCGAGAAGGTCTCGGCGCGCTCCCCGATGTGGGCGTCCGCCACCACCGCGATCATAAGCCGGGCAGGATGATGGGGCTTGCCTCCCGTTCCACCAGGTCATGCGGGATGTGGACGAGGAGGAGGGTGTCCCGTTTCGACGGGTCGCCGCGCAGGTTCTTCACCACCGCGTCGGGGATGGCCAGTTTCAGCGTGCCGGGACGGTCGGCCGACCCGCGGGCGGAATCCACCACCACCTCCTCCAGCGGGACGATCTCCACCGCGTTGGGGTACTTGTCCAGGAACTCCCTCAATTTTTTCGCTTCCATACGGTCTCCTTGGCGATGCGCCGTTTTTCCAGTCCCTCCGGGTCGGGCCGGGCGGCCCGCTCCACGGCCTCCCCGCCGGGCCGGACCACGGAAAAGGTGACGGCCTCCCCGGGGTCCTGGGCGCAGTAGGCCGCCATCAGGCCGAGCGCGGCGTCCAGGTCGGCCTCTCCGGCGGCGGGATCGAGGAGGGCGAGGGGGCCCGTCCGGCTCTCGGGCCGGATCAGGACGAACCCCTCGCCCCGCTCCATCAGGAACTCGTTTTCCGACTCCTCCCGCCCCACGATGAGCTTGGCCGCCGGTGAGAGGCGGAAATGGCGGCCGAACTTGAGGAGGAAGAAGTCGCGGTAGGGGATGTCGTCGATGGGGCGGTGCCGCACCAGGTCCAAAAACCTCCATTTCAGGTGGGGATCGGTGAGGAAACAGCACCCGCCCGAGGGCGTCGGGTAATCGGTCAGTCCGAACCTCCGGGCCAGTTCCATCTGCCGGATGCGCCGGCGGCCGGAAAGGTCCAGGAGGCGTTCCCGGTCCACCTTTCCCTCGATCTCGGCCGGCGTCGGGGGGAGCCCTTTGGCGCAGAGGGGACGGACGATGCGCCCCTCCAGGCCGGCGGAACGCTCGATCAGTTTCATGGTGCGCGGCATCTGCGTCATGGGGCGCTGGCCCAGCACCTCGCCGGTGAAGATGAAGTCCCACCCCTCCCGCTCCATGATCTCCCGCGCCCTGGTCAGCATGAAGATGCGGCAGTCGATGCAGGGATTGAACCCCGAGCCGTAGCCGTGCTTGGGGTGCCGCAGGACGCGCTGAAGGTACTCGTCGCGGATGTCCACGATCTCCATGGGGATCTCGAAGGCCGAGGCGAACCGCTCCCCGTGGTGGACCGCCCGGGGGGCCCCCCGCCGCGGGACCCGCTGGGCCGCCTCCACCAGGCAGAAGCCGGTGTTGAAATAGAGCCCCTTGACCTCGATCCCCTGCTCCTGGAGCAACAGCGCCGCCAGGGAGGAGTCGAGCCCGCCCGAAAGGAGCCCCAAGGCCCTGGATTTCATGGCTTTATTTTACCAGATTGCGCGGAAAAAAATTTTTCCGCGCCCAAACCGCTGCGGTGCGGCCGTTTCACCGCCCCCTCCTCCGGGCCGCAATGGCGGGACCGGAAGAGGAGATCTACCGACAGCCGCCCGGCGAAGATCCGAGGTAGTGCCCCAGAAGGGGCGACAGGTCCTTCCACCCGATGAGGCGTATATTGAGATCGCGGATCAGTTGCAGCGTTCCGGGATCGATGAAAATGTCGAGATCGGCGCACCACTCCGGCGCGTACCGGGGAAGGATGGCCTCGATCTCATCCCCTCTGGCGGCCAGATGGACGATGATCACGTTGACGCCCGGTTTGAGCCCCCGGAGCAGGTCATGATAGCCCTTCCGTCTCTCCTCCACGGTCCGGCCCCTGACGCCGTCCATGTGCAGGCGGTCCACCACCGCGAAAGGCGGATGGAGCCAGGGCAATTGTTCCTCCGTGTAGTGGTCGGATTGCCTGACCTTCAGCCGTTCCAGGAGGTCCGGCGTGGCCTTGGGAAGCATGCAGGGGATCTTGTACTCGGCGGCGAGTCGGACGTAGGATTCAATGAACGCCGGCTTCGAAAACACGGTCCCCATGTGGGAATCCAGGTGGGTGGGGCGCAGCCCCGCGCGGAGAGCCCGTTCAATCTGGGCGCGCATTTCGTCCTCCATTTCAGACTTGGAGGCATGATCACGGACATCCGCAAGCGTTTTCCAATAGTACCCGGAGGGATCCAGCAGGCCGCTTTCCGGGGACCGGCCCGTGAGCGGTCGCCAACGGTATCCCTCCCACTCGCTGGTGAAGGTCAAATGGATCCCCAGGTCCCATTCGGGGTGGGACCGGGCAATTTCAGCCATCTCGGGAAACCAGGGGGTGGAGACCATGACACTGGCGCTGCTCACGGCCCCGGCGCGCAACGCTTCGACTCCCGCGGCGTTCATGGAATGGCACATTCCCAGATCGTCGGCATGCAGGATCAGCACCACTTCATCGGGACCGAACGGCGATGGTCCGGCGGGCGGGCCTGCGAAGAGGGGGCCCAGCAGGCACAAGACCATGACCCACCCTTCCATCCAGGACCGTGGGCCGGGACCGAGTCGGCAGACCAAGCGGGGGATCCTCACCGCCGCAGGCCTCGGATCCCGGGGCCGCGCCCTACCACCGCCTCAGCCGCCACAGGGCAAAGACCCCCATCCCGGAGACGCCCGCCAGCAGCATGATCCACCAGAAGGATTGGAACGCTTCCAACTCCTGGGAGATGGGGAGCGGCACGTTCATGGAGAAGATGGAGACCACGAGGGTGGGGACCATGATGCCGATGGTGATGATGTTGAGGGTCTTCATCAGTACGTTGAGGTTGTTGCTGACGATGGAGGCGCGGGCGTCCATCAGGGAGGCCAGGATGTTGGAGTAGATCTCCGCCTGGCGGTAGCACTGGTTGTGTTCGATGAGGAGGTCGTCGAGGAGTTCCAACTGCTCCGTGGTGAACCCCATCTTGACCTGGTTGTGCTTGAGCCGCTCGATGAGGACGCCGTTGGAATTGATGGAGTTGAGGTAGTAGACCAGGCTTTTTTCCAGCGTGAAGAGGTTGATCAGGTACTTGTTCTCCAGCGAGAGGTTGATCTTGTGCTCCAGTTCCTCCGAGAGCATGTTGATGATCTTGAGGTGCTCCAGGAAGTGGAAGATGGCGCGGTGGATGAGTTTGAGCAGCAGATCGGGCAGGGAGGGGACCTTGGAGAAGATCTTGCCCTCGAAGAGGGGGGTGTCGGTCCCCGCCACCACGATGAGGCGGTCGGCGAAGAGGAAGGCGCCCATGGTGGAGGCCTTGAACAGCAGTTGGTCCGCCCCGGAGTAGTTGCGGGGGGTCTTGAAGATGAGGGCGGCGTGATTGGGCTCGAACTCGATGCGGGCGAGCTCCTCCGGGTCGAGGGAGGAGAGGAGGGTGTGTTCGTCCACCGAGAAGGCCTCGATCAGGGTGCGGCGTTCCTCCTCGTCCGGGTTGACGAAGACCATGATGGGGGCGTTCTCCGCCTCGGAGTGGACGACGCGGTCGTGGAGCAGGGCATAGCGCTTGAGCATCCCCTGGGGGCCTCCTTTCCGGCCGTTCCTCTACGGCCTACTCCTTCGGGAAGGCGTCATTATAGCACGCATCAGGAAGGCCGGAAGGACCCGGAAAGTGGAGGTGTCGGCCCACTTCCATCCTGCTGATTTTATAGCATTTTACGATCGCAACGCCGGGCCGGCCGCACCCGCCGCCATCGCCGTCAACTCCTGCCGTGGAGGTCGCCCCAGGTCTTCCGGCCGAAAGTGAACACGGGAAGGGAAAGGGGAAGAAGGAGGAACAACAGCCAGGGGCTCAGCCGCTCCCCCGAGGGGATCAGGCCGTGCAATGCGACGAAGAGCGCGGCACCGGAGGCGCACAGCAGGAGAACGAACCCCAGATAGGGCTTCCACAGGGGGGTGTCGCGGTATTTCCACGGGGCGAAGGCCGAAAGGTACACGGCGCCGGCCCCGAAGAGGCCGAAACACAAAATGGCCCGCCAGGCATGCCCCCTGACGGCCAGGACGACCCCGAAAACCAGGATCCAGAGCAGGGCCCCCAGCCCTCCCCAGGTCCAGCCGGCGCGCGGTCCACGTTCGCTCATGGTTCACCTCCCGGATTCGGTCCCGTTCCTATTATGGCACCGCCGCGGGCCTCCCGCAAGGGGAACGGGTCATGCTACAATGGATGGCGACAATCCCCTCACAGGAGGCAATCATGAGCTCGACCCCCGTCCCCCCCCCCGTCCCGTCCGCTCCCGCACCGGCCCCCAAAAAGAAGGGCCTCCCCGTCCTGGCCTGGGTGGCCATCGGATGCGGCGGCCTCCTGGTCATCGCCCTGGCGGTGGTCCTCGCCGGCGGATTTTTCTTCGCCCGCACCGTCTCCAAGGCGGCCAAGGACCCCCAAATGGCCGCGGCCAAATTCATCGTGGCGGCCAATCCCGACCTGGAAATCGTCTCCACCAACGATGCGGCCGGCACCATCACCATCCGCAACAAGAAGACCGGCGAGGTGATTACCATGGATCTCTCCGCGGTGAAGGAGGGGAAGATCGATTTCACCGGATCGAAGGGGGAGAGGGTGTCCATCGGCTCGAAAGACGAGGGGGGGTTCACCGTCGAATCCCAGGAAGGGAAATTCTCCCTGGGGACCGGCGCCGGGACCGAGCACCCCGCCTGGGTGCCCCGGTATCCCGGCGTCACGATCGAGGGGACCTTCTCGATGACCGAAGCGGGCAAGTCGGCCGGCGGGTTCCAGTTCCAAAGCTCCGACGCCCCCCTGGCCGTGATGGACCACTTCGACGCGGTCTTCAAGGCCGCCGGTTTCGAAGTGAACCGCCAGACCTTCTCCGGCGGGGGCGCCACGGGCGGCGTGGTGGACGCCCGCAGCGGCGGCCGGCACTGCACCGTTTCGGCGGCCTCCGGAGAGGAGGGGACCACCGTGATGGTCAACTACGAGGAGAAGGACGGGGAGTAGGAGCAGGCCTCAGGACTGAAGGCGAAAGACTGAAGAAGAAGTGCTCCGGCGGCGGACGATCAGGAACCGCCGGAATCCTGTTCCGCCGCCTCGGCGTACTCGCCCAAAAGGGACTCCATGAGATCATGGACCGGGACGATGCGGTCCACGCGCCAGGCGTTGGCCCCGGCGAAGGCGAACCCCTGGTGCATCGCCCCCTTGCGCGCGCTGAAGAGGGCGTTGGCGATGCAGTAGGGGCTCCGCTCCCAGTCACAGGGGATGAGGCAGTGGTAGGGGCACGAATAGGGCACCTTCTCCCCCCGGTCCACGCGGCGCAGGAACTCGTTGTCGATGGCCCGCCCCGGCATCCCGACAGGGCTCTGGATGATGCGCAGGCTCTCCTTCCCGGCGTTCAAGTAGGCCTCTTTGAACGCGTCGGAGGCGTCGCACTCCACGGTCCCCACGAACCGGGTGGCCATTTGCACCCCGGCCGCGCCGTGGCGGTGCATCATCCGGAACATATCCCCCCCCGTGTAGATCCCCCCGGCGGCGATGACCGGAATGGGGCGCCCGGCGGCGTCCCTGAAATCGCGCAGGGCCTCCACCACCTCGGGGACGAGCCGTTCCAGCGCGTACGCCGGGTCATCGATCTGCTCCTTCTTGAACCCCAGATGCCCCCCCGCGAGGGGGCCCTCGACCACGAAGGCATCGGGCGTGTAGTCGTATCTCTTGCGCCATTGCCGCGCCAGGATGGAGGCCGCCTTGCCCGAGGAGACGATGGGAACCAGTTTGGGGTGCGCCCTTCCGCGGTCGACATGGCTGGGGAGGTCCAGGGGGAGGCCGGCGCCCGAAAAGATGATGTCGATCTTCTCCTGCGCGGAGGTCGTCGCCAGGTCGCCGTAATTGGAAAGGGCCACCATGATATTAACGCCCAGGATGCCGTCCGTGCCGGCCCGGGCCGTCCGGATCTGCTTTTCCAGTCCGCGCCGGTTGGCCTCGATAAAAGCGGTGTGGAGGTCGGGTTCGGTGTAGCCGGTCCCGGCGGCGGCAATGACCCCTACGCCCCCCTCCCGGGCCACCGCGGAGGCGAGGCCGGCCAGAGAAATCCCCACTCCCATTCCGCCCTGAATGATGGGAACCCTGATTTCTATGTCCCCGATCCTGAGCGATGGGGGCCGGATGGTGCGGTCATGGTCGGTCGTGGCGCAACTCCCGTCAATCTTAATGAGGATGATTATACCCTGATTTGGCCTCAAAGTGTCCGCAGAACTTGACTTGCGCCCGGGGGTGGGGTTAAATGAAGCCGCCATGGAATCATCGGATGCGCCCTGACCCGCCCCGGAACGCCTTCGTGGGGGCCGTGATCCTGATCCACGCCGCGCTCATCCTCGTCGGCTACCACCCCCACACCTTCGTCCGAGGCGACGGGGTCGCCTATGCCTTCATGGCGGCCTCTTTAGAGCGGGACGGCGACCTCTACCTGGAGGACAATCTCCCCTTCCCCCCCGGGCCGCGCCCCGAGAGTTCCCTCTACGCCCTGGGACGCGACGGGCGGCTGTGGCCGAAGCATCCCCCCCTGCTCCCCCTGGCGGCGTTCCCGTTCCATCTCGCCCTGGGGTTCGACGGCCTCCTCCTGTTCAACTTCCTCCTCCTGGGCGGGACGGCGTTCATCCTCTCCCGATTCCTGCCCGCCAGGGTCCCTCTGCGGCAGGGGCTCGCCTTCGCCTCGGTCTTCCTCCTCCCCTACGCCTTTTTCCACACCTACAGCGTCTCCCCGGACCTCTTCCTCGCCCTCCTCATGGCCGGAGCGCTGTGGGGCCTCCAGGCGGGGCGGGAGGGATGGGCGGGGGCGGCGACGGGCCTGATGGTTTTCCTGCGCCCCTCGTACATCATTCAAGTCCTCCTGGGCCTGCTTCTGGCCCGGCGGAAGATCCCCTTCGCCCTGGGAGGCGTCCTGGGGCTCCTTCCGTTCCTGGCCTACAACACGCTCGCCTTCGGCGCGCCCTGGCTGACCGGCTACCACCGCGTCGTGGTCGCCACCCCCGTCGGGCCCCAGGTGGTGTCGCACCTCGAGCTGTTCTCCCTCGATCCCGTACGCCTTTTCCAGCTTTTCGCCCACTGGGACCGGGGGCTGTTCTTCTCCGCCCCCGTCGTCTTTCCCCTCCTCCTGGCCCTGGCGCTCTCGTGGCGCCGGAACCGCACCGCCGCGCTCTTCGTCTTCTCCGCCTGGGGCTGGCACCTCCTCTTCTACGCCTGCTATGTCCCCTGGCTGGCCGACCACGTGGGTATCCGCTTCCTGATGCCGGTGGTCCTCTTAAGCGCCCTGGGGGCGCTGGGATTCGGGCCGGGTGCCGCCGGGCGGGGAAAAATGTAGCGCAGGTCCTCCGACCT
>DCUZ01000099.1:23230-33857 GCA_002327305.1 Holophagales bacterium UBA2201 | reverse complement strand
TTCGGCCGACTGGAGAGTCGGCCCCGCATTGCAGGATGCAGCCCCGGTCCCCCGACCTGCGGTTTTGACTTCCCCGCCCCAACGGTGCTACGCTTGACCCCGACAACCCGACAAGGAGGGACCATGACCCCCGTCCATTACGCCGTCCTCGGCATCGTCCTGTTCTTTTTCCTCTGCGGCATCCGCATCGTCCGCCCCACCCGCCGCGGCCTCATCGAGCGCCTGGGCCGATACCGCAAGTTCGCCAACCCCGGCTTCAACTGGATCATCCCCGTCATCGACCAGTTGTACCAGGTGAACGTCACCGAGCAGATGGTGGACGCCCAACCGCAGGAGATCATCACCAACGACAATCTCAACGCGGCCGTGGACGCCCAGATCTACTTCCGCATCAAGCCCGACGAGGAGAGCGTCAAGAACTCCCAGTACAATGTGAACCTCGTCACCTACCAGATCGTCAATCTGGCCCGCACGACGCTCCGCAACATCATCGGGACCCTGACGCTGAAGTCGGCCAACAGCGAGCGCGGGCGCATCAACGACGAACTCCTCAAGATCCTCACCAAGGAGACCCACTCGTGGGGGATCGACATCGTCCGGGCCGAACTGAAGCAGATCGACCCGCCGCGGGACGTCCAGGAAACGATGAACAAGATCGTCAAGGCCGAGAACGAGAAGATCTCCGCCGTGGACTTCGCCACCGCCGCCGAGACCGCCGCCGACGGGAAGAAGCGGGCCGCCATCAAGGAGGCGGAGGGGATCCGCCAGGCCCGCATCCTCCAGGCCGAGGGGGAGGCCGAGGCCATCCGCCTCGTCAACGAGGCCGCCGAGAAGTACTTCATCGGCAACGCCCAGCTCCTCAAGCGCCTCGAGACCATGGAGAACGCCCTCAAGACCAACGCCAAGATCGTTGTCCCCGCCGGAGCCGAACTGGTGAACGTCATCGGCGACATGGCGGGCGTAACCCCGATCAAAAAATAGCCGCTGGAGGGAAGGCGGGAACCCGAAAAAGGGCTTCTTCTTTTCTTCCGCCTTCCACCTTCATCCTTTCATCTTCCGACTGACAACGGCCGACGGCCAGTCGCCCCTTCCTTGGTTGCTTCTCTTCCTCCTTTCTCCTTTCTCCTTCCTCCTTCCGCCTTCCTCCTTCCTCCTTCCTCCTGGCGCCTTTCATCGGTTGCCTGCCACCGGCCGCCTGTGATATCCTCCGTTGGAACGACTCTCACGCAAGGAGCGACGCATGGCACGAATCCAATGGGACGATTCCCTCTCGGTGGGCGTTGGGCTCATCGACGACCAGCATAAACAGCTCATCCGGCGCCTCGACGACCTGGCCAGGGCCGTCGAGGAGAACCAGGGCCCCAAGGCGGTGGCCACGACCCTCTCCTTCCTGACCGACTACACCCATTTCCACTTCTCGGCCGAGGAGGGGTTGATGCTCGCGCAGGAATACCCCCGGCTGGACGAGCACCGGGCGCTGCACGAAGAGTTCCGCACCGTCCTGAAGTCCCTGGACGTTGATTTCGAGACCGACGGGGCCTCCACCTTCCTGGCCGACCAGATCAACCGGTTCCTCATCACCTGGCTGACCAACCACATCGGCAAGGCCGACCGGGAGGTGTGGCAGTTCCTTCATTCCAGGAACAACACCCTCCAATAGGCCCCCGGGCCCATGGTCCCGATCCCAACCTTCAGGGATCGAGGACCCAGGCCTTCATCTCTTCCTGCACCCCCTTCAGCCGCAGCCCCAGCGGCCGCCCCGCGAACCCGTCCCCGCCGAGACGGACCCGGACGGCGTCGCTGATCAGGACCTTCCCCGGCGGACACAACCGCTCCAGGCGCGCGGCGATGTTGACCCCCTGTCCGATGGCCGTGAACGACCAGAGGTCCGCCGTCCCGATGTCCCCCACCGCCGCCCACCCCTGATGGACCCCGACGCGGGCTTGGAACCGCGGCAGGCCGCGCGCCGTCCACCCCTCCCCCAGGGACGCCAGGCGCCTCTGCATGGCCGCCCCCGTCTCCACCGCCAACCGCGCCTGCTCCTCGGGCGGCATGGGGGCCGGGGCCCCCCAGAAGGCCATCAGCCCGTCCCCCATCACCTTGTCCAGGGTCCCCCGCCGGGCCTCGATCTCCTCCAGCATGGCGGTGATGTATTCGTTAAGGAGGGCGCTGACCGTCCGGGGGTCGGCCCCGTCGGAAAAGGCGGTGAAGTCCACCAGGTCGGCGAAGAGGACGGTCATTTCTCGGCGCTCGGTGCGGGGGCGGAGGTCCTCCCCGGAACTCAGGATCCGCTCGACCACGCGGGCGGGGAAGTACCTGCGCAGGCGGCGGTTGGCCCCGTTCAGTGCCCGCGTCCGCTCCTCCACCCGCCGTTCCAGGTCCACCCTCAGGGCGTCCAGTTCACGGTGGGCCCGTTCGAACCGGTTGGAGAGCGAAACCGCCATGGAGAGGAAGAGGAGGGTGAAGCCGATGAACGGAAGCCCCTGTACCTTGGGGAGGATGTTCATGGTCATGAGCACGTCGATCATGAGGGCCGCCCCGATGGCGCTGATGCCCCACGCCACGGTCCGGGCCTCCGGATGGCCGGCCCTGGCCGCGCGCAGGATGGTCCACGCGGTGACCGCGATGCTCCCCAGCACCACGACCAGAAAAAGCCGGAACCACCCGGTCCGCTCCGGCGCGCTGAGCAACCCCAACAGCACGATCCCGCCCTCCAGAATGCGCCCCCCCCGCCCCGGGCGCCGCTCGCACAGGGCCGCCGCGAACTCGTAGAGAAAGACGGTGGCGGCGGCCACCCCCCAGTGGTTGATGACGCCGAAGAGGGGGGTCCAGGCCAGCGCGGCGGGGACATGGCGCATCAAGGCGGTCAGGTTCACCGTCAGGGCGCCGAGGCACAGGAGCGCCAGCCAGAAATAGGCCTTCAGGCTCCGGCCCCGGAGGTAGAGCAGGGCGTGATAGACTCCGACGAAAAGGTAGAAACCCGCCAGAACCGCGTCGAAGAGAGCGTCGGTGGGCCAGGTCACAAAACGGCGGGGCCGGGCGGGTCGGGTCCGGGTGCGGGATCGGCGGCGGGGACCGCCCGGTCCGCCCCCAGCCACCGCCGCAGAAAGGGCTCGAGGAGGGGGAGGAACGCCAGGAAGAGCGCCGCGACGGCGAGATTGAAGATGAGGTGCGCCCACGCCACCACCAGGTCGGGGGTCCCGAAGATCAGGATCAGGGCGGCGGCGTATCCCCGGATGAAGGGGAAGAACAGGGCCACGCCCGCCACGTTGAACAGCAGGTTGGCCAGGGCCGTGGCGCGCGCCGAGCGGCTCATCCCCAGCCCCGCCAGGAGCGCGGTGGTGGTGGACCCCATGTTGGCGCCGATAACCACGGGGATGGCCCCTTCGACGGGCAGCATCCCCTGCTGGACGAGAAGGATGGCCAGGCCGGTGGTGACGCTGCTCGACTGGACGAGGGTGGTGAAGACCAGCCCGGCCAGGACCCCCTTCCAGGGCACCACGGCGGCGGCCAGCCCCTCCACGAAGAACGCTTCGCTCTGCAGCGGCTTGAGTCCCGACGCAATGAGATCGAGGGCGAAGAAGATGAGGCCGAAATAAAAGACGGCCTTCCCCATCACCCGAATGTGCAGGGGAAGGGCCGACAGGAGCGCCCCCAAAACGATGAAGAGCGACCCGATCCCCGTGAGTTTGAAGGAGACCAGCCAGGCCGTGGCGGTGGTCCCCACGTTGGCCCCCAGCAGAATGCCCAGACTGCCGCCGAAGGTGATCACCGAGGCGTCCACCAGGGCGGCCGCCAGCGAGGAAACGGCGCCGCTCGACTGGACCACCGCCGTCGCCGCCGCCCCGATGGCGAACCCCCGCCACCGGCTGGCCGTCACCCGTCCCAGCCAGGACCGCAGGACGGTCCCGCCCACCGCCTGCAATTCCCGGCTGAAGCCCTGGAGTCCGTAAAGGAAAAGGACCACCGCCGCGAAGGCCGCGATGAAGGTCTGGAAGGTGGTCATGGGGTCGAGGATAACACCGGGGCGCCCGCAAAGTCAAAACCGGGAAGGGGCGCATCAGGCCTTGTTTCCCGCTTTTTCGCGCCGCGCCGACCGGCCGCGGCTGCCCGGGATGGATCTTCCCCTACGGCAGGCCCTTGGTCCGGAGGTAGAGGTTGCGCGCCGTGCGGAACTCCAGGACCGGCCGGTCATCCCGGTTGAGGGTCCGCACCCCCTCCAGGTACCGGTCCATGTCCGCGAAACCCACCCGGGGGGCCGCAAGATAGCCGGTCATCCCGGCCGGGTCCCATCGCAGGGCCGCCAGGTCCTTTTGGATCCCTTCCCAGGCGTACATCCGCGCCAGCTTGGCATCGTCCAGCACCGGCAGGGTCTCGGAGGCGAGGATGAAGGCGTCGGTGCCGATGTCCCAAACCCCCACGCGGGGAAATACGGACCGGACGGTGGCCAGGGCGACCTTCATGTCCGCCTCCCCCATCTCACGCAGCGGGATCCACTGGCAGAGGATCCCCCCCGCGTTCAGCCGCTCCCGCACGGCGAGGTAGAATTCCTGCGTGAAGAGCCCCGACACGCCCGAGACCCAGATGTTGGGCGGCTGGGAGATGACGGCGTCGAACCGCTCGGAAGTGCGCTCGAGGAAATTCCTGCCGTCGTCCACGATCATCTCGACGCGGGGCGACTCCAGGGCACCGTCCAAAAACGGCGCGAAATAGGTGCGCGCGGCGTGGATGACCAGCGGGTCCAGTTCCACCATCGCGATGCGGCCCACGTCCTCGTGGTGGACGGCGGCCGCGAGGGAGAACCCCCCGCCCAACCCGATGATGGCGACGGACCGGGGGCGGGGGTTCCAGGCCAGCGGCAGGTGGGAAAGGAGCATCTGCGAGGGGACGTTGAAACTGAAATTGCTGGAGTCGGTCTTGCCGTTGTTCTTCAGGAACAGCCCCCCCTTCAGCTCGATCACGGAGACCTGGCCGTAGAACCCGTCCTTGCGGTACAGGAGGCGGCTTTCCGCCATCAACTTCCGGTACTCCGGCCAGGTCTTGAACCGGATCCCGTGGTAGTACACGGCGTCGAAGGGGAGGTCCCGCCGCGCCGCCTCCGCGGCCAGCCCCCCCGTCAGGACGAGCAGAACCAGAAAGACGGGGAGGTGGCGGGCGGCTCTCTTCCATTCAAGGAGGACGAAGATCGCCGCGGCGGCGGCGTAGAGGCCGGCCACGAGGAGGATGAGCCCGCCGAACCCCCACGCCGGCAAAACGATGAATTCGCTGGCGAAGGCGCCCCCCACCGCCCCGAGGGTGTTGACGAAGAACACCTTCCCGGCCTGCTCCCCCCGGCGCGACGGGTCCGGACTGCACGCCTTCACCACCAGGGGGAAATTGGCCCCCATGGCCAGCGTGGCCAGAAAGACGCTGAAGAAGACGACCAGGAAGATGAGGGACTGGAAGAGGAGATAGTCGCGCGTCGCCTGGAACAGCGCGTGATACAGCCGCCCGAAGAGGGGGCCGCTCATGAAGATGAGGGTCCCCCCGATGGCGATGGCGAACTCCAGGTAGGCCAGGGTCAGCAGGGGAGCCGCCAGCCTGTCGGCCCGCCGCCGGATCAACCAGGAACCCATGCCGACCCCCATGAGGAAGGCCGCCATGACGACGCTCAGCGAATAGACGCTCGAACCGTTGAGGATGTAGTAGAAACGGTTCCAACCCGTCTCCAGAAGGAGGGCCCCCGCGCCGGACAGGAAGAAGGCGAGGAAGACGAAGCGAAGGCGGACCGAGTCGAGCACGGCACCGGGGGGGGCGGCGGGAAGCGGGGCGGCGGGCTCCTCCGCGGGGTCCCTCATGCGCCCCAGCGTCAGCCCCAGGACCACGCACAGCGACCCGAGCAGCAGGGTGGAGGCCTTCAGGCCGAGATGCGGCACGAGAACGAACCCGCAGACCAGGGCGCCCAGCGCCGCCCCCACGGTGTCCAGCGCGTACACCATCGAAACGCTCCGGCCCAACGACGCCGCCGTCGAGGCCACCAGCCGGGTGATGACGGGGAAGACCGCCCCGATGCAGAGGGTGGGAACGATCAGGCAGGCCAGGATCACGCCGTACCGCAGAAGGGCATGAAGGAGGGGCGAGTCCGGAGCGGCCGGGAGGGCGAGAAAAGCCCGGCGCCCCAGGTCCAGGACCCACAGGCTCAGGAGGACATAAAGCCCCAGCGCGATCTCCAGCAGGGCCACGAAATGCATCTTCCGGGGATGGCGGTCGATGATCCGGCCCCCCGCCAGCGCCCCCAGGGACAACCCCAGCAGGAAGATCGAAAGCACCGTGCTGAGCGCCCCGTGCGTGGTCCCGAACAGGAACCCGATCTTGCGGATCCAGAGGATCTGGCAGGCCAGGGAGACCAGATTGGTGAAAAACACCGCGAACAGCAGGACCAGCCGAGTCGGAGGGCCGCCCTTATACACGCCCGGCCTCCGCATCCGCCCCTTCGGGAAGACCGTTGCCGCAACCCGCAGGGCCCCCGGGAACCGCCTGGATGAGGGATTTCACATTCCCTCTATACTCCAATCCCCCCCCGGGCGTCAAGCCGAGCGGGCGACCCGGCGGGGCTCTGCGGGTTGATTGACACACCCCTCCCGTTGGCGTCGCGCTGGTAGTCCAAGGATTTGAGGATGGCGCCGCTGGGCTTGAGATTGAGGACGGTCGGGATGGGGCGGTGGCGTGGCGGGACCGTCCTCCTCTTTGGTTTCATCAATTTCATCATGCCGATTCGATCACCTCCTTTTCGTGACAGAAGTTGTATATTACTCAGAACTAGGTGACTGTCCCTATTTTCCATGATTTCCTCCCTTTTCCAATTTTGCAATTGCTTTATTGATTTCATCAGATTGATAGCTATTATTATCTGCAAAACTAAGCTCTTCCTTTAATACTGCTATTGCCCTATCATCTTTCAGATTAGAAAGCGCATGAACAGCAGCCACTCGCGCCTGTCGAATTCCAGTTTCAGAGAATGAAACGCTAGCTCTTGTTTTTTGTAAGAATTCAACAAGAATTGCAAATACATCATTAGAATGATCAGGATACTCCGAGAGCCAAACAGCAGCGTATAGGCGATCAAGATAATGATCATCTTGAAGGGCGGCTTGCAAGAATGGCACTGCACGGGGATCCCTTTTGCGTGCAGATAGTTCCCATATTCTTGCATTCATTAAATAGAGAAAAGCATATTCATATTCGCCCTGCTCATCTAAAAAGCGCGCGGCCCAATAGAGAGGTTTGGCCCTTGACAAGTCTGATATTTGCCGGTTCTCAACCTCGTTATGAAGAATCTCTCTCAAGAAAGGCAAAGACTCGCGCTGATAAAGCTCATAAACGGCCCAAATGGCTTGCTCGCGAAGTTCAGGATAACAGCTTTTCAAAGCAATTGGCTTTATTATTTCGAAAACCTCTTCTTTTGTGTATAGGCCCGCCTTTACAGCATACGGTGCGTGCCGAAGGGACCAATATACTATCTCATGATTATTGTCGGAGTCTGTCCACCATTTAAGGATTTCTACGCAGTCTTTTTTATCTTTTTCATAAGGATACCTGCAAACCTCCCAAAGAAAAAGCTTTTCCTTCTTGGCAATTCTCTTCCCATAAAGCCTCGCTTTAGCTAGGAGCTTGCGGCACTCCTCGCATTTTGCCGGATCGCTCTGATTGATAAAAAAGTACATTTCGACGCTCGACTTTTCGTCTTTTATCGTGATGTTCGACTTTTGTTCTTCCAAACAATCCTTTAGTTTTTCTATGGGCTTATCCAATAAATTAGGATTCCCATTAGGTTGAATCTGGGATAAAAATAGATCGGCATTGGAATCTCCTCGCGGGATTGATTCATTCCGATGCGTCTGAACCGCTGCTTTGATAGGAGCTTCTTTCTGCGCGGCAACAGGCCCCTTTTTCGCACACCCCCCGAGCACCAGAGCTCCTATGACGGCCAAGCTCAACAGAATCGGTTTATTCTTCATTCTAAGTCCTCGCCCAAATATTTTTCATTCCGCCATCATTATCCCAGCTATTGGGAGACTGCGCAAGGCGCATCAAGATCAACGGTAAATTGCCGTATCTTACTCATTCTTATGGGCTTATCAGGGGCGGCGCCAAGCTCTTAGGCGGCCCCACTCAGAATCCTCCTTGCGATCTCTTTCTGTATTTCAGTTTCGCTCCAGTCAGGGTGCTGGGGCTCCTGCTCATGGTGGTGACGATGATGCTCACCTCGCTGGCCATCGTCAAGGAGCGGGAGGCGGGCACCATGGAGCAGATCATCGTCACCCCGGTCAAGGCGTGGCAGTTCATCGCAGGCAAACTGATCCCCTGCACCCTCATGGGGCTGGTGGACATGGTCCTCGTCCTCCTCGTCACCACCCTCTGGTTCGACGTCCCCGTGCGCGGCTCGTGGGTCCTGCTGGTGGCGCTGACGATGGCCTATCTCCTGGCCACCCTCGGGCTGGGCCTGCTGGTCTCCACCATCAGCCGGATAATTAGGGACAGTCACCTATTTCTTCTCCAATTTGGGTCGCCCAACCGGCAGGGCGCGCAGGCGCATCCCCACCATCGCTTCGATCTTGGCGACGAAGGCGTCGCTCCCCAGGGGCCGTCCCCGGTTCGTGTGCAGCATCAAGGCCGTCCCCGGTCCGGCCTCTTCTTTGAGTTTGAGCCGCTCTTTCCAATCCAGCCCCCGGGAGGCCCTCCGCCATTGCGCCATCTCCAGCCATTCACTCCCGGCGTCCCCGACATGCACGCCTGCGCTGCTCCACGGATAGTTCCAGGCATTCCGTACCAGTTTCGCCCGGACGGGGTTGCGCTCGATGTAGGCCATCGCGGCCACCATGTGGGCGCCGTCCATCGGACACGAGTAGAACCGGTTCTGCCACAGGTGGCCGCTCCGCCCGTGCAGACGGTTCAGAACCTGCGAGTATTTCCAGTGCGTCCGACCGACCGTCTTGGCCAGCGAGTCATCTTCCGTCGGGACGCCGATGATGTGGACATGGTTGGTCATCAGGCAGTAGCCCATCACCTCGAAGCCGTACTGCAGCGCGTGCTGACGGAGCAGGGCAAGATAGAGCTCACGGTCCTCGTCGGCGAAGAAGATGTCCTGGCGGTTGTTGCCCCGCTGGGTGATGTGATGGGGAAAACCGGGGATGGCGTGCCGCGGGCGTCTGGGCATGATGCAACGGTATCAGAATCTTCTCACCTTGTCAATAAATAGGTGACTGTCCCTATTTACCCTTCATCCTTGCCTGGAACCCCCGCCACGCTTTCCCGCGATGTGAAATGGCATTCTTTTCTTCGGCGGTCATCCGGGCGTAGGTGCGGTCATGGCCGTCCGGCACGAAGACCGGGTCCCATCCGAAGCCCGACGCCCCGAGCGGCGCGGGGGCGATGGTCCCCGTGGCGGCCCCTTCGGCCCACGCCTCGCGCTTTCCGTCCCACCCCAGGACGCCGCAAACCGCCCGCGCCCGCCACTCCCCCGTCCCGCGGCAGAGGGCGATGAGCCCCTCGGGGCCGGCAGCCTTCAGAAGCCATTTGACGAGGGGACCGGGGAACCCGTTCAGCCCCGCCAACTCGAGCGAGACATCCTCGACGACGACAGGGCGTCTCAGGCGCGCGAAGGCCTCCCGGGCCTTGTGGCTCAGGACCCCGCGCAGGTCGAGCGACTGGATCTCCGGCAGGTCGAGGGACTCCGTAAGAAATTCGATCCCCGTGATCGCTGCGATCTCCGCCGCCTTGTGCGGGCTGGAGGTGACGAGGGTGTATGGGGTCATGGGCTGTTATTCGCTTTCCCGAATGGCCTCATCGGCCTCGGGCATTCCGTGGATCTTTTCTAACCTGCTTGAAGGCTTGAATGCTAGAACGCTGGAACGCCAAATGCCCTGAAGAGCATAGCGACAAGGTAATCCCACACGTATGACAACAGGATTGCATTTAAGATAAATTGTCATGCAACTTACTATCCTTCCAGCTTTCCGGTTTTGAGTTTTCCAGCCTTCCAACCTTCCAGCCTTCCAGCCTTCCAGCCTTCTAGCTTTCCAGCCTTCTAGCTTTCCAGCCTTCAAGCTTTCTAGCCTTCTAGCTTTCCAGCCTTCTAGCTTTCCAGCCTTAAGCCTTACTTCAGATTGATGAACGCCCGCAGCTTCTTCGCCCGGCTGGGGTGTTTCAATTTGCGCAGGGCCTTGGACTCGATCTGCCGGATGCGCTCGCGGGTGACGTTGAACTTCTTCCCCACCTCCTCCAGCGTGTGCTCGTGGCCGTCGTTGAGGCCGAAGCGCAGTTTCAGCACCTGCTCCTCGCGCGGCGTGAGGGTGCGCAGGACCTCCTGGATCTGGTCGCGGATGTCGCCGTAGATGACCGCCTGCTCGGGGCTCTCCACCTTGCCGTCCTGGATGAAATCCTTCAGGTGGCTGTCCTCCTCGTTCCCCACGGGGGTTTCGAGGGAGATGGGCTCCTGGGCGACCTTGAGGATCTTGCGCACCTTGACCACG
The DNA here is from genome assembly GCA_002327305.1 of Holophagales bacterium UBA2201. Lineage (GTDB taxonomy): Bacteria > Acidobacteriota > Thermoanaerobaculia > UBA2201 > UBA2201 > UBA2201. The sequence goes on along the minus strand of DCUZ01000099.1, from coordinate 23,346 downwards.
GGGAGGTCCATCTTCTTGGCGATCTCCTCGGGGAAGGGCTCGCGCCCGAACTCCTGGACGAGGGCCCGCTGGACCCGGTTCAACTTGTTGATGGTCTCGATCATGTGGACCGGGAT
>DCUZ01000099.1:0-23167 GCA_002327305.1 Holophagales bacterium UBA2201 | reverse complement strand
TGTATTTCTTGGCGATGGAGACCACGAGGCGGAGGTTGGCCACGATGAGGAGCCGCTTGGCCTCGGCCGCCTCCCGCTCCCCCTCCCCGATGTGCTGGATGCTCCGGGTGAGCTCCTCGCGGGAGAGGCCGAAGGTCATGGAGAGCCTGCGGCATTCGGCGGAATAGGCGCCGCCCAGCTTGTCCACGCGGGCCTGGAGGGTCTGCCGCCGCACCGCCTGGCTCCGGGAGGTCCCCTTGATCTTTTTGATCTTCTCCTTCTCCCCCCGGATCTGCTGCTCCATCTTGCGGAAGTGGGCGTCCACCTCCTTGACCTGGCGGGTGAAGCGGTTGCCGGTGAACCGGGGCAGTTGGAGCCGCGGCACGAGTTTGGAGATCTGGCTCTGGAGGAGTTTCAGTTTCCGGTTGAGGTTCTCCAATTCCTTCTTCTTGAGGGGCTTCTTGGTCTTGGTCTTGTGGAGGCGGCGGATCTGGTCGTTCAGCTCCACCACCTTGGCATAGACGGCCAGCATCCGTTCGGGGCGGTTCTCCTCCACCCCGGCCTGTTCGTCCGAGTCCTCCCCCGCCTTGACCAGTTCCTTGCACCGGCCGCCGGCGGCGGCGGTCCGCTTGAGGATGCCCCGGATCTCCTCCAGGATGAGGGGGTTGCGGATGAGGGCCTTGAAGACCTTGCGGTTCCCCTCCTCGATGGCCTTGGCGATGGAGACCTCCCCGTCCCGGTCGAGGAGGCGCACGGCCCCCATCTCCTTGAGGTAGAGGCGGACGGGGTCGGTGGTGTGGTCCCCCGCGTCGGCGGCCGCCTTCTCCTCGGCCTCCTTGGCCAGCTTGCGCCCCAGGATGGCCTCGGCCTGCTTCTCGTCCTCGCAGATGGCGATCTGGTAGTCCTCCAGCATCAGGAGGACATCCTCGAACAATTCCTGCTCCAGCTTGATGTCCTCGGGCAGGTGCTCGTAGATCTCGTCGTAGAGGAGGAACCCCTTGTCCCTCCCCAACTGGACGAGAAACTTTATCTCGTTGCGCTCTTCAAGTACCAAACGGTCCTCCTCTACCCTTTGTCCCCGCGCTGGAGATCCCGCATGGCCCGGAGAAGTTCGCTTTTCCGCCGCAATAGCACGGGGACTTCCTCGGGGGGGGCTTGGGCGATCTGTTGTTGGATGCGGGCCGATTCTTTTCGCAGAAACCTCAATTGGAGAACCCTCCAATAGGGCTCCAAGTCGAACTCCTCGTCCGGCAGCAGGAGCAGTTCCGCCGCATGTTCCGGGATTTCATGGCTGTTCCCTATAATGTGGGAAAAATCACACGCTTTGTCAACCCCCAATTTTTCAAGGTCTTGGGCGAGGGAGTGGAGGGGTTCGGCCTCGAAGAGGCCGGAGTGGAACCGGCCGTGGAAGGCCTGGCGGACGGAATTGTCCTTTAAATACCTGGAAAGAAAGAACTTTTCAGCGTCCGGACACTCCGCCCGGACGGCCGTTTCGGTGGCCGGCGGGGGCGGGGCTTTCATGATCCGGCACAGGGCCGCCTCGGGGATGCCCGTCCCCTCGGAGAGGCGCGCGACATAGGTGGCCTGCAGGACGGGATCGGGGATAAGGCTCAGCATTTCCATGAGGATGTGCGCTCTCCGGGACTTTTCCACCGGCGACAACCGGGAGGGGGGGGTGGAAAATTCCACGCCGTAAAAATAATCGAAGAAATCGCGCCGCCCCTCCAGCAGGCCTCCGAACGCCTCCGCCCCCTCGCGCGCGATGAGCGAATCGGGGTCGTCGGAGGGATCCAGAAAGACCAGGCCCACCTCCAATCCCAGGGGGAGAAGGTGCTTGAGGGCGCTCCGGGCGGCGTTCTGCCCCGCCGCGTCGCCGTCGAAGCACAGCACCGCCCCGCGGGCCGACCGCTTGATCAGGCGGCCGTGGGCCGGGGAGAGGGCCGTCCCCATGGTGGCCACGGCGGTCTCGAACCCGGCGGCATGGAGGCGGATGCAGTCGAAGTAGCCCTCCACGATGAGGAGGTACCCCGTCTCGGCGGCGGGCTTCCGGGCCCGGTCGAGACCGTAGAGGAGGTCCCCCTTTTTGAAGGCGGCGGTCTCGGCGGTGTTGATGTACTTGGCGTGGTCGTCCCCCAGGGCCCGCCCCGCCATGCCGACCAGCCGCCCCGTGGCGTCCCGGATGGCGAACATGAGGCGGTCGCGGAACCGGTCGTAGGTCCCCTTCTCCCCCTTGACCATGACCCCCGCCTGGACCAGATCGGACTCGGAGAACTTCGCGCCGAGGGCCCGCTTCAGGGTGTCGAAGCCCGCGGGAGCGTATCCCAGCCCCCACGGCGCCCACAGGTCCCGGGCCAGCGCCCGCTTCTGCAGATAGGCCGCGGCGGGGTTGCCGGGGGCGTCGAGGTGCTTCCGGTACAGGGCCAGGACGGCGTCCAGGATCTGTTCCACCGCCCCGCGTCCCAGTTCGCCGGGCCTGGGCTCCCGCCGGACGATGGGGATCCCGTGCTTGCGGGCGAGGAATTCCAGGGCCTCGGGGAAGGTCCAGTTCTCCATCAGCATGTAGAATTTGAATATGTCCCCGCCCCGGCCGCACCCGAAGCAGTAAAAGAGCCCCTGGTGGTCGTCGAGGGTGAAGGAGGCGGTCTTCTCCTTGTGGCCCGGCAGGGGGCACAGCGCGGAGTGCTTGGAGCCGGAGGGGCGGATCGTTGTGTAGGAGGAAACCGCCTCGGCGATGGAGGCCGCCGCCCGGATGCGCTCCACGGTGGCGCGGTCGTCGTTCACCGGCGCACCTCCACCACCGTCGTGGCGTCCCTGTCCCCCGGCGCAAAGGACCGGACCAGGGCGTGCCCTTTGAGGTAGGCCCTCACGCCCCGGCGCAGGCGGCCGGTTCCGTGGCCGTGGACCATCACCACCTGCCGCAGGCCGGTCAGGGCGGCGTGGCTGAGGAACCGCTCCATCGCCTCCTCCGCCTCCTCCACCCGCATCCCGATGAGGTTCAACTCCGGATAGCCCATCTCGGCCGAAGGGAGGTCGGTCCGGCTCCGGGGCGCGGCGGGGGCCCCGCTCTTGGGGGCGAGGTCCTCGAGGGGGAACCAGAAATGCTTCCCCCCCACCTCCACCACGGCGGTCCCCTCCTGCTCCTGAATGCGGACGACGCGCCCCTCCTTCTTCAGGGAGTGGACGGCCACGGTCTGGCCCGGGGAGAGGGGCCCGGGGGCGCCGTCCTCGGCGGGCCTGGGGGGCGGGGGCGGGACCAGGGCCTGCGCGGCGCTCTGCTCCTTCCGCTTCCCCACCGCGATCCCCTCTTCCCGCAGGCGCGCGACCTGCTTGTGGAGTTCCTCCCACAGGTTGCGCTGGATCTCCTCCCGCTCCCGGCGCCACGCCTCCTCCCGCGCCGCCGCGTCCCGCCGGGCGGCCTCCAGGGCCGTCTCGGCCTCCCGCTCCCTCTCCTGCAGGCGCGCCAGCGTCTCCTCCTCCTCCTGCCGTAGGGCCTGGATGCGCTTGAGGAGGGCGTCCTGCCGGATGAGGTCCGGGTGCATGTAGCCGCGGGCGGCCTCCAGCACGGGCTCCGGAAGGCCGAACCGCTCGGCCATCTGCAGGGCGTTGGAGGAGCCGGGGATGTCGGGGAGGAACCGGAAGGTGGGCAGGTGGGTGGTCTCGTCGAACTCCATGGAGGCGTTCGCCACCTCCGGCCGCGTGAAGGCCAGGCTCTTGAGCTGGGTGAGGTGGGTGGTGACCATCACCGCGGCCCCGCGCTCGAGGAAGGCGTCGAGGAGGGCGAGCGAGAGGGCGGTGGCCTCCTCGGGGTTGGTGCCGAACCCGATCTCGTCCACCAGGCAGAGCGAGCCGGGGCCGGCCGATTCGAGGAACTCCTTCATCACCGCCACGGAGGAGGTGAAGGTGGAGAGCCCCTTGTCGAGGTCCTGGGCGTCCCCGATGGACACGAGGAGGGCGTCGAGGGACGGGACGCGGGTGCCGTCCGCGGCGGGGACGGGAAGCCCCATCCGCGCCAGGGCCACGATCAGCCCGGCGGTCTGCAGGGCGATGGTCTTGCCCCCGCCGTTGGGGCCGGAGAGGATGAAGACCCGCTTGGGGGGCCGCAGAACAAAGGTCAGGGGGACCACGGGGCGCCGCCCCTTTTCCTGCCGGGCCAGGGCCTCCAGCAGGGGATGGCGCGCCCGGCGCAGGGTCAGTCCCTCCTCCACGGGGACCAATTCGGGGAGGACCCCCGAGCACGCTTCCTGGTATCTTCGGCACGCGCGGTGGAAATCCAGCAGTCCCAGCGTCGCCAGCGCCTGCTTCAGGGCGGGGAGGAACGCCCGCACGGCGTCGGTGATCTCCTTGAGGACGCGGAACTTCTCCGCATGGATCTCCTCGAGGGTCAGTTGGTAGTCGTTGTTGGCCACCACCACCGGGGCGGGTTCGATGAAGACCGTTTCGCGCGTGGCCGAGGCCCCCAGGAGCATCCCCTGCACCTTGCTCTGCGCCGAGGCCTTCACGGGGAGGCAGTACCGCTCCCGGCGGTACATGACCACCTCGTCGGACAGGAGCGGCTGGTATTTCTTCAACTCTCCCTGGAGGATGTCCTGCAGATGGTCGAAACAGGCCCGTTCCCGCTTGTGGAGCGACCGCAGGCCCGGGGTGGCGTCGGGGCGCAGTTCCCCGCCCTCGGCGAAGAAGCCGCGGTAGGGGGCCGCCACCGGGCCGCCGTCGGGCAACTCCTCCGCGATGGCGGAGAGGAGGGGCCGTTGAGGGCCCGCGAGCGAGGCCTTGAGGGCGTCGAGGGCGGGGAGTAGGCGCAGGACCGCCGCCGCGTCCCGCTCGGCGTAGACGAAGAGGGGGTCCTCCTCCAGCGGCGGCAGGAAGGTCTCCAGGTCGGCCAGCCGGACGAACGCATCCCCCGGGACCCCTTCCATCTCGCGGATGAGCCCGTGCCGCCGGGCCAGCGCGTCGGCGTCGAGGAACCGCGACGCCTGGGCGAAATGCTCCCGCCCCCCGGAGGTGTGGCAGTATTCAGCCATCACCTCCAGGACGCGGGGCAACCCCAGTTGGCGGGAATTCAAGATCACGTGAATTGTCTTAACGCTACAGTCTGTACTTGCGACGCTCCTGGGCCTGTTTGCGCTTCATCTTCTTCGCGGCTTCCAGCTGTTTCTTCTTCTTGGTTTCGCTGGGTTTCTCGTAGTGTTGGCGCTTTTTGACCTCGGACAAGATGCCTTCCCGTTCGCACATGCGCTTGAAGCGCTTGAGGGCGACCTCGAAGGATTCGTTCTCATCGATGATGACTACTGCCAAAAGCGATCACCTCCTTTGCTCACGGGCGGCTCATGAGGGCGGCCAGCGTCGCCGCGGCCACCCCGTTGTCGATGCCCACCACGGCAACCCCCGCGGTGCAGGAGTTGAGCATGGTGAGCAGCGGGGCGATCCCCCCCAGATTGGAGCCGTAGCCCACGCTGGTGGGGACGCCGATGACGGGGGCCTCGAACAGACCGGCCACGACGGAGGGGAGGGCCCCCTCCATCCCGGCAACGGCCACGATGACCCGGGCCTTTTGCAGCGCCTCAAGGTGCTCCATCAGGCGGTGCAGGCCGGCCACGCCCCGGTCATGGAACGCTATCGTCTCCCGGCCGAAATACTCCAGGACGATCCGGACCTCCTCGGCGACGGGAAGGTCCGACGCTCCGGCGGTGATTATAGCAACTTTCCCGGCCCCTGCCAACTTTTTCCGCGGCGCCCCCCCCGTCAGGATGCCCGGGACGGGGTGATACCGGAGGTTGCCCCCCTTGAGGCGGAGCGCCTTGAAGCGCGGGGGGGAGAGGCGGGTGATGAGGAACGGAAGGCGTTCCCGGCGGTGGTGCGCCACGATGGCCCGCAACTGCTCCGGCGACTTTCCCTCCCCGAAGACCACCTCGCCGGCCCCCTTGCGCAGGGTGCGGTGGGTGTCCAGGACCACATCGCCGACCCGCTGGGCCGGGAGGTGCTTGAGGCGGGCCAGGGCCCGCTTCGGCGTGGCCCGCCCGTCGCGGACCGCCTCCAGCAGGGCCAGGATCTCTTCGGGGGTCACGGCGCCGGCTGGGTGTCCCAAGATTTTTCGTAGAGGCGGCCGCCGTCGAAAAAGAGGGCCGCCCAGCCCCCGTCTTCGTTGGGATAGAGCCAGGCGGTCAGCGCGCGTCCCTTTTCGGTCCGCTCCTGCATCGCGGAGGGGGCGGGGACGCCGCACAATTTCCGGACGGCGGGCATGGTCATCCCCGCCTCGGCCCGGTCGAACCGCTCCCGCGCCAGCCGGAGAAAGGGGCGGGTTGCCTCCATCTCGGCCTTGACGCCGGCGTGGTCGGGAGCGTGGCGGAGGGCCTGCTCCAGGACCTCCACCGCCCGGTCGTACCGCCCCTCCTCCCGCACCAACTCACGCGCCAGGGCGATGCTCTCGTCGGCGAAAAGGTCCACCGCCCTGGCCGCCTCCGGCGAGGCCTTCAGGCCGGCATTGTTGAGGGTGCGGTCGAGGAAGAGGGTGAGGGTGTCCCAGAACGCGGTGGCGGCGTCCCGGTAGGCGTCTCCGCGCAGGGCTTCGAGGCGCTCCTGCAGGACGGCGGCGGGCTCGGAGGGGAGCCCTTCGGCAGCCGCCCCCTTCGGATCGTAGGCGGCGGCCTCCCACCGGTCGAGCTGGGCGCGAAGGTCGTCCATCCGCCCCCGCACGGCTTGGAGGTCCCGGGCCTGCTTCTCCAGCCGCCCCCATTCCTGGGCCGCGTTGAAGCCGGGCGTGGACCCGCCGCCGCACCCCGCCAGGAGCGCGAGGGCGATGAAGGACCCCCGAACCGTCAAGGTTTTGATTGTCATAGCGGACAACTATTATAGCACGAACCCCTTGCCTCCGCACGGCATAGAGGCATACAATGACCCCATGAAGAAGGACCTCGAACAGACCATCCGCGACCTCCTCGTCCACCTTGGCGAGGACCCCGCCCGCGAAGGGCTCGCCGACACCCCCTCCCGCGTCGCCGATGCGTACCGCTTCCTCACCCGCGGCTACCGGGAGGACCCGGAAAAGATGATCAAGAAGGCCGTCTTCCACGAGGCCTACGACGACATGGTCATCGTCAAGGACATCGAGTTCTACTCGCTGTGCGAACACCATTTGCTCCCCTTTTTCGGGAAGGCGCACATCGGCTACCTCCCCGACGGCCGCATCGTGGGGCTCTCCAAACTGTGCCGCCTGGTGGATGTCTTCTCCCGGCGCCTCCAGGTGCAGGAACGGATGACCTTCCAGATCGCCGAGATCCTCGAAAAGCACCTGCAACCCAAGGGGGTGGGGGTGGTCATCGAGGCCCAGCACCTGTGCATGCAGATGCGCGGGGTGGAAAAACAGCACTCCCAGGCCATCACCTCGGCCATGCTGGGGGGGTTCCGCAACCGCCTCTCGACCCGGGAGGAGTTCCTCAAACTCATCGGGATCAGCGGGGGGGCCCGTCCGTGAGGCGGCTTCTCCCCCCCGCCCTTCTCCTCGCCATCGCCTGCGGCGCCCCTCCGCCCGCGGCGCCCCGGCCCTCGGCGGCGCCGCCCCCCGCGGCGGTGGAGGCGGAGGGGGCCGGCGACGAGGAGCGCGACCCCATCCTGGAGGCCATGGCGCTGTTGAAGGCGGCCAGGGACGATCCCGGGGACGGGGAGGCCCGCCGGCTGGCCGTGGAGGCCTTCCTGGCCCTCGAGCGCGACGCGCGGGAGCGGGGGGAGATCGAGGCGGCCGGACGGTACCGCGCGGTCGCCGCCGACCTCGCCCCCCCGGAGGGGGAGGCCGGGGTTCCGGCGTGGGAGGACCCGGGACCGGCCCTGGACGCGGTGGTCCCGCACGAACCCCCCGCCCCCCTCGACGGCCTGCGCCTGGGGACCCATCACTTCACCGTCCGCATCTCCGGCGCCGGGGCGGCCCGGTCGGCCGAGGCGGTGGTGGGCATCCTGGAGGAAGCCTACCTCACGGTGTGCGGCGCCATGGCGGCCAACCCCGACGGCAAGGTCCCGGTGATCCTCTACACCGACCGGGAGTTCCGCGAGGAGACCGGCCTCCCCGAGTGGGTGGGAGGGGCCTACGACGGCACCATCCACCTTCCCCTCGCCGGCCTCGACCCCACCGCCCCCCGCGCCCGCAACGTCGTGGTCCACGAGTTCGTCCACGCCTTCAATTTCCAGGTGGCCGGGGGGCGGTGCCCGCTGTGGCTCGATGAGGGGCTGGCGCAGTATTTCGAGGCCCCCCGCCCCCGCATGGACGCGCGGGCCCTTTCCGCGGCGGCCCGCGGGGGCGGCCTCCCCCCCCTCACGGCCCCCTCCTTCCTCATGGGTGGACCGGCCCAGGCCGCGACGCTCTATCAGATGGCCCTCTCGGCCGTCCTCTGCCTGGAAGAGCGGGCCTCCCTGGCCGCCCTGTCGTCGTTCCTCCAGTCCCTCGGGACGGGGACGCCGGCGCGGGAGGCCTTTGGGGAGACCTTCCTCTTCCCCTACGACCGCCTCCAGGACGAAGTGGCCGCCTGGCTGGAACGGAAAGCGCAATAGGGCCATCGCCCGTTCATCCGCCGGCCATTTGACACCGGGGGGGCCGCGGCTATACAATACGCGGCCGTTCACGGTTCACCAAGTCAGGAGATCCACCATGCCCATCTACGAGTTTAACTGCCAGTCCTGCCGAAAGGTCAGCGAGTTCATCCTGATGGCCTCCGACCCGCTCCCGACGCGATGTCCGGAGTGCGGCGGAGAACTGCGCAAGCGCATCTCCGCCCCCGCCATCCAGTTCAAGGGTTCCGGCTGGTATGTCACCGACTACGCCAATCGTTCCGCCGCCTCCGACGGAGGCAACGGCTCCAAGCCGAAACCGGCCGAAGGGGCCGAAGGGGCCGCGTCCGCCCCGGCGAAGGAAACGACCAAGGAACCTTCGGCTCCTAAAAAGGATGCGGAGCCCGCCAAGAAAGAAAATTAGTAGGGGCGACCCGGTGGGTCGCCCGCCCCCCCCGGTTCAATGTTCAATGTTTCCCCCACCCTTCCCTATTCGGGATCGGTATCGCCTTCGGCCCAAAAACTTCTGCAAGCCAGCACCGCAGAAATCAAAAACGGTGGTTGGCCCCCTGATCAGTTGCCTCCGCCGTTTCGGTGCGATATCGGAATTGCTATCGGGGACGAGGTGGGGATTCCAATTCGCCGAATTTGAGAGTAATGTCTGCGAACGGTTCGAAGTCGATAAAACGCCAATGCAGGACGTTATCTTTAAATGTGTATCCATGCGGGCCTATCTTCATTTTGCGGATGTCCCACCCTTTCACATTCCAATAGATATCAGCCTGGCCGATATGATCCGCCCATGCTGCTCCTGTTTTCATGACATAGGACACTTCCTGATACTCAACATCCGTGAAACCACTGAATGAAAAGGAAACACTGACCGTCCTGGTCTGTCCCGGCCTGAATTTCATTTTCCAGATATAGGCCCCGCTCAATTTGCGATCCGGTTCGGACGCTCCCGTGCTCTTGTCGATGGCCTTATGTATCGTATTGACTTCTTGACGATCGACCAGGACCTTCAGATCATGCAGATTCCATGCATTGCGAATATAGGGGATCTTCCCTTTTCTGTATCCTTGAATATAGATCTCTTCATAGCCGTAGCCTACTTGAAAAATACCGTTTTTATATTTATCTTGAACTTCAATCGGCAACGTATGAAAATAATCCCAGAACGCTCGTCTTAAGGGGTACTCGTTATCGTCCGGATAATAATGAGAATTGAGCCAATCCGGGTAGCCCATGGTGACGACTTCTTCGCTCTCGCTTTTGTTATTGAAGATGAACTCGCAATCGGCCTGCCAGCGGATAGGACCAGGTGGTTTTACATCCTCTGCCGGTCCTATCCGGACTGTTTCCTTTGTCATGACGATATTGCTGCTTTCAATCGGCAGTACCGTTGAAGCATCCTTATCAAAATAAAAACTGCTGTTTGGATAAGCAAGATAACCGATCATTCCGATGATCAGGGCCGCAATTGGGGCCAAGACTCTATTGCCGATTCGCACTGTAGGTGCCTTCCATTTCTTGCTTCAGGGGAAGGGCAACGTTGAACTTTAGACTTCGAACTTTGAACTGGCCCGGGCGGGGGAACTGCCCCGCTGCCTTCCTGCCCGCCTGCCCGGCACTCCTCACCCCGGCTCCAAAAACTTCTTCAGCATCGCCATCACCTTCGGCTTGAGGGCCGGGGTGTGGAGGGCGTAGGAAAGATTGGCCTCGAGAAAGCCCATCGGCGAGCCGGCATCGCACCGCTTGCCCTCGAACTTGTAGCCGTAGATCCCCTTGATGTACGATTTCCACCCCTTCATCTTGTGTAATTCGTCGAAGATCACCAGGGGGGCGTCGGACGGCCATTCCTTGCCCTTCAGGATCTGCCGGTCCTCGGCTGCGTCGTAATTGAGATAGGCCGCCGCGGCGTCCAACCCGCGGGCCAGGGTCGTTTTCCCGACCTGGCGCGGACCGGTAAGCAGGACGATCTTGGATTGCAAGTCGCTCCGGACCGGAACTTCCAGCAGTCTGCGCATACGACTATTCTAATCCCTATATCATAAAAGTCAAGACCATTGTAATATAAGCGTTATTTTGGTCGGGAGGACCGGAGCATGGTTTTGCGGTCCGGCCAACGAGTCGTACGATAGCCCAGGCCAACCGCCCTTGGCACCTTAATAGGCGACTATCCCTAATTTACCTACCCTATTCGGTATCGGAATCGGCATCGCATTCGCTGGACAGCTTCGGCCCCAAAACTTCTGGAAGCCAACACCGCAGAAATCAAAAACGGTGGCTGACCCTATTATCCGTGGTGATCCCAATATCGACCCCAATATCTCAAAATCTTGGCACTACTTAAGCGAGATACTTGATTGCTGTTCTATGAGCATTCCTTTTATCCAAAGATGTTTTTGGGGATCATACTTCCACCCAAGATTTTCCAGAAGATGAGTAAAATCCTCTTTCGTAATTTTCAACTCATCCAGCACACCCCTTTTCCAAGCTTCTACCACAATCCGATTAAAAAGATCTTCGCCATAAAGTATATTACCGTTCGTCTCTGCTAATAATTCTACCACCAAACATTCCAAACTGACCGTGGGATGCTGCGGCTCTCTAACGCACATTTTTCCACTTTTATAAAAGGTTAGAATTACTTCACCCGCTAATACACTAGATTTTCCTTTTTTCTTATGCATCGACCAAATTGGATCTCCTATTTGAGAAATAGCCGATCGCAACTCCCCTCCAGAATCTCTGGCCGCATCAAGAATTGCCTTGAAATATTCTATGTTCCAGTGTTGGAATACCACAGACAGCCACCTGTCTTTTTTCAGCATCGAAAAAGAAGCTGTAATGCTCTGATATAGTCGGCTTTTGTAGCGTTCTTCCGTTAAGCCCATTTCTCCACCTACGATAAGCTCTTTTTCTGGAGCTTCAGGTACAGGATCGAGGCCGAGCCATACATTCCATAGTGTTGATAGATCCAAGTAGGATATATGCCCTCCATACGGAGGATCTGTAAAGATGTAATCCACCTTTTCGCTATATTCGCTTTGAAGCTCGATGACGTCTCTGCTTTTACAATAAAAGCCACCATGCCATCCCGCTGTTCTTTTCCGCAATTCGATCAAGCTAACGATTTCTTTTCGAGCTGCCAATAAAGCAATAAACCTGCTCTCAAATACGCTCCATGCATCTAATTCCACCGGCTGCCTGGCAATCTTATAGCGATAGATACTAAAAATGCTTGATCCTCCTCTCGACGCTGCCCTCCCATGCGTGGAAATGAATGTCTTGTTTAGTCTCGCAAGAGCGCCAGACCAGGCTAGCAATAGTAACTTTTGGGATGCACCATTTAAACGATCGATTTCATTCTTTAATATTGATAATGAAACCAATTGCTTTGTCGTGAAAAGCTCATGGTAATTTTCAACATCTGCAGTTCTCGGAAGACGAACGTTAGGAGGTAGAATAATATCTGGGGGAATTTCTTCAAACGATGCCTTCTGGTGAATGTCCTGCAAGATCTTTTTACATGCGGTTTCGATCTTCCCATAAGCATAAAATATCTCGTCGTCACTGGCTTCAGACAGCCCAACAATGCCTTCGGCAATGAAGTTGGCCAGCGGATTGATATCATTTTGGACGCCAATCCTGTTAGCAAGATAAGCCTCAATCGCAGTTACACCCGAGCCTCCAAATGGATCTAATACTATATCCCTTTCCTGAGTATAGTGAAGAATGTGGTCTCTAACAACATTGTAAGGCCTTCTTGTGAAATAGGGATGGACCCCGTAATGCCTCTTTGCTTCTTGTCTTGCTGCCGGAATTCGCTTTTCTAATGGTTTAATTTGTTCATAATTCATTGGCGATTCTCAAAATTCTATTTGCAAAGCGCTGAAAGCTTGAAGCTCAATAACATCGATATTCTTGGGAACATTTTGCAGATCATGCACAGCGCAGAGTATTACTGCTCGAGATAATTCATCCTTCCCATATTTTTCCATTTGATATTTAAATCCACTGCTGTACCTCTTAATTTCAACAGGTACTTCATATTTCGGATAATCTTCAAACTCAAATTTACTGCGACAATCATATCCTTTACCAATGTAAGGGCCTAAATAGCAGCCTAAATGAGCAAGAGGACCATATGCCCGCAATAGATCTGGCTCTTGCAAATGTGCCACCTTTCGCACATGCGCTTCTGCAATAATTGCTAAATGGCCAATAGCCCATAGGGCGATATTGTTTGTTTGTTTAGCGATTATAAATTGGATCTGATTGCGCCAAAAAGAACTTATATACTGATTTGTGATTGTGAGCGAGCGCTCTGCTGACAAAAGTGGCATCGTTCGCTTGCGATTAGTCTTTCGATAATGTGTTGGCTTGATATAAAAGGCATTATCAATAATATCAATCTCTACATCAATCCTTTCAAAATCCCCTGTAGAAAGGCTGTACCACCGTCGAATCTCTTCTCCGATGCTACCTTCGGACGAACCTTGTTGGATGCGATCATGCCCAACAAAACCTTGAACAGCACGACGATTTGAGTCTAATTTATGATTGGCTCCAATCGCGTAGAAAGTTGTTTTTGTAGCACCATACGGCGTAACAAGCGCGACCGGAACAGCGCCTTTCTTCCTTAGGTAGGTTTTTGCGGCATCGGGAAGATCATGAAAATAATATTGAGGTCCTCCCGTCTCACGGCTACCTCTCTTGGTTTGCTGAAGATGCATAAGACCTCCACTGAGCATTGAACAATTTTAGTGAAATAATTCGTGATGAAACTGACTAGATAAGTAACTGCCCTCCGACTTTGCTGCCCGCTTTCCCTGCTTTCCTCACCCCGGCTCCAAAAACTTCTTCAGCATCGCCAGCACCTTCGGCTTCACTTCGGGCGTATGGAGGCCGAAGGCGAGGTTGGCCTCCAGGAAGCCCAGGGGCGAGCCGGCGTCGCACCGCTTGCCCTCGAATTGGTATCCGTAGATGCCTTTCGGGATGAGCGCCCGCAGGGCGTCGGTCAACTGCACCTCGCCCCCGGTGCCTTCCTTCGTCCCCTCCAGGAAATCGAAGATCTCCGGCGTGAGGATGTAGCGGCCGATGATGGCCAGATTGGAGGGGGCGATCTCGGGCTGGGGCTTCTCCACCATCTCGCGGATGGCCACCGACCCGGCGGGACCCGGCTCGGCCGCCACCACGCCGTAACGGCGGGTCTCCTCCCACGGCACCTCCTCCAGCGCTACGACGGGGCGCCCCACGGTCGCGAACACGCGGTCCAACTGGGCCAGGCAGGGCTCCTTGGACAGGACCAGGTCGTCGGGGAGGACGACGGCGAAGGGCTCGTCCCCCACCCATGTCCGTGCCTTGGACACGGCGTGCCCCAGCCCCCGGATCTCCCCCTGCCGGATGGAGAAAAAGACGGCCATGGTCGCCGGGGCCTGCACCTTCTGGAGGGCCTCCTCCTTGCCCCGGTGCTCCAGCACCGCCTCCAACTCGTGATTGCGGTCGAAGTAGTCCAGGACCGCCTCCTTGCCGGAGGAGGTGACGAAGAGGACCTCGGTGACGCCGGAACGGGCGCACTCCTCGACGACGTGGTGGAGGATGGGGCGGTCCCACACGGGGAGGAGTTCCTTGGGAATGGACTTGGTGGCCGGGAGGAGGCGCGTCCCCCACCCCGCCACCGGGAACACCGCTTTGCGGATCGTCATGGGATCAGTCTACCACTTCGGGAGCCCCAATTGAACCCCCGGCTCGATTCCGTGCCGTTTCGCCGCGCCGCCGTTGACCTCCAGGACCAGCAGGGCCTTCTCCCGCGAGACCCAGGTCGGGCACGGGTCGGCGGGACACGGCGGGCGGTCGGCCATCACCTCCACCACGCGGCCCGAACCGTCCATGAAGATCCAGTCCTGGGGGAAAAAGCAGTTTTTCATGTAGAACGACTGGTGATCGGGCTCCTCGAAGACGAACAGCATGCCGCGGTCGGCGGGGAGGGACTCGCGGAACATGAGCCCCTGGGCCCGCTCTTCGGGGGTGCGGACGATCTCCACGCGGACCACCGCCCCGTCGGGGAGGCGCACCTCGGGCCACGCCGGGGCGGTGCGCACCACAGGGGCCGCACCACAGCTAATCAGCAGAACGGCCAGGATTGACCAGGTCTTTGATCTTGAACTTCTGGACATAGTAACGGAACGAGCGGAAACTCATCTTGAGGAGTTTCGCCGCGCGGGTCTGGTTGCCGTCGGTCCGCTCCAGGGCTTGGAGGATGAGGCGGCGCGCGATGGAGTCGAGGTGGCGGCCCAGGTCCAGCCCCTCCTCCGGCAGGTCCGCCGCCGGCAGGGCGGGCAGGGGCAGGGAGGCGAGGTGGCCGGGGAGCGAGGAGAGGCGGAGGACGCCCCCCGGCTCCAGGGCCACGGCGCGCTCGACGATGTTCTCCAGTTCGCGCACGTTGCCGGGCCAGGCGTAGTTCTCCAGGATGCGCATCGCGTCCATGGAGACCTTCTTGAGGGGGATCCCCTGGGCGGCGCAGAACTTCTTGAGGAAATGCTGGACCAGGATGGGGATGTCCTCCTTCCGCTCGCGCAGGGGCGGCAGGGCCAGGTGGATGACGTTGATGCGGTAGTAGAGGTCCTCGCGGAACCGCTTGTCGGCCACCGCCGCCTGCAGGTCCTGGTTGGTGGAGGCGATGACCCGGACGTCCACCTCGAACTCCCGCGTGGCCCCGACGGGGCGGACACGGTGGTCCTGCAGGACCCGCAGGAGCTTCACCTGCATCCCCAGCGACATCTCCCCGATCTCGTCGAGGAGGAGGGTCCCCTTGTCGGCCTCGAGGAAGAGCCCCGGGGCGTTGCGGACGGCCCCCGTGAAGGCCCCCCTCTCGTAGCCGAACAGCTCGCTCTCCAGGAGGGTTTCGGGGATGGCGGCGCAGTTGATGGAGACGAAGGAGGCGCGCTTGCGGGGCCCCAGGTCGTGGATCGCCCGGGCCACCAGCTCCTTCCCCGTCCCGCTCTCCCCCGACAGGAGGACCGTGGCGGTGGAGGAGGCGACCTTCTCCACCAACTGCCCCACCTTCTGCATCGCCGCGCTCTTGCCCACGATGAAGCCGAACTTGGTCCGGGCCGCGACCTCCTCCCGCAGTTCGTAAACCTGCTTCTCCAGGGCCAGTTTCTCGATGGCCTTGCGGGCCCTGAAGGCCAGCTCCTCCAGTTCGAAGGGCTTGGCGATGTAGTCGGAGGCGCCGCTGCGGAGGGCCTCGAGCGCCCCCAGGTGGGAACCGAAGGCGGTGACCATGATGACGGGGACGTGCTCGGCGCGGGCCTTGATCTCGCCCAGCACCTTCAGCCCGTCCATGTCGGGCATCTTGATGTCGCAGATGACCAGGTGGAACCCCTCGCCCCCCTCGAAGACCTTCAGCGCCTCGGTCCCCGAAGAGGCCTGGATCACCTCGTATCCCTTCTGGGTGAAGTACATCTCCAGCACCTGCCGGAGATTGGGCTCGTCGTCCACGATCAGGATTCGGTGCATAAGGGCAGCTCCACTTCAAAGACGGTGTGGCCGGGCGAGGAGGAGACCCGGATGGTCCCGCCGTGCTCCGACAGGACCCGTTTGCACAGGGCCAGCCCCACCCCCAGCCCCCCCTGGAAATTGCCGGAGAAGGGCTCGAAAATGATCTCCTCCTGTCCGGCGACGACCCCGGGCCCCGTGTCGGTGAAGGCGACCCGCGCCCGCCCATCCCCCGCCCGGGCGGCGATGGTGACGCTCCCCGGCGTCGTCCCCATGGCGCGGAAACTGTTCCGCACCAGGTTCCAGAACACCTGCTGGAGCATGTCCCGGTCGGCGGTGAGGACGATCTCCTCCGGAGGCAGGTCCAGTTCCATGCGGTGGCCGGCCCGCTCCGGGGAGTTGGAGAGGAGGAGGTGGAAGTCCCTCAATTGCTGGGTCAGCGAGTAGGTGACCTTGGTCAGGGGCTTGGGCCGGGCGAAGAGGATGAAGTTGTCGATGATGCGGTTGAGGCGGAAGCTCTCCTGGGCGATGATCCCGGTCAGCTTCCGCTCCTGCCCCCCCAGGGCGGCCGTCTGGAGCATCTGCACCGATCCCGAGATGGCGGCCAGGGGGTTGCGGATCTCGTGCGCGATGGCGGCCGAAAGGCCCCCGATGGCGGCCATTTTCTCCTTGTGCTGGAGCTCCTCCTCCAGCGCCTTGTGCTGGGAGATGTCGTCGAGCACCAGGAGCACCCCCATCACCCTCGCCTCCCGGTCGTAGAGGCCCGAGACCCGGGCCAGGAAGGTGCGCCCGCTCAGCGCCAGCTCGCGCTGGTGGACCCGCCCCGTGGCCATGATCTCCTCCTTCAGCGCCTCGAAGGAGAGCTCGATGGAGCCGAAGAAGGCGGTCAGCGAGGAAACCGGCCCGAAGAGCTCGCGGGCCCAGGCGTTCTGGAAGAGGACCCGCCCGTGCAGGTCCCCCGTCAGGACCGCCGACGAGACGGAGGAGACGATGGCCTCGTTGAGGGCCTTGAGGTCGGAGTAGCGGGCCTGGGTGGAGGAGAGGACCTCCCGGGTGGACCGGAGCCGCTCGGAGATGAAGGAGGCGAGGACCGCCACGAGGTAGAACCCGATGACGTTGGCCACCAGGTTGTAGTAGATGCGCCCCAGGGAGACGAATTCGGGGCCGCCGAACCGGGGGAAGGAGGGGATGACGCCGTAATACTGCAGGTCCACCATCAGGCCGTAGGCGATGGAGGCGGCCGAGGCCAGGATGAGCCCCCCCCGGCGGTAGAGGTAGATGGAGGCGGCGAGGACGGTGATGAGGTAGAGGAAGGAGAAGGACCCCTCCAGACTCCCCCCCAGGTAGACGATGCCGCTCTCCAGGACGATATCGCCGAACAATTGCAGATAGAGGTTGACCTTGATGGGGAGCACCTTGCGCAGCCCCAGCCACACGATGTTCAGCAGATAGGTGAAGGCGGTGATGTAGAACAGGAAATCCAGCGGCAGGGTGAAGAGGACCAGCGACTGGATCACCAGGGCCGCGACGAACAGGGTCGTCGCGACGACCGTCCTCAGGACGATGAAGCGGAGGAGCGTGCCCTCGGTCACCAACCGCCTAAGTCATCTTCGAGATGAGCGTGAACATGGGCATGTACATGGCCACGACGATGAAGCCGATCACGACGCCCAGGATGGTGATGATGATGGGTTCGAGCAGTTTCATCATGCCGGCCACGGCGGTGTCCACCTCGTCCTCGTAGAAATCGGCGATCTTGGAAAGCATCGTGTCGAGGGCGCCGGTGCCCTCGCCGACCGACATCATCTGGCACACCATGGCGGGGAAGACCTTGGTGTCGCGCAGGGGCTCGGAGATGGTCTTGCCCTCCTCGACCGCCTTGCGGACCTTCATGATGGCGTCCTCAACAATGGAGTTGCCGGCCGTCTTGGCCGTGATCTCGAGGCCCTCCATGATGGCCACGCCGGAGGAGGTGAGGGTGGAGAGCGTGCGGCAGAACCGGGCGACGGCGATCTTGCGGAGCATCATCCCCAGGACGGGGGCCCTCAGCATCAGGCCGTCGATGACGCGCCGCCCCTTGTAGGTGGCGTAGTACTGGCGCAGGGCCACCACGGCCACGATGACGGCGACGACGATGTAGAGGATGTAGTCCACCAGGAAGTTGGACGCGGCCACGGTGATGCGGGTGGGGAGCGGCAGGGTGGCGCCGAGGGAGATGAAGAGGGCGGAGAAGGTGGGGATGACCTTCCACAGGATGACCGCCACGACGATGGCCGCCACGGAGAGGACGGCGATGGGATAGATCATGGCGGACTTGACCTGGGCCTTCAATTTCACGTTCTTCTCGATGTAGGTGGAGAGGCGGTGGAGGATGGTATCCAGGATGCCGCCGGCCTCGCCGGCCGCGATCATGTTGGTGAACAGGTTGTCGAACGCCTTGGGGTGCTTCTTCATGGCATCGGCCAGCGACGAGCCGCTTTCGACGTCGGACCGCACCTGCATGATGACCTTGGCAAAGGTCTTGTTGGGCTCCTGCGAGCCCAGGATCTCGAGGCACTGCACCAGGGGGAGGCCGGCGTCGATCATGACCGAGAACTGCCGCGTGAAGATGGAGAGGTTCTTGGCGGGGACGCTCCCGCCCCACTTCCGGATGGCGATCTCCTTCCCCTTCTCCTTGACGGCCGTGACCATGATGCGCTGGCGGCGGAGGGTGGCGATGACCGCGTCCTTGTTGTCCGCCACGAGGGTGCCGGCGGCGGCCCGGCGGTCGGGCCCGGTCCCTTTCCATTCGAAGGTCGGCATATGCGTTCTCCTTTCGTCCTATCGCGCCGGCGGCCGCCCCGCGGCGGCGGGCCGCCCCGGCATCCCCGTGGGGGCTCCGGGCGTGCTGCCCACGCCGCGCGAGATCATGTCCTGCAATTCCTCGGGGTTGGAACTGCGCCCCATGGCCGTTTCCAGGGAGATCAGTCCCTTGAAGTAGAGCGCGGCAAGGCTCTGGTTGTAGGTCTGCATGCCCGAGGTGGCCTGCGAGGTCTGCATCATGGAGTAGATCTGGTGGATCTTGTCCTCGCGGATGAGGTTGCGGATCCCCGCGTTGGGGACCAGGACCTCCAGGGCCAGGCACCGCCCCCGCCCGTCTTTCTTGGCGAGGAGGGACTGGCAGATGATCCCCTCCACGACGAAGGAGAGCTGGGTGCGCACCTGGGACTGCTGGTTGGTGGGGAAGACATCGATGATGCGGTTGATGGTCTCCACGCAGGAGTTGGTGTGGAGGGTGCCGAAGGTGAGGTGGCCCGTTTCGGCGATGCGCAGGGCGGCCTCGATGGTCTCGAGGTCGCGCATCTCGCCGATGAGCACCACGTCGGGGTCCTCGCGGAGGACCGAGCGGAGGGCGTTGTGGAACGAGTGGGTGTCCGCGTGCAGTTCCCGCTGGTTCACCATGCAGTTCTTATGCTTGTGGAGATACTCCACCGGGTCCTCGATGGTGAGGATGTGCTCGTACCGGTCCTGGTTGATCTTGTCGATCATGGCCGCCAGGGTGGTGGACTTGCCCGAGCCGGTGGGGCCGGTCACCAGGACCAGGCCGCGCGGCTTGTCGCAGATCTTCTGGAACACGGGGGGGAGCCCGAGCTCCTTGAATCCGCGGATCTCGTAGGGGATGAGCCGGAAGGCCCCCGCCACGGCGCCGCGCTGGAAGAAGACGTTGGCCCGGAACCGGGCCACGTTCTTGATCCCGAAGGAGAAGTCGAGTTCCAGGTCCTCCTCGAACCGGTGCTTCTGGGCGTCGGTGCAGATGGCGTAGATCAACTGCTTGGTTTCGGCGGGGGTCAGCGGCGGGTAGTCCAGGCGGTTCAGCTTCCCGTGGACCCGGACGATGGGGGGGCTCTGCGTCGTGATGTGCAGATCGGTGCCGCCCATCTGGACCATTTGATGCAAAAGCACCTGCAGACTCAGTGCCATGGGGCCTCCTTACAGCGCGGTCTCGCGCACCACCTCTTCGATGGAGGTGACGCCGTTCTTGATCTTGATGAGGCCGGAGCGGCGGAGGGTGATCATCCCGTCCTCGACGGCCTTCTGTTTCAATTCCATGGACGAGGCGCCCGAGAGGATCATCTCGCGGATCTCGTCGGTGATCTCCATGACCTCGTAGAGGGCGATGCGCCCCTTGTAGCCCGTCTTGTTGCAGATCTCGCACCCGCGTCCCTTGAAGATCTTGATCTGCTTGGCCTCCTCGGGCGAGTAGCCGATGTTGATCAGGGCCTGCATGGGGATGTCCACCTCCTCCCTGCAGTTGGTGCACACCTTGCGGATGAGGCGCTGGGCGGCGACGAGGTTGACGGAGGTGGCCACCAGGAAGGGCTCGATGCCCATGTTGACCAGGCGGGTGATCGTGGAGGGGGCGTCGTTGGTGTGGAGGGTGGAGAGGACGAGGTGGCCGGTCAGCGCCGCCTTGACGGCGATCTCGGCGGTCTCGAAATCGCGGATCTCGCCCACGAGGATGATGTTGGGGTCCTGCCGCAGGAACGAGCGCAGGGTCGCGGCGAAGTTGAGGCCGATGGCGTCGTGCATCTGCACCTGATTGATCCCGGGGATGTTGAACTCCACCGGGTCCTCGGCCGTCATGATGTTGGTCTCCGGGGTGTTGAGCTTCCCGACGGAGGAGTACAGCGTGTTGGTCTTGCCGCTGCCGGTGGGGCCCGTGACGAGGACCATCCCCCACGGCTTGAAGATGGCCTCCTCGAACTTCTTGATGGACTCCTTCTCGAACCCCAGTTTGGTGAGGTCGAGCATGAGGTTGTCCTTGTCGAGGAGCCGCATGACGATCTTCTCGCCGAAGAGGGTGGGGAGGACCGAGACGCGGAAGTCGATCTCCTTGGTGCGCTCCTGCAGTTTCATCTTCAGTTTGATGCGGCCGTCCTGCGGGAGGCGCTTCTCGGCGATGTCGAGCTTGGAGAGGATCTTGATGCGCGAGATGATGGCGTCGCGCAGTTTCATCGGGGGGGCCATCATCTCGTAGAGGACGCCGTCCATCCGGAACCGGACCCTGAACTCCTTCTCATAGGGCTCGACGTGGATGTCGGAGGCCTTGCGCTTGATGGCGTCGGTGAGGATGAGGTTGACCAGCCGGATGACGGGGGCCTCCTCGGACTCCGCCTCCAGTTTGGCCACGTCCATGGCCTCATCGTCCTCCAGCACCTCCACCGCGGCGTCCTCCGCCGTGGCCAGGTCGTCCATGACCTTTTTCAGCTCCACGGCGTGGTCGGTGCCGAAGTATTTGTCGAGGGCGCGGACGATGGCCATGTCGGAGGCCACCACGGGCTCGATGTTGTAGCCGGTGAGGAACTTGAGGTCGTCGAGGGCGAAGACGTTGGAGGGGTCGGCCATGGCCACGGTCAGGGTGGCCCCGAATTTGGATACGGGGATGACCTGGTATTTACGGCAGTGTTCCGCCGGGATGAGCTTGATGACGTTGTCGTCAATCTCCAGGTGGTCGAGGTCCACGGCGGGGACGGAGTATTGCTGGGAAAGGACCTCGGTGATGTCCTGCTCGGTGACATGCCCCAGTTTGACCAGGTGCTCTCCGACCTTCCCTCCCGTCTCTTTCTGCTTTTTGAGGGCTTCGTCCAACTGTTCCTGGGAAATGAGTTTCGCCTTGAGGAGCAAGTCGCCAATCTTTGGTGGCATACGCCCTTAATATAATGTTTTTCAAGGGGATTGTCAATTCCCGTCACCCCGCGGGGACCGTGGGGACGCGCCGGAGGCCCCGGGGGCGGGGCCTCCGGGGGCCGGCGCCGCATCATACCTTCCCGCACCGCGCCTTGCGGCCACCGCAAGTCCCGCCGTTTCAGCGCTTCAGACGCCTTCCTTCATTGGCGGACTTTTCGTCCCAGTTGCCGCTCGACGGCCTCGATTTTCGAGTCCAGTCGGCCGCTTTTGCCCTTCCGGTAGTCCACCTTGATGCTGACGGAGATGCGGCCGCAGTCCTCGCTCATCCGGTCGAAGCATGCCTGCATGACCCCGAATACTTGCGTCCAGTCGCCTTCGACGCAAGTGCCCATGGGACCGAGCTTGTACGGGATCCCGCTACGATCGATGATGTCGATGGAGCGGGAGACATAGGCGCTGACGGATTCCCCCTTGTCGAGGGGGGTCATGCTGAATTCTGCCAATAGCATATTAGAACTCCTTGGTGGTATGGTGATGCGGAGAAGCGTAAAGAGTAAAGGGTAAATAGTAAATGGCGATTCAGGACTTCCATACACCTTTATCATTGATTGCTTTGTGCAGATTGGTCAACATGCGCGAGAGCATGGCGCATTCCTGGCGTATCCGAGATCTCTGCCCATCGGAGAGATAGTTCTGCCGATGCGCGATCTCTGCGATGGCAATGCATTCGCGAACAGACCTAAGGGCGATCTTGAGGTATCGGATGAACTCCGCCTTGCTGCCTCCACTGCCCTCGGCGATATTTAGCGGAATCGAAAGGACCGCTCTTCGAAACTGGTCCTTGAGCGCGAAATCTTCTGAACGGGGAAACGCAGCGATACATGAGTAGACAAAATCCACAAAATCCAACGAAGCCTGGTAAACCTTCAAATCCTCAAATATGAATTGCTCCTGATCCTTTTTCACCATCGGATTGCACTCTTTACTATTTACCATTTACTATTTACGTTCTTGTTCTTAATGGCAATTACAACTCCCGCAATTATGCGTCGCACAGTCCCCGCACTCCCCGCCGCCGGTGCTGGAGGTGAAGTGGCCGCCCGAGGAGAAGCCGAAGACGGAGAACTGCTTCGCCACCTCGGGGGAGCCGCACTGTTCGCACTTCACGGCATCGGCGCCGCCCCCCATCACCAGGACCTCGAAGCGGGCCGCGCAGGCCTTGCATTTGTATTCATAGATGGGCATTAGAACCTCCGATAGGCTTGAACGCTAGAATGCTTGAAGGCTGGAACGCAAAAACTAGTCAGACGTTGTAACTCAAGGAGCCAAGCCAGATGTACGGCTAATACTGTCAAAATTCCTTGCATCACTCTATTTTTCTTTTCAACCTCTACTCTTTCAGGCTCAAAGCTTTCCTGCTTTCCTGCCTTCCAGCTTTCTAGCCTTCCAGCCTTCTAGCCTTCCAGCCTTCCAGCCTTCCAGC
>DCUZ01000013.1 GCA_002327305.1 Holophagales bacterium UBA2201 | reverse complement strand
AATACCGCGCCCGATAGAAGTAATAGTCCTTGGAGAGGAACTCCCGCCCGGTGTACCCGTACGCGGGGCCAAGCATATTCCAGGGAGGCTCCCCGCCCACCGAGCCCCAGGCGTCATACTGCAAATTTTCCGAAGCGCCGGAATACTCGTCAAAGTACTCCACCACAGAGCCCAAAGCGTCCGTCAGCAAATGATATCGCTGTTGCGTGTTCTCATAGTAGTTCCAATTCTCCTGTATCAATGGCTCGTCTATCCCGGTACCGTGGAAAATGTGGGAATCCCACAACGGGTTTTCGGCCGGGAACAGCATCGATGTCATCAGGATGTCCTCGTTACTGTAAAGGTAGCGCTGGGTGAAGTGGTCCCAGCCGAAGATGTCCACGACGGAGGGGCGACTTCCATTACCGTCATACTGTATTTGGATTACGGGGCCGGAGCCGACGTCATGATAGCGAATCATCCTCCCCATAATATCATACGCGAACTTCTCCGTGCGCCCCGAGCTGTCGGTCTTCTGAAGCAGATCCCCGGCAGCGTTATAATTATATTCCACGATTTGCCCCGGACCGTCCGGCAGATGCACTTGCAATAATTTCTGCGAATTGCCTGAGGCGCCGGGCGCGTACTCGTACTCCGTGGTTTGTCCTTCCGCTCCGGAGGTGATAGTCATGAACCTGCGGTTCCCGATGGCGTCGTAGCTAAACATATGCGTCTGGTTCGCGAAGGGGAAGCCGGGCTGGCTAGGATACACCACGCGCGACAGACGATACAGGGAGTCGTAGGCGTAGGTGGTGGTGTAGGAGAGACCGGGGTCGTTCCCGTCCGGGTGAATCGTCATGCCGGTCCGCATGCCCAACTGCCCCGTCCCCGCGTCGTAGCCGTAGTCATAGTTGAGGGCGGGCAAACCGCCGAGGGAATGGCCAAGCGCCGCGAGACGACCCTGCCGGTCATACGCGTACGCCGTTTCGGCGACACCGCTGGTGCGACCGACGATCAGCCCTCGCGGATCGTATTGATACGTCGCCGTGTCGGTCCCGTCGCTGATCGTTTTCACCGCGCCACCGGGATAATAATTGTAGGTGTATGCACCCGTGTTGTGCGAGCCGAAATGAGCCGTATAGGCGAGGGTTTTGAGCCGGTCGTCAGCGTAGTAGTCGTAGGTGAGCAATCCCTCGGGGTTGCCCACGGAGACCAGGCGACCCCACGCGGGATCATACCCGTAGGTCGTCGCCCGCGACCCGTCCTGATCCGTCTGGGTCACACTGGTGAGTTTGTCGCCCGCATAGTCGTACCCCATCTCCACGAACACAGCGCCGGAACACGTCTTGCCGCGCCAGGCGCAGCCCTGATCCACCTCCGAGACCGCGTAGCCGCCTCCGCACACCTTTTTGACGCGGACCCGATCCAGGCAGTCATAAATCAGGGCGGTCAGGGTGCCGCGGGCCCGGTCGATGATGCTTTCCAGACGCCCACTGACGGGATCATAGTCGTATTCCACCACGGTCTCGCCCGCTCCCAGGATATTGCTCCTGGTTTTGAGCAGCTTCCCTTCGCACGGGTCGTAGTCGTAGGCGACGTAATTGCCGTTGGCGTCGGTGATCCGGGTGAGACCGTGCGGCCCATAGGCGTACACGGTGGCGCCGCCCAGCGCGTCCTCCACAAGGCGGACGCGGCCGAACTCGTCGGTGTAGGTCTTCGTCTCAAACTCGTTGGGATCGCGCTGGACGGCCAGGGTGCATGCCGCGCACCCCGGGACCGAGTTGGAACCGTCATCATGCGTATAGGTCGTCATGAACGTATCGGAAGGCAGCCCCGTGACAGGATCGGGCATCTTGACGGATGTCAGGCGACCAAGCACATCGTAGGCGTAGTCCGTGACGGCCCCAAGGGGATCCACTGCCCGCGTCATACGCCCCAGGCCATCATACTCATAATAAGTGGTGACCGGCGTGCCCGCCTCGTCATTAGCGGGCCGAGTCACGCTGGTTTGGAAGGTCCACGTTGGGTCATAGGTGAATGTGGTGCAGACTTCCGAGGCATTTTGGTTTGAATAGAGATAGGAACAGGATTTAGTCATTTCCGCAGTGCTTGCACTTCGTCTTCTCCCTGTCCCGCTTCCGGGACATTTTCGGCTGTTTCGATCAAAAAGTCGCGAAACTCGTCCATCCCTCTCCGCCATTGTTTTTGGGACTTGCCGCCGGCCCCGACCTTGTCGGCCCTGCGCGGGCGCTTTTTTCGCAGAATCTGGAGGGAGGGGAGATGGAGGTCCACCGGCGCGAGCCGTCCCGCTGGGGGTTCCGCCAGGTCGGGGGTCCGCGTCCCCGGGATGCGCCCGGCGTCGAGGATCCTCGGCCGGGGAGGGTGCCCCGGACCAGGGCCCAGGTCCGCCGGGGCGCCTCCCTGCAACCGGGTCCCTCGCGGGGATTGCCGGCGTGGATCTTCCGGAAGACGAGCGGGAGAACGCGGTTTCCATGGCCCCCCTTTCGCACCCCCGGGCGGAGTGCGCATTGAATTCTTCCCGTCAATAGGGTAATCTATGGAACATGGGCCATCCCCCGGTCAAGCCGGAAAAGGTGGGGGAAATCCTCCGCCGCGCGAGAGAAACCCGGAAGCTGGGGTTGGAGGAGATCGCCAAGCGCACCAAGATCAGCCAGCGTTTTCTCGGGGCCATCGAGAACGGCAAATACGGCATCCTCCCTTCCGATGTTTTTGTGCGCGGGTTCCTCCGCTCCTACGCCGCCACCCTCGGCCTCGACCCCGAGGAGATGGTGGAGTTGTACAAGCAGGAGCGGGGGATCGCCATCCACATCCAGGAGGAGGAGGTCGGGAAGCCCCTCCCCCTCCTCATCCTTTGGGTGGGCGCGGCGGCCGTTCTTTTACTGCTCGCGGCCGTCCTGGCGTTCATCTTCTGGCCCCGTAAGGCGCCCCCGGCGGCGATCCCGGACCAGGGGGCTTTCCACGCGCCCGTCCCGGTCGAGCCCGCGCCGGTTGTGCCGGTCCCCGGCGGGAAGGAATCGGTCGAGATCCTCTTCTCCCGCCACTGCTGGGCGCTGGTGAGGGTGGACGGGAACCGGGTGTTCGAAGGGTTCAAGGAATCGGGAGACCAGCTTCAATACCGGATCGAACGGTCGTTCTACATCAAGGTGGGGGATGCCGGAGCCGTCACCGTCACCCATGGCGGCAAGCCCTATCCCAAACTGGGCGACGACGGCCAGCCCGTGGAACTCAACATCGCCGCGGGGAAGGGGGAAACGCCATGAGCGAACAGCGCAAGACCGAGGCCCTCCTCTACGACATCCGGCAGGGGACCGTGCCGCGCGAGATGATGCTCCTGGCCGCCAAGGGACTCCTGCCGTTCTCCCAGGACCAGGTGCTCCCCATCCTCCTCGCCTTTGCCGGCGGCGCCGACGAGGAGCTCCGCGCCCTCTCCCGCAAGACCCTGGCCGATTATCCGGCGACGATCCTGGCCGACTACGCCGACCGCGCCGGGGCGGAGGACCTGGACCTCCTTGCCGATTGCACGGAGGACCCCGCCGTTTTGGAACGGATGGCCCTGGCCCCGGGCGCCTCCGACGCCCTCCTGCAAGCCCTCGCCTCCCGCGCTCCGGAAGGGGTGCAGGGCGTCATCGTGACCAACCAGGCGCGCATCCTGGCCTGTCCCGCCATCCTGGACGCGCTGCAGGCCAACCCGGCCCTCTCCCCCGACATCCGGCGCCGCATCACCGAGTTGCGGGAGGAGTTCTTCGGGGAGAAAAAGGCCTTCGTCCCCTCCCTGTCCGACGACGAGGCAAAGGACCTGGGGATCTCCGCCGAGCAGTACATGGACCTCTTCGAATCCTTCCACCTCGACGCCCTCCCCGAGGACCAGCTCTTCTCCGTCATCCACATCCCGGAAGGGGAAATGAACGACGAGGAGCAGACCCTCTTCCAGCGGGTCATCAAGATGTCGGTCCCCGAAAAGATCGAGCTGGCGCTCAAGGGGAGCGGCGAGGCGCGCGGGCTCCTGATGAACGACTCCAACAAACTGGTCAAGGAGGCGGTGATCAAGAGCCCCAAGATCACCGAGCCGGAGATCTGCTTCGTCGCCTCCAGCCGCAGCATCGACGAGGAATGCCTGCGCATGATCGGTTCCGACCGGAAATGGGTGCGCAAATACACGGTCGTCCGCAACCTCTGCTTCAACCCCAAAACCCCCGTCGGCATCACCCTCTCCCTCCTCCCGCGCCTCACCAAGAAGGACCTCAAGGACCTGGGGCGGGAGAAAAACGTCCCCGACCCGGTGCGCACCTCCGCCCACCGCCTCTACCTGACGAGGATGCAGACTTGATGGTCCCCCGCGTGGCCGCCTGCGGCCTCACCCACCAGGGGCGCGTCCGGGAGAACAACGAGGACGCCTACCTCTACGACGACGCCATGGGCCTGGTGGCCGTGGCGGACGGCATGGGGGGGCACGCCGCGGGGGAGGTGGCGTCGCGGATCGCCTGCGAGGCCATCCGCGAATTCGTCGTGAAATCGGAGTCGAACCAGGCCATCACCTGGCCCCTGGTCTACCGCAAGGAGTTCTCGCGGGAGTGGAACCGTCTCCTCGGCGCTCTTTCCCTGGCCAACGGGCGCATTCTCAAATATGCCAAGGAACACCAGAAGTACCTGGGGATGGGGACCACCGTGGTGGCCGGCCTCCTGCGGGACGGGCGCCTCACCTACGCCCATGTGGGCGACAGCCGCATCTACCGCCACGCCGACGGGGTCCTCACCCTGCTGACCGAGGACCACTCCTGGGTCCAGGAGCAGATCCGCCTCGGCAACCTCACCCCCGAACAGGCCGAGCACCACCCCCTGCGCAACGTGGTCACCCGCGCCCTCGGGGGGGCCCCGCAGATCTACGTGGACCTGGCCGAGAAGATCCTCGCGCCGGGCGAAACCTACCTTTTCTGCACCGACGGCCTCACGGGGGCCATCCCCGACGCCGCCATCGGCGCCGCCCTCGGCGACGGCCTCCCCCTCCAGGAGAAGGCCGGCACCCTGGTCCGGCTGGCCCTCGAGGCGGGGGGGCCGGACAATGTGACCGTGTTTCTGATCGAGGTGCCGAAACAGGCATAAGGCGTAAAGACCGGAACGCTTCCCAACCCTTCTTCTCTTCCTCCTTCCGCCTTCTTCCTTCCATAGACGCCATCCTCCCGCCGTCCGTACCAACCAATGATATGACCATCCCACGGAGCCGTCCCGTCCGTTCCCCCATCGAGGTGCCCATGCGCGTGATCGTTCTTTCGTTGGTCCTCTCCCTCTCCCCGGCCCTCTCTGCGTTCGACTACGCCGGCGACCCCGCCCTGAAGCGCGAAGCGGCGCTCACGGTGGAGGCCCTGGCGGCCCACGGGTTCCCCGAACCCGACGCCGTGGCGCTGGAGGGGGGATGCGTGGCGCTGACCTTCGACGGGATGGAATCCCGCGCCCCCCTTTCGCCCGGCGGGGGGACGCTGGTGGAGCCCCTGATCGCCGCCGCCCTCGACTTCTGGGGCCCAACCATCCCCCCACCCCTCGCCGGCGCGGCGCGGGCCCTCCTCTCCGCCCGCACGCGGGGAGGGGAGTGGGCGCCCCGCTCCCTCGACGAGGCCATCGTCCAGGCCTTCCTGTTGGATCTGGTCAAGGACGACGCCGAGCGGCTGGGCGGGCTGTGGGAGGCGGTCGGGCGGGGCGACCCGTGGACGGGAATGGAGCGGTTTTTCTCCTTCCAACTCGGACTCTCTCCGGAGGCCTTTTTCGCCCGGTCCACGGCCCGGGCCCTGCCCCACCTCATCCCACACCTTAACGCCCTCCCGACGGTGTCGGTGCGTGACGGAGAGACGGAGTTCGCCCTCCCCGCGGCGCCCCCTCTGTCGGCTTCGGCCCTGGACCTCCTCTTTCCCTCCGGCGCCGCGCTGGGGATGGATCTGGCATGGGACGGCGGGCGCCTTCCCGGCCCCTCCTTCCTTTTAGTCCTCTACGGTCCGCCCCTCCACCATTTCGACCTCCTCGACCTCTCCCAGCGGCACGGCGGCGTCATCCTGCCCCTTGCGGGGGTGGCCCGGGTGGTCCTCTTTTCCACCAGCGCCGTCTTCGGCCGCCCCGACGATCCCCCCGCGGCCGTCCGGGGGACGCTCATTGAGGGCTACCCCTGCCGATTGGAGGGGCTGGACCTGTCGGAGGAAGGGGGAGAGGCCTCCGTCGCCTTCTCCGCCCCCTCCATGCACGATGTGGCCGCGTTCGTCCTCCTGAGGGGGTCCGAGGCCCGGCCCGGGCGGTTGGAGACCGTGGGGTTTCTCCCCGGTCTGGGACAGACCCGCGAGCCATTCACCTTCTCCCTCGTGGATCCCGGCCTCCCCCCGCCGGAGGAGAGGTCCTCCTATCACCTCTATGCCATCACCGCCGACGGCCTGATGGCCCATCAGGGGACCCTTACGCCCGCCGGGAGATAGATTTTCCAGCCACGGCGCTGTGAGCCGTGAAGCGCCCTTCGCAAAAAGGGCGGCTGCAATACAACCGAGGAAACCGTCCCGTCCGGCGCCGCTGTCCGCTTTCAGTCGCATCGGCCAGCGTTATCCGGCGCCTCTTTTTCCGGGGGCCAAGCCGGCCCGAATGGCCGTCATGCCCGTCCCCGCCCGGTGCTATAATGATTTTCCCCGTACGCGGGGCGGGAGGGCTTTTTCCGCATGAAACGCGTGGTCATCGTCGGCCGGCCCAACGTGGGCAAGTCAACCCTCTTCAACCGTTGGATCGGCCGGAGGAAGGCCCTGGTGCATCCCCAGCCCGGGATGACCCGGGACTTCATCAGCCATTCCCTCCCCGGCTACGAACTGATCGACACGGGGGGGATCGATTTCGCGGCCGGGGACGATACCGTGGAGATGATCCGCCGCCAGGCCCTCTTCGCCCTCGATACCGCCGACCTGGTCCTGTTCCTGACCGACGGCAAGGAGGGCCCCACGGCCCTCGACGAGGAGCTGGCCGCCCTCCTGCGCCGCTCCGGGCGCCCGGTCTTCCTCGTGGTCAACAAGCAGGATGCCCGCAAGGCGGCGGAGTCGGTCCACGAGTTCGACCGCCTGGGGTTCGTCGAGGTGTTCCCCGTCTCCGCCGAGCACGGCCACGGGACGATCGGACTGCGCGAGCGGGCGGAGGCCTTCCTGGGGGTGGCCGAAGGGGCCGAGGCCGAGGTCAACGCCCCCGGCCTGTCCCGGGCCGCCATCGTGGGGCGTCCCAATGTGGGCAAATCCTCCCTTCTCAACGCCCTCCTCGGCTCGCCCCGCGTCTCGGTCTCCCCCATCCCCGGCACCACCCGCGACGCGGTGGACGTGGAGGTGGAGCGCGCCGGGGAGCGGTTCATCTTCCTCGACACCGCCGGTCTGCGCAAGGCGGGCAAGATCACCGCGGGCCAGGAGTCGCTCTCCGTGGTCAAGGCGATGCAGTCCATCGGCGGCTCGGACCTCTGCCTCCTCGTCCTCGACGCCTCCCAACCCATCGCCCACCAGGACAAGGAGATCGCCCGGGCCGTCACCGACCAGCACCGGGGGATGATCGTGGTGGGGAACAAGGCCGACCTGCTGACGGCGGAGGATAGGAAGGCCTTCCCCCAGCTCGTGAGCGACACCTTCCCCTACCTTCCCTGGGCCCCCGTCCACCTGGTCTCGGCCCTGCAGCGCACCGCCCTGGGGCCGTTGTGGAAGGAGATCGGCGAGGTGCTGAAGAGCTTCACCCAACGCCTCCCCACGGGGCCGCTCAACCGGTTCTTCCGGGAAGCCACCACCCGCATCCCCCCCAAGGACCGGAAGTTCTTCTTCATCACCCAGGCCGCGGTGAGGCCCCCCACCTTCGTTCTGGTGGGCAACCGGGGCGGGCGCCTGCCGGAGCAGTACGAGCGGTACCTGGAGAACCAGTTCCGCACCCAATACCCCTTCAGGGGCGTCCCCCTGAAGATCGTCACGAAGAAGAGGTGACCGTGATCCGAATCAGTCTGGTCCAGATGAACCCCGTCGTGGGCGACCTGAAGGGCAACGCGGAACGGATCCTCGAGAAGGCCCGGCAGGCGCGAGGGGCCGGGGCCGACCTCATCGTCTTCCCCGAACTGGTCCTCCCGGGCTACCCGCCCGAGGACCTCCTCCTCAAGCGGCAGTTCGTCCGCGACCAGATGGAGGCCTTCGGCGCCCTCGCCCCGCGCCTTCCCGACGCCGTGGTCCTTCTCGGGCTGGCCTACCCCGAGGGGGAGGCCCTCTACAACGCCGCCGCCATCGTCAACGGGGGCGAGGTGGCGGGCTTCTACAAGAAGATCCAACTGCCCAACTACGGCGTCTTCGACGAGAAGCGCTACTTCGATCCCGGCGACGAGGTCAAGATCCTCCAGGTGGGCGACGCCACCGTGGGGGTGCAGATCTGCGAGGACCTGTGGGTCCCCGACTGCGTCACCGAGGCCCAGAGCTACCTGGGCGACGCCGAGGTGATCGTCAACCTCTCCTCCTCCCCGTACCATTACGGCAAGCGGCAGGAACGGCTCGACCTGCTCCGCACCCGGGCCGGCCGGACCCTCAGTTACATCTGCTACTGCAACCTCGTGGGGGGGCAGGACGAACTCCTCTTCGACGGGGAATCGTTCATCCTGGGGCCGGGGAGCGACCTCCTCGCCGTCGGGCGCAAGTTCGAGGAAGACATCGTCACCGCCGTTCTCGACCCCCGCCTGGCCCGGCGGCTCCGCAAGGAGAGCCCCTCGTTCAAGCGGGACAAGATGAACTTCACCGTCCCCCTGCGGCTGGAGCTCCTCAAGCTCTCCGGGCGCCCCGCGGCGGCCGCGGCCCCCGGGAACGCCGCGGACGCGGCGCTCGACCTGCCGCCCCTGTCCGAGGAGGAGGAGGTCTACACGGCCCTGGTCCTGGGCATCCGCGACTATGTCCGGAAGAACGGGTTCACCGAAGTGGTCCTGGGGCTCTCCGGAGGCGTCGATTCCGCCCTCGTGGCCGTCCTGGCCGCCGACGCCCTCGGGGCGGAGGCGGTCCACGCCCTCTATATGCCGTCGCGCTACTCCTCCGATCTCAGCCGCCGCGACGCGGAGGCCCTCGCCGGCCGGCTCGGCATCGACCTCCAGACCGTCTCCATCGAACGCCCCTTCACCGCCCTGCTGGAGGACTTGAAACCCCTCTTCCGCGGCCGGGCCCCCGACGAGACCGAGGAGAACCTCCAGGCCCGCGTCCGGGGGATGCTGGTGATGGCGCAGTCCAACAAGTTCGGCTGGCTGGTCCTGACCACGGGGAACAAAAGCGAATTCTCTGTCGGCTATTGCACCCTCTACGGCGACACGGCGGGGGGTTTCGCCGTCCTCAAGGATGTCCCCAAGACCCTGGTCTTCCGCCTCTGCCGGTGGCGCAACGCCCGTGCCGGCCAAAGGGAGCTTATCCCCGAGAGCATCCTCACCCGCCCTCCCTCGGCCGAGCTCAAGCCCGACCAGACCGACCAGGACTCCCTCCCCCCGTACGCCATCCTCGACGAGATCATCCGCCTCTATGTCGAGGAGGACCGCCCCGTCCAGGAGATCCTGGACCGCGGCCTGGACCCGGCCGTCGTCCGCAAGGTGGTGCGCCTCATCGACCGCACCGAGTACAAGCGGCGCCAAACCCCGCCGGGGATCAAGATCACCCACAAGGCCTTCGGCCGCGACCGCCGGATGCCGATCACGAACCGGTATCACTCGGAATAGAAACGGGATTCGGCGGTAACGGGGGACAAAAAGGGGGATTGTGCCGCAGGTGGAGGGATGGGAACGGGCCGTCCCCATTGCAGGGTTTTCGCTATGGACAGAGAAAGGTTTTTTCGACGGCCCCGCCGCTCCTGTTGGCCGATTCGCCGGCTGGCCGCCATGGTTTTGCGCCTGTGCGCCCTGGCGATGCTGCGCCGCTACCGGGCGGACGGGGGCGGTTGCCGGCTCTCTTCGCTGGTCAGAAGGACCGCGAAGCCGCTGTGGTCGCCGGTGGTGACCGCCGTGTCCTGATCGAGGGCGTTGTCCAGGTCCACCAGGCCGGCGATCCGGTAGTCCGTGTGCCCGTCGAGGCGTCGGGCGAA
Source organism: Holophagales bacterium UBA2201 (assembly GCA_002327305.1). Taxonomy (GTDB): domain Bacteria; phylum Acidobacteriota; class Thermoanaerobaculia; order UBA2201; family UBA2201; genus UBA2201. The sequence continues at coordinate 863 of DCUZ01000013.1, read as the reverse complement.
GTCGTCGCGCGCCCGGGTGAAAGAGGCGTAGCCGTGCTTGACTTTCGCCAACGGCTCCACCTTTTCACGGCTGAGGGCCCCGATGAAGACCCACCCGCCGTCGAAGGGGTGGGGGCCGAAGAACCGGCCGTGGTTGTTGTCGAACTCGAAGGGCCCGTTGGAAAAGGCCACTCTGTCCCCCCCGGGGATCTGTCCGTAGGCGATGCCGCCGATGACCCCCGAATATCCCCCCGAATGCCCCTTGCGGACAGGGTAGCCCGCCGACGCGCAATTCCGCACGAGCCGCTCCCGGGCCTCGTCGGCGGTGCGCGACGACTGGTCCAGGACGATGATGTTGATGGGCTCTCTCAGCGCCTTGCCACGGTAGGACTTCCCCAGCCAGTTCGCCGGCCGGCCCTGCGCGTCCAGCATCCATTTGCCGACCGACGGCAGGCCGGAGGGGCGGGCCTGGTCTGCGGCAAGCGGTCCGGGCCCGGGATCCGCCCGGTTCACCTGGCCAAAGGCAGGCAGGCCGGCCATCGCGACCAGCATCCATGCCGTAAAGGCGCGGCGGTGTGTCCGGGTCATCTTCATGGGGCGCTCCTTCTGGGCCGCCGGGCGGTGACCGATCCGGCAACGGGGGTCGTTTCGGAGGTATTATCCCGCATTTTTACAATTTCCCTGCTGCAAGACCGCACAGGTCCCCGTCTGCTGTGTCTTGCTCCGTCGGCCTTCCTTTTATTGTTCCGGCCAACATTGGGCTTGCACAGCCAAGGCGCCCGGGATGCTGACTTTCCCCGGATCCGGTCCGGGGCAGGCTCCAGCATGACAGCATAAGGAGTGTCATGCCGGACTTGATCTGTTTTGGTTCAGCCGAAAAAGGA
>DCUZ01000004.1 GCA_002327305.1 Holophagales bacterium UBA2201 | reverse complement strand
CGAGGGGCGAGGGGCGAGGGGTGGGGGACGGGGGGCGGGGGAACACGGCTGATGGGGTCGTGGCTGTACTAACAGGGGCGCACGGTTCAGCGTTGTCGTTTGAGGCGGGTTATGCGATCGGATGGGCGGGGAATAGCAATGCCTTCGGCGTCCCTCAGCGGTACCGGACCGGGTGGAAGAGGGTGCCGAAATTCATGGCAGCATCATAATCCGGGTCCCGGTCTTTGTCAAGGACCTTGAAGGGCCTCCGCGGGCAATTGCACGCTGAGGGAGCGGTTGAACATCTCCACATTCACCCAGAACCGCCATCCCCCGTCATGCCGTTCAATGGGCCCCGTCAGCCCCTGGAAGGCTCCCCGGACGATGCGCACCACAACCCCGGGGCGAAGGCCGGGATGGACCGCCACGGGCCGCCTTGACGCGAGAACCCGACGGACGGCTTCGAGATCGGCGACAAAGCGCTCCTGGTCGGGCACGGGCAGGATGCGATGGAGCCGTCCCGTCTGGTAAAGGGGGGTGATCGGCCCGGATCCGGCGAAGGCGACGTAGGAGGGAAAGAGGGGGACCCAGGCCTTTCTGGGCCTGCCGTTGTCGGGGCGCCGGTGGGTGCGTTCCATCATGGGCAGGTAGTACGGGAATCCGAGATCCCGCAGTTCGTCGGCGAAGGTCTTTTCATGCCGGGTCTTGATCCAGGCCACCCGCCATCGGCCGAGTTCCTCGTGGAATGACCGGTCGGACGGCCATTGTTGCGGGACGGCACCCGGGCCCGGGCGCGGCCCCCGCTCACCGACCACAGAACAGGCAGTCGTCATGGCGCCTCCTTTCAAGGAATGGGGCGGGGATCGGACCCGCCCGACGGGAAGGGAAGATCCGTTACCAGGGGATCCATCCCCCGCCGTCCTGCAAATGGGTGCCGATGGGGAGCCGTTTGGTGATGAGCGTGTAACTGTCCGCCAGCGTGAAGTAGGCGGCGCGGGCGGTGCTGTAGGTGTCCACCAGGTCGTGGGAGAGGGTGGCAAAGCCCCGGATATAGAGACGGTTGCCCACATCGGCCGTCTGGGCCATGAGCGACGCCCAGGCGTCGAGAGCCTCCTGCCGCTCGGTCCCGCTCAGCGATGCCATCTCGCTCTCCATGGCGCTCTGGAGGGCGGCGAGGTCCGCCATCACCTGGCCGGCTTTGTTGCCGATGGCCGTCTCCAGCCCCGGCACCTCGTCGGGGAAGGGGTTGACGGAGAGGAGCGTGTCCAGGGTCCGGATGCTGTTGCCGAGCTTCTGGGCCTCTTTGCTCCACTGGGGGGTTTGGGAAAAGAGCAGGGCCCCCGCCAAAAGGAAAAGGATGAATGCCGTGACTTTGGATCTGTGCATGACGCACCTCCTGAATGGATTTCATTCAGGAAGTGTCGAATTTTCGGATTTTGGAGATAGGGACGCTGGGCAGATTGAAGATCGCCCCGGGGCGCCCCTCGGGCCGGCGGGGTAAACCGCCTATTTCAGGTGCGGCTTCGCGGTTGAACGACCTCTCTTCAGCAGACCGGGGCGGACGCCGGAGCGAACCGCCAGTACTGTCGGAAGGCGGCGAATTCCCGCTCTCCGGCGCCTCCCTCTCCGGCCTCGCGGCTCCAGGCCTCCAGCAGATGGATGAGGTCCACGGCGAAGCCCTCTTCCATGTAGAATTGCAGGGCCCGCCGGAAGCGCCCTTCGGCTTCCCGGTGGTCGCCCGTGGCGAGGCAGGCCTGCCCGAGGAGGGCTTCGGTCTGGGCCGTTTCATACCCGGCCCCGAGGTTCTCAAAGTCCCGAGCGGCCCGGCGCAGGGTGACTTGGGCCGCCGACGGTTCACCCGACACGAGCAGGATCTCGCCGATGAGCCGGTGCGTTCTCGCCCGCTCCACCCCCAGGTCCCCCGCCTCGAGTTCCCGGGCCAACCGTCGCGCATCGCCCAGGGCCCCCCCCCACCGCCCCGCCTCCATCAGCGGCAGGATGGCATTGCGGCGGATGGTGGGCTGGAAGGGATCGTGCGGCTCCAGTCGCCGGAGGAGGTGGTGGAAGAGCGCCGCTGCTTTTCGGGGCTCCGAGAGGGCCAGCCGGATCAAGGCGAGGTTGTTCAGCAGGTACCGGACCTCGGCGGCGGCCCCGTAGCCGGCCAGGGCGTATGCCGCCTCCAGGCACAGGTCGCGGGCTTCCAGCAGTCGTCCCTTCTTGGCCAGGGTGAAGGAGAGGCTTCGCGCGGCCAGAAGGGTCTGGAATTCATCCCCCAGCGCCTCGAAGCGGTTGCGCGCGGCCGTCAGCACCGTGTGCGCTTCACCGATCCGTCCCCGGGCGGCCAGCAGGTTTCCCCGGGCGGCCTCCAGGCGCGCCGCCGCCCATTGCCGGTCCCGCTCCCTCCAGGGGTTCTCCGACTCCGTGACGGCCGACAGGACCCCGGCGGCCGCCTCCAGCCATCGCTCCGCCCGGTTGGGGCTGCACAGCAGGTCCTGCCGGGAGCGTTCACAACAATCCAGGACCATTTCGGGGGTGGGCGCCGCTCGCCCCGCCGGAAGCGCCTCCGGAGCCGGCACGCTCCCGGGCGCTATCGCCGCCAGCTGGGCCCGTGAGGCTTGGGCGGCTTTCCAACCGGCGCCGGCGGCGGACGCCGGCCCCGCGGCGCGCACCGCAGCGCCCACAAAGGCCCGCCCCCGGTCGTAGCGGCTACGGCAGGTCGGGCACAGGCTCAGGTGGGGTTCGTTCCCCTCGAGATGCAGGATCTCGTCGGGACGATAGCATTCCCTGTCCATTGGCGTCTCCATCCATGATCTGAAACAGGTTGCCGAAACAGCGGCGTTTCCGCTGTCCCACGGTGGTATGGTGCAGGTGCTGCCGGCGGCCGATCTCCCGCTCGGTGTATCCCCAGAAGAACAGGTGGAGGATGAGCCGGCGGCACAGCGTGGACAGCCGCAACAGGCCGTCCCAGAGGTCGGTGTGGGGGGCCGCGAGGGGACAGGAGGCCTGTTCCACCGCGCGGAGGTCCGTCCGCGCCGGCTCCTTTTGCAGTCGGTGGACCTGGTTGCGCACGGCGGCGAAGAGCCAGGAATCGGGCCGCTCCACCAAGGGCAGATTGCGATGGAAGGACCAGGTCACCTCCTGGGCGACATCCTCGGCGTCCTCGTGTTTCAGCTCGAAATGGGCGACCCCGATCCGGTAGGCGAAGGCGCGGGCGCGGGCGTAAAGTTCCTGGAACGCCACGGCTTCCCCCCGTTTGGCGCGATCCAGCAACTCCTCCGGAAAGCTGATCGGATCCATAGGGGGATTATACGATATTTCCCTCCCCGAAGGGTCGCCGGCCGGCGGGCCTCCCCCATGGCCTCCCGGACGCGCCCCGGGATCGCTTGCGCGGACTTTCCTTAGGTGGTAGCATGGCGAAGTGTCACCGGCAATCCACTCCAACCCCGGGGGGAGAAGCATGAATAGTCACCCGAAGCACCGTTCCGGATTCGTCGTCCGCCTGGGCGGCGCTCTCCTCGCGTTGATTGTTGTAGTGCCGCCGTCGGCGGTCATCCGGGGGGAGGATCCGCCCCCCCCTTCCGCGGCCCCCTCCCGATCGGCGATCGCTCAGCAAAAAAGCACCATGGCCTCCATGAAAGCCATCGCGGCGGCCTGGGAGACTTGTTTCCACGACTTCAGCACCTACTGCCCGCCGAAGATGGCGGCGCCCGACCTTCAATGGGACAACATCAAGCCGGCGGAATTGCAAGCCCTGCTGGTCCCCACTTATATTCAGGAGCTTCCCCTGCAGGATGGGTGGAGCCGTCCCCTGCAATTCGCCGTCCGATGCACAACGCAGGGTCATCAGTCCTATGGAATCCGTTCCATGGGCGGGGACGGTCGGTGGGACGCCGATTCATACGCCAACGCCACCCGCACCCTGAAGGCGGCCTCCGATATCGTCTTTTCCGACGGCCGATTTCTGCAATCACCGGAGGGGATGGGGCGTTAGGTCCGTTTACCCGTTTCATTTCATCCGCCGATCCCCATCATCCTCCCACCGGCTCCGCCGCCCCACCCCCCCGCACCCGGCTGAACACGGGGGCGCGGCCGGTGCGCCGGGCGCGGTCGTGTATGTATGGAACCGAATAAAAAAACCCCCCTTTCGGGGGGCATAGCATAGCAGGATGGTTGGAAAACCTGGCATCGGGCCAGGAGGCTTGCGTCAGTTGATGTGCTTCTGCAGGGTCTTGCGGGCGACGCCGAAGAGCTCCTCGGGGGTGAAGGGCTTGGCCATGTAGTCGTCNNTCCACGGAGGCGTAGCCGGTGACCATGACCACGGGGAGGCCGGGGTTGGCCTTCTTGATCCGGGAGAGGATGTCGAGGCCGTTTTCGGAGCCCAGTTTCATGTCGAGGAGGACGAGGTCGAACACCTCGTTGAGGATGCGGTCCATGGCGTCGCGGCCGTTGAAGGCCTCGGCGATCTCGTATCCGCGGCGGGTGAGGGTCTTGTGGATGGAGTTGGCCACCACGGGCTCGTCGTCCACCACCAGCACCCGGGGGGGCTTGACGGCGGCGGCGGCCTCGCGGTAGTGGCTCACGACGGGGAGGCCGGAGGTGCCGACGGAGGCGGCGTAGGCCTCGCCGGTGGCGGCGGAGAGCTCGGCGTAGGAGAAGGGCATGTCCACATCCACCGGGTCCTCGATTTTGTCGTGGAGGGTCTGGTGCTGGGCGGCCTTGCGGCGCTCGGCGACGACCAGGGGGCACTCACGCCCCGGGCAGATGCCCTTGTTGACGAACTTCTTGCAGGAGCGCTGGCCGAGGGTGCAGAAGTCGGCGGCGACGGCGGGGCGGCGGGCCGGGACCTGGACCACGGGGACATCGGAGCGGGTGAGGTGCTGGACATATTCGGCGGAGGTGGCCTTGGCGACCTCGCGGGCGTCGAAGGGCATGTCGGCGTCGATGAGGCCTTCCTCGGGGAGGGCGTCGGCGGCCGCCGCGGGGGTTTCGGCCAGGGCCTGCTCGACGGCATGCTCCAGCTCTTCGGGGGTGAAGGGTTTCGGGATGAAGCCGGCGGCGCCCAGCCGGGTGGCCTCGACGGCGGTGGGGATGGTGGGGAAGCCGGTGATCATGAGGAAGGGGAGGGCGGGGGCGTTCTCCTTGACCATTTTCAGGAGTTCGATGCCGTTGACCTGGGGCATCATGAGGTCGGCGATGATCATGTCCACCTGCTCCTCGCGCTTGAGGACATCGAGGGCGTTGTTGACGCTCTGGGCCTGGGTGACGGCGAAACCGCGGCGGGTGAGGATCTTGTCCACGCTCCGGCAGATGCTGCTTTCGTCATCCACGACGAGGATCCGGGTCTTGCGGGCAACGGCGGCGGTGTTTTCCATGATCAAGCTCCTTCGTTTCAGAATTGCCTCGGGGGTTTCCCTTCGGCACCCTTCTATAATGCATCACCCGTGCCAACTTTCCATTTCATGCCTATCCGGACGCAATAATCAAAATAACTGCCTTATATTTCAATATCTTAAGTAATATTCAGACGACCGGGATCATGAAGAACGGCCGCCCCAAAATGCATGAGGCCTATATGCATGGCCGGAACCGTCTGGTCGGCGATAGTGCAGTATATCTTTTATTATCAACGGTTTGCATTATGAATGATATTTTCATGCATGGAAAATCGGATATTATTCACCCGCACCTTGTGCGTGCCGTGGAGGGGAGCGGCACTGCCCGCTCTTTCCACCGGGCGATCTTGATGCACCCTTTGGGTGGATAGGGTGCTGTTGCGCGGATGCCCCTATTCGGCCTTGTGCCCCTTGAGTCCGTGCTTGCGCATCAGCGCCTGGAAATTCTGCCTCTGCATCCCCACTTCGCGGGCGGCGTGGCTGACGTTCCAGCCGGACCGCTCGAGGGCTTCGTGGACGAAGATGCGCTCGAGTTCGTCCACCGCCTGCTCCCGCAACTTGCGCTTCATCTCCAGAAACTCCTCGTTGGTGCGGGGGACCGCGAAAGCGCCCGGCTGGCCCTGGGTATAAATGGTGGGGGGGAGGTCCCGCGGCTCGATGGTGTCGCCTTCGAGGGTGATGAGGACCCCCTCCAGGACATGCTCCAGTTGCCGGACATTGCCCGGCCAATCGTAGTTTTCCAGGGTCAGGAGGGCCGATTCGGAGAGGACGGGGGGCTTGCGGCCCGTGCGGGCGGCCAGTTTCCTTAAAAAATGATAGGCCAGGAGGGGGATGTCCTCCCTGCGCTCCCGAAGGGGGGGGAGGACGATGGGGAACACGTGGAGCCGGTAGTAGAGGTCCTCCCGGAAGGTCCCTTCCGCCACCATCTTGGCCAGGTCCCGGTTGGTGGCAAAGACAAGGCGGGTGTCCACCTTGCGCATCTGGGTGTCCCCCACCGGGATGAACTCCCGCTCCTGGATGAACCGCAGGAGCTTCCCCTGCACCTCCAGGTCCACATTGCAGATCTCGTCGAGGAAGACGGTCCCGTGATCCGCCGCTTCCATGATGCCGCGCTTGTTGGCCACCGCCCCGGTGAAGGCCCCCTTGACATGGCCGAAGAGTTCGCTTTGGAGGAGTTCGGCCGAAAGGGTGCCGCAGTCCACGGCGAAAAAGGGCTTGTCCCGGCGGGGGCTGAGGGTGTGGACGGCGCGGGAGACCAGCTCCTTGCCGGTGCCGCTCTCCCCCACGACCAGGACGGTGGAGGGGGTGGGGGCCACCTGGCGGATCATCCGGTACACCTCCTGCATCCGGTGGCCGCGGCCCACCAGCCCATGGAATTCGGCCGCCGGGGTCCCTTCGGCCAGGGCCCGCATGTCGAGGACCTGCCGGCGCCGCTCCCAGGCCTTGTCGGCCACGGCCAGCAGTTCTTCGGCCGTGAAGGGCTTGGGAAGGTAGTCGAAGGCGCCCACCTTCATCGTCTCCACGACCGAGGCGATGGTGGCGTACCCGGTGATGACCACGGCCACGATGTCGGGATGGCGGGTGCGGAGGGCGTCCAGGAGTTCCATCCCCCCCATCTCCACCATCTTGAGGTCGGTGAACACGAGGTCGAAGGGCTCCTGCTCCAGGAGGACCATGGCCTGCTTCCCGGAGAGGGCCGTGCGGACGGCGTACCCCTTGCGGGCGAGGATCTTCTCACAGCTCTTCCCGATGGTGAGTTCGTCGTCGACGACCAGCACCTTGGGGCTATCCGCCATGGGGCCCCTCCGGCAGGGCCAGCGTGATGATGGTGCCGTGGCCTGTGGAGCTGTCCGCGCGGATCTCCCCCCCGTGCCGCTCCAAAATGCCGTAGGCGATGGAGAGCCCCAGGCCGGTCCCCGTGGCCTTGGTGGTGAAGAAGGGCTCGAAGAGGCGTGCCTTGACATCGTCGGGGATGCCGGGGCCGGTGTCGCGGAAGCTCACCTCCACCCGGCCGCGCTGGGGGTCCCGAAGGGAGGCGATGTGGAGCTCGCCCCCCTTGGCCATGGCCTCGGAGGCGTTGAGGACGATGTTGAGGACCACCTGGCGCATCTGGTCCTGGTCGGCCATGACGGGGGGGAGGGAGGGGTCCAGGGCCGTGCGGAGGGCGATATTGCGGAAGGAGGCCTGGTTGCGGACCAGGGCCAGGACGTCCTCCACCACCTTGTTCAACGAAAGGGTCGTCTTTTGCGGCTGGGTCTGCCGCGCGAAATCGAGGAGCCCCTTGACGATGGTGCGGCACCGCAGGGTCTCGTCCACGATGGTCTGCAGGTCGGGGCGGCGGGGGTCGTCCGGGGGGAGGTCCTCCAGCATCAGCGAGGCGTTGGTGAGGATGCCGGTGAGGGGGTTGTTGATCTCGTGGGCGACCCCGGCGGCGAGTTTGCCGACGGCGGCCAGTTTCTCCGACTGGAACAACTGGGCCTGCATCGCCTTCAATTCGGCGGTGCGCCGCTCCACCCTCTGCTCGAGGGTCTCGGTCCACCCCGTGAGGGCGTGGTGGGTGTCCTGGAGCTCGGCCACCATCCGGTTGAACGCCTCCGCCAGATGCGCGATCTCGTCGGTCCCCCGCATCACGACCCTCTGGGAGTAGTCTCCGACGGCCACTTCGTCCGCGGCCAGGGCCATCTCGGCGATGGGGCGGGCGATGCGGTGGGAGACGCGGGTGGCGACGATGATGAGGAGGACGACGCCCAGGGCGGCGATCCCCAGGAAGAGGGCCAGCGAGCGGGCGAGGCTGTCCCGGTAGGGCTTCTCCAGCAGGCCGACGTAGAGCATCCCCACGGTCTTTTCGTCCAGGTCCTTCAGCGGCGCATAGGCGGAGAGATACCAGTCGCTGACGACGAAGGCCCGCCCCCGCCAGGTGCCGCCCCGATCGAGGACCTCCGCCGCCACCTCCTCCGACACCCGCGTGGCGACGGCCCGGGCGCCGTCGGGCCCCTTGACGTTGGTGGAGACCCTCACGTCGTCCTGGAAGATGGTGACCGTGCCGGTCTCCAGGCCGTGGTAGTAAGCGTCCTTGAAGACCACCGTGCGCACCTTGTCCACGAGGGTGTAATTGCGGTTGAGGAGGATCCCGCCGCAGAGGACCCCCATGAACTGCCGGTTTGGGGTGAAGACGGGAGCCCCCCCCTTGAGCATCAGCCCCGCCGTGAGCCGCTTCTGGTCGGTGGGGCGGGCGTGCGGCGTGGGGGTGAGGTCCATGGCCGCCTGGCGGGCCAGCGCCTCCGACTCCCGCCGCAGGACCCCCTCCGGCACGACCTCCGTGCTGGCGACGGGGTTGCGCCGGGCCAGGACCGCCTGGACGGTGGGATCGCCGGAGAGGTCGTCCCCCGCCAGGGCGGGGTTGGCGGCGCGGAAGACCACGGCGCCCCGGGCGTCCACGAGGGTCAGGATGTCCAGCCCCTCCTCGGCCCGGATGCGTTCCATTTCGGGGCCGAGTTCGGCGCGGTCGCCGGTGGAGAGGGCCCGGTAGAGGACCATGCGGGTGGCGTGGATGCGCAGGGTGTCCTTGAGGCGGTCGAGGGTGCTGGCGTAGATCTCCTTGGCCGATTCCAGGTCGGAGTTGATCTTGGATTGGGCCTGCCCGTACCCGTGTTTCTTGATGGTCTGCACCCCGACGATGGTGGTGATGAGGGCGGGCACGAGGATGGCCGTCGCGAAGGAGAGGATGAGGCGGGCCCGCAGGCTCCCGCGGATGAGGGACTTGACGGTCATCCTTTCCCCTCCTCCCGCTCCCCCTTTTCCGGGGTCAACACCCCGGCTCGCGGACCCCGCCCCGGCTCGAAAATCCTGCCGCATCCCTCTCCTTCCTTACGCGCCGGCGCACTTCTCGATCTTGCACGCGCACACCTTGAACTCCGGGATCTTCGCGGCCGGATCGATGGCGGGGTTGGTCAGGACGTTGGCGGCGCACTCGGCGAAGTGGAAGGGGATGAAGGCGACGCCCCTGGGGACGCGGTGCGTGATCTTGGCCGGGAGGGTGATGGATCCGCGCCGGCTGGAGACCGCGACCTGTTCCCCCTTCTTCAGCCCCAGGCGCCTGGCGTCCTCGGGGCATATTTCCACATAACCGGTCGGCGATTCCTTGTCGAGGAGGGCCGATTTCCGCGTCATGGTCCCGGTGTGATATTGGAAGATCGTGCGCCCCGTGCTGAGGGTGAAGGGGTAGTCGGCGTCGGGCCCTTCGGCGGGTTCCTTGAACTCGATGCCGAAGAACGCCCCCTTGCCGTTGGGACGGGCGAATTTCTCCTTGTGCAGGAAGGGGGTGCCGGGGTGTTCCTTGGTGGGGCACGGCCAGTGGAGCCCGTTGCCCTTGAGGCGCTCGTGGGAGATCCCATGGTAGCTGGGCGTCACCTCCGCAATCTCGTCCATGACCGCGGAGAAGGAGGCGTAATCGAACCCCTTTCCCCCCATCCGCTTGGCCAGGGCGCAGACGATCTCCAGATCGGTCCGGCTTTCGCCGGGCGGCTCGATCGCCTTTCTGAGCAATTGCACGCGGCGTTCCGTGGAGCTGACGGTCCCGTCCTTTTCGGCGTAGGAAGCCGCCGGAAGGACGACATGGGCCATCCGGGCCGTCTCGGTGAGGAAGATGTCCTGCACCACCAGGAATTCCAACGACTCCAGGGCCTTCTGAACATGGTGGAGGTCCGGGTCCGACATCATGGGATTCTCGCCCACGACGAACATGGCCTTGAGCCGCCCCTCCGCCGCCGCCGGGATCATGTCGGAGATGGTCAGGCCCGGTTTGTTGGGCAGTTTGGCCTTCCAGGCCTCCTCGAACTTGGCCTGGACCTTTTCGTCGGCGACGCTCTGGTAGCCGGAATAGACGTTGGGGAGGCCCCCCATGTCGCAGGCGCCCTGGACGTTGTTCTGCCCCCGGAGGGGATTGACCCCGGTCCCCGGCTTTCCGATATTGCCGGTCAGCATCGCGAGGTTGGCGCACGACTTGACGTTGTCCACCCCCGTGGTGTGCTGGGTGATCCCCATGCAG
>DCUZ01000037.1 GCA_002327305.1 Holophagales bacterium UBA2201 | reverse complement strand
ACGGCCTACGGTCTACGGTCTACGGACTGCCCACGTAATTCCCGTACTGCAGGAACTTGGGGCTTTTGAGGCCGGCGGTGTCGTACTCGGGCACCTCCACCTCCACCCCCTCGAACTCCAGCAGGGCGCCGAGGGTGTATTGACAGGAAGCAAAGGCCTTGCGCAGGTTGGATTCGGCCAGGATGAGCCGCGTGGCGGCGTCGGAGAGGTCCTTCTGGACAAGGAGGACCTGGTAGTTGGTGGAGAGGCCGTTGTCGTACCGTTTCCGCTCGGCTTCCAGGTTCTTCTCGGCCAGGAGGCGGCTTTCCTGCGCCGCGGCGAGGGACTTCCTGGCCGTTTCCACGGCGCGGAGGGCGGCGCGGACCTCCAGCAGGATGACCTCCTTGATCTGGACCTCCTGCAGGGACAGCAGTTCCATCCCGACCTCGGCGCTCCGCTTGTCGGCGCTGGCGGAGCGGTTTCCCAGGGGGAAGGAGAAGACGAGGGCGGCGGACCAGTTGGGGTAATCGGTCCCCGAAACCTGGCCCCAGGCGTCGTTCCATCCCCCGGGGAGGACTTCGATGATGTTGCCCTGGGAGTCCCGGACCACGTAATCCCCGCCCACGCCGGAGTACCCGTAGGTCAGGGAGAGGTCCAGGCCGGGGAGCATGGCGTTCTTCGCGGCCAGAAGCGAGAGCCGCTGGAGCTCTTTCTGCCAGTCCAGACGGACGAGTTCGGCGCGTTTCGCGTAGGCCGTCGCCAGGGCCTCCTCCTCGGTCGGCAGCACGGTGTCCGTGTCGGGGGCCTCCACCGCCACCAGCGGGTCGTCCCACTGCGCCTGTCCCAGATGGAGCAGTTTGGCCATCACGTCCCGGGCGTTCTTGAGCGAGGCCTCGGCGCTGATGATGGCCTCCTCGCGCACCGCCACCCCCACCTGGGCTGAATAGACATTGATGGGGGCCTCGGTCCCCACCTCGATCTTGCGCTGGGTGATCTTGAGGAACTCCTGGGCCAGCTCGAGGTCCTTTTGCTTGACCAGGAGGTCCTCCTGGGCGAAGTAAAGGTTCCAGTAGGCCGTCTCCACCTCCAGCACCTTGATCTCCAGCGAGCGGCGGAAGTCGGAGAGGGACTGGTTGTAGGAGTAGCGCGCCGCGAGGATGGGACGGTTGGTGATGTCGGTCCCGAACCCCTGGAGGAGGGGGTGGCTGAGGGAGAGTGAAAACCCCGCGGAGTACGAGGGATTGAGGTAGTAGAAGGACGAGTTGCTCTCGGTCCGGCCGTTGTTCCAGTTCAAACTGTACCGGCCGCCGGTGGGGAGGACCTGGCCGAGCGAAAAGTTGACCCCGGCGTTCTCGCTCTCAAAGACCTCCGCCCCCTGTAACTGCCAGGTGGAGGGGCTCTCCTGGGTCGAGGTCCGCAGATCCACCCCGAGAACGGGGTCGAAGATCCCGCGGGCCCCCTCCAGGGTGAACCGGCCGGTTTCGAGGGAGAGGCGGTCCAGGCGCAGGCCCAGGTTCTCCTTGAGGGTCAGTTCCACGGCCTCCCGGAGGGTGAGATCGCGGGCCGGCAGAAAGGCGGCGCACAACAGCACGAGGATGAGGGTCGTCTTTTTCATGGTCATCACCTTGACTTTACGCTTTTCTTTGAAAAAAGTTCACCATAGTATATCAGGACGCACCGGCCGCCTGCCTTATTCGTTGGGTTGACCCGGGTCCGGCATTATGTCTTTATCGCTATGGAATACAACCGCAATACATCGTGTTAAAATGGACCGAGGAGGTATCCATGCGCTTGATGCTCATTCTGCTCCTGCTCCTACCCGTGATTGCGGCCGCCCAACCGCCCCCCCCCGCGCTGACGCTGGAGGAGGCCGTGAGGGCCGCCCTCGAGCACAATCATCTGTTGAAGGCCGGCGAGGCCCGGGTGGAGGGGGCCGCCGCGCGGCTGGACGAGGCCGAAAGCCACCGCTATCCGGTGCTGGAGGCCTTTTCCGGGTTCGTCCGGACCGACCAGCCCGCCTCCGTCTTCGCCATGGAGATGAACCAGAAGCGGTTTTCCCTCCAGAACATGATGCTGGGCGATCCCAACAACCCCGATTACCTGGACACCTACCTCTCCAGCGTCTCCCTCACCTTCCCCGTGTGGACCGGCGGACAGATCTCCAACGCCGTGGCGGCCGCCCGCGCCGCGGAGGCGGCCGAGTCGCTCCAACAGAAGCGCCGGCGCCAGGAGACGGTCCGCCAGGTGACCCGGGCCTACCTGGGCACCCTCCTTTCCGGGGAGTACATCGCCCTGATGGAGAAGGCCCGGGCGACGGTGGAGCGCCACGCGGGTATGGCCCGCGACTATTTCGACACCGGGATGCTGGTGGAGTCGGAGGTCCTGCGGGCGCAGGTTGAATTGGCCAAGATGGACGACCACCTCATCCAGGCCCGCAACCGGGAAAAGACGGCCCGGCTGGGGCTGGCCATCCTGATGGGGCGGGACCTGGACCCGGACGCGGTCCTCATGCCCGCCGGCGACCACCCCGAAACGGACGCAACCGGGTCCTCGGCCGACCTGGAGGCCGCCCTTTCCGCCCGTCCCGACCTCCTCGCCCTGGAGGCCGCCATCGAGGCGCTGAAAGCCGACGAGAAACGGCTGAGGGGCCAGCACCTCCCAACCCTCGGCATCTCCATCACGCAGGAGTGGTACGACGACATGTTCCTCGGGACGCGCGGTGATTCCGCCACCGGCGCCATCGGGCTCCGCATCCCCCTCTTCGCCGGGGGGCGGGTGAACGCCCAGGCCGCCCAGGCGGCCGCCCGCGTGCGGGAGATGGAGTCCATGCGGTCCGCGATGCGCGAGGGGGTGCGCCTGGAGGTGGAGACCAGCCGCTTCGGCATGGAGGAGGCCCGCGCCCGCCTGACGGTGGCTGTTGAAAACGAGGCCGCCGCCGCCAAGGGGCTCTCCATCACCGAAGAGCGCTACAAGAAGGGGATCCTGAAGATGACCGACCTCCTCGACGCCGATACCGCCTGGATGGAGGCCCGCACCCGCCTGTTGCAGGCGCGTTATGACCTCCTGATGGCCCATCAGGACCACGCCCTCGCCCTTGGAAAGGAGCTGTAACCATGAACGTCAAGTCTATTTCTGTGCTGCACGGTGCCGTGAAGGCTTTCAATTCTCAAGTTGCGGGTTTCGAGTTTCGAGTTTCGAGTTTTGGATCTCCAGATACGGTCTTCGAGCCGCGGGTTGGGGGCGGAAACTTTAAACTCGAAACTTTAAACTCGAAACTGTTAAACCGCCGTATCCTCGCCCTTCCCCTCGCGCTCTTAATGGTGGCCATGGCGGCCTGCTCGAAGCACGAAATCCCCGCAGTTTCGTCCGCCGCGCCGGTCCCCGTCCGCCTCGCCCCCGCCGTCGCCGAGGCCGCCGCGGGTTCCGTCACCGCCCCCGGCTCCGTGCACGCCCAGCGCGAGGCCACCCTGGCCTCCCGCATCATGGGGCAGGTCCTTTCCACCCCCGTCGCCGCCGGCTCCCCCGTCCGCAAGGGCCAGGTCCTCATCGTCCTCGACGACCGGGCCGTCCAGGGGCAGGTCGCCCAGGCCAGGGGCGCCCTGGGGCAGGCCCAGGCCGCCCTGGCCCTGGCCACCACGAACCTGGAGCGGTTCAAGGAATTGCAGGCCAAGGAGGCCGCCAGCCAGTTGGAGCTCGACATGGCGACGATGCAGTACGAGCAGGCCAAGGGGGCCGTGGAGCAGGCCGCCGGGGCCGTCGGGGCCGCCTCCTCCATGCTTGACGACGCCGTCATCAAGGCCCCCTTCGCGGGCCGGGTGATCGAAGTGATGCCCAAGCCGGGTGACATGGCCGCGCCGGGGTTCCCCCTGGTGCGCCTCGAGGACGCCTCCCGCCGCCAGCTGTGGGTGGACGTGGCCGAGAGCGACCTGGCCGCCGTGAAGACGGCCACGGATGCCTCCTGCGACTTCCCCTCCGCGGGCCTCGCCGGCCCTACGGCCTGCACCGTCGCCGAAGTGGTGGCGGCGTCCAACCCGATGTCCCGCACCGTCACCGTCAAACTGGACCTTCCGGACCAGGCGGGCCTCTCCGCCGGCATGTTCGGCCGCGCGGCCTTCACGGTGGAGGGCGGCCCGTCCCGCGTCATGGTCCCCGAAGCCGCCGTCGTGGAGCGGGGCCAGCTGGCCATGGCCTTCACCGTCGAGGACGGAAAGGCCGTCATGCGCCCCTTGCGCCTCGGCGCCCGCGCCGGCGGCCGCGTGGAGGTGGTGAGCGGCCTCGAGGAGGGCGCGCAGGTGGTGGCCGAAGGCGCGGCGCTGCTGGCCCACGGCACCCCGGTGGAGGTGCGCTGATGGCCGGCGGCGACCTCCTGCGGACGCTGAGGCGCCCGCTGGGGCTCTCGGGGCGGATGGCAAAGTACTTCATCCAGTCCCGCCTCACCCCCCTCCTGGTCATCACCGCGCTCCTCCTCGGCGCCTTCGCGGTCTCCATCACCCCCCGTGAGGAGGAGCCCCAGATCAAGGTCCCCATGGTGGACGTGGTCCTCCCGTGGCCCGGCGCCACGGCCCGCGAGATCGAGAACGCCATCCTCCTCCCCGCCGAGCGCGAACTCTCCGATATCGCGGGAATGGACATCGTCTACGGCACCGCCTACGCCGATTTCGCCATCGTCATCGCCCGGTTCCATGTGGGTGAGGACCCCGACGCCAGCGTCCAGAAGGTGGCCACCAAGCTCGCCGGCCTCAAGCACGCCTTCCCCCCGGGGGCGATGGAGCCCGTCGTCACCCTCAAGACCATCGACGACGTCCCCGTCCTGGGCGTGACCCTCTCCAGCCCGCGCCGCAGCCACGCCGAATTGACCGCCTACGCCGAGGAGATCGCCACCCGGTTGAAACCCATCGAGGGGATCGCCGCCACCGAGGTGCTCGGCGGCACCCCGCAAGTGGTGGGGGTGACCCTCGACATGACCGCCCTGCGCGGCTTCAACCTGAGCCCGCTGATGGTGTGGCAGAACCTCTCCCAGTCCAACACCCTCATCCCCTCCGGCACCCTGACCGCCACGGGGGAGACGGTGCTCCTCCAGGCCGGCGCCCGGTTTGTTTCTCCCGCCGATGTGGCGGAGGCGGTGGTGGGGGCGTGGGGCGGCAAACCCATACGCCTCAAGGAGGTCGCCCAGGTGGACCTGGGGGGCGACGAGGTGGGGTCCTTCGCCCTCTTCCAGAGCCGCGAACGCCCCGAGGCCGTGGCGGCCGTCACCCTCTCGGTGGCCAAGAAGCGCGGCGTCAATGCCGTGGACCTGGTGGACACCGTCCGCGCCCAGGTGGAGGCGATGGCCCCGTCGCTCCTCCCCGCCGACGTGAAGATGGACATCACCCGCAACTACGGCGACACGGCCCGCGAGAAGTCCAACGAACTGCTGAAGCACATGCTCCTGGCCACCCTCTTCGTGGTCCTGTTCATGGGGTTCGCCCTGGGGCGCAAGGAGGCGCTGGTGGTGGCCGTGGCCATCCCCGTCACCCTGGCCCTGACCCTGGCGGCCTCCTATATGTTCGGCTACACCCTCAACCGCGTCACCCTCTTCGCCCTCATCTTCGCCATCGGCATCCTGGTGGACGACGCCATCGTGGTCGTCGAGAACATGCACCGCCACTTCAAGTTGGGCTGGGGCAAGCCGATGCAGATGGCCCCCTACGCCGTGGACGAAGTGGGCAATCCCACCATCCTGGCCACCTTCACCGTCATCGGGGCCCTCCTGCCGCTGGCCTTCGTCTCCGGCCTCATGGGCCCCTACATGCAGCCCATCCCCATCAACGCCTCCGCGGCCATGTTCTTCTCCCTCATCGTGGCCTTCTCCATCTCCCCCTGGATGGCCTTCC
Organism: Holophagales bacterium UBA2201; assembly: GCA_002327305.1. Lineage (GTDB taxonomy): Bacteria > Acidobacteriota > Thermoanaerobaculia > UBA2201 > UBA2201 > UBA2201. The sequence continues at coordinate 5,979 of DCUZ01000037.1, read as the reverse complement.
GCCTCCTGGTGAAGGACCGCAAGCACGATGCGCAGAGTGACACCCCGCTGGCCGAGACCGAGGAGGAAGGGAAGTTCCACCGGTTCTACGAACGGCTCATGCGCCCCATCGTCTCGCGCCCGCTTCTCCGGTGGGCGATGCTGGGGACCGTCGTCGTCCTCCTCCTCGCCTCCGTCGGCCTATTCTTCGTCAAGGCCGTCAAGGTGAAGATGCTCCCCTTCGACAACAAGAGCGAGTTCCAGGTGGTGGTGGACATGCCCGAGGGGACGACGCTGGAAAAGACCGCCGCCGTGGCCCTCGAACTCGGGCGCGAACTGGAGAAATTGCCCGAGGTGGATTCCATCATCTACTATATCGGCACCCACTCACCCATCAATTTCAACGGCCTGGTGCGCCACTACGACCTGCGCCGCGGCGCCCATGTGGCCGACCTGCAGGTGAACCTCCTCCCCAAGCACGACCGCGACCGACAGAGCCACGCCATCGCCGCCGAGGTACGCGGCAAACTGCGCGCCATCGGCGACCGGATGGGGGGCAACGTCAAAATGGCGGAGGTCCCTCCGGGGCCTCCGGTCCTCGCCACCCTCGTGGCCGAGGTCTACGCCGAGAGCGCCGAGGAGCAGAACCGCCTCGCGGAAGAGGTGATGCGATTATTCGAGGCCACCGACGGCGTGGTGGAGGTGGACACCTACATCGAGGCCCCCCAGACCCGCGTCACCCTCGCCGTGGACCGGGAGAAGGCGGCGCTGTCGGGCATCAGCGCCGAACACATTGCCGCCACTGTCCGCCTGGCCTCCGCCGGGATGGACGCCGGCCTCCTGCGCGACGAGTCCAGCCGCACCCCCGTTCCCATCCGTCTCCGCCTGCCGCAGGCCGACCGCGACCGGCCGGAAAAGCTCGAGAGCATTTTCGTCCACTCCGCTTCCGGCTCCCTCATCCCCCTGGGCGAGCTCGTCCGGCTGGAGCGTTCCGCCGAGCCCCCCTCCATCACCCACAAGAACCTCCGCCCCTCCACCTTCGTCGTCGCCGACGTCGCCGGCGAGGAGGAGAGCCCGGTGTACGCCATCCTCAAACTCAACGACCGCCTCCGCGCCCTCCCCGGCGTGACCCTCCTTTCCAACCGCGAGCCCCTCCCCGCCGAGTCCCCGGCCATCAAGTGGGACGGCGAGTGGCAGATCACCTACGAGGTGTTCCGCGACATGGGGATCGCCTTCGCGGTCGTCCTCGTCCTCATCTACATCATGGTGGTGGGGTGGTTCCGCTCGTTCATGACCCCCCTCGTCATCATGGCCCCCATCCCCCTGACCCTCGTGGGCATCATCCCCGGCCATTGGGTCACCGGGGTCCTCTTCACCGCCACCTCGATGATCGGGTTCATCGCCCTGGCCGGGGTCATTGTCAGAAACTCCATCCTGCTGGTGGATTTCGTCAACCTGGAACTCGCCTCCGGGAGCGACCCGCTCGACGCCGTCATCCGCGCCGGGGCCGTCCGGTTCCGCCCCATCGTCCTCACCGCCGCGGCCCTTGTCGTGGGCGGCCTGGTCATCGTCCTCGACCCCATCTTCCAGGGGCTCGCCGTCTCCCTCATCTTCGGGGTGGTCGTGGCCACCTTCCTCACCCTCATCGTCATCCCGGTGCTCTACTATCTCTACCTCAAGGGAAACGACCGCTATCTTCAATTCCAAGGAGGAACCCATGAAAGTGAATGACGCCCTGCGCGCCATCGCCGGCGCCTTCATCCTGGTCTCGGTGGCCCTCGGCCACTTCGTCAACCCCTGGTTCTACGCCTTCACCGCCTTCGTGGGGCTGAACCTCCTCCAGTCGGGCTTTTCCAAATGGTGCCCCATGATCTGGATCCTCCAGAAGGCGGGGATGAAGGAGTAGAGCGATGCGAATTCATGTGACGGTTCGCGCATCCGCTTCAGTTATTCGGCTTTCCCGCCCTTGGCTTGGCCCCGATGGTTGCACAAGATGCCGCCAAGGATTTCAAAGCCTCTGGCCCTGTGGAAGTTCGAGATGTCGGCTTTGGATGGCGCCCCCGCTTCATCGCCCCCGCTCAACTTTCCCGCCTTCCCGCCTTCCCGGGTTTTCGCCTTCCCGCTTTCCCGCCTTCCCGCCTTCCCGCTTTCCCGCCTTCCCGCCTTCCCGCGGCGCGGTGGGAGGTGTTTCATGAAAATGCTCATGATCATCACCAGCACGGATTGCCGGGCCGAGGTGGAAACTTTCCTCAAGGAGCAGCAGGTCCCCGGCTGGACGGAGATCCCCACGGTGTTCGGGGAGGGGCATACGGGGCCGAAATTCGGCTCGTGGGCCTTCCCCGGCACCTCCACCATCATCTTCTCCGTCGTGGAGAACGAGCGGTTCGACGGCATCATGGCGGTGCTCAAGGAGCACTGCACCAAATGCCGATACAACTCCCACATCCTCTCCTGGGATGTGGACATGGTGGAGGTGAAGCATTGAGGCGAAAATAGGGACGGCACTAGGCAGCGCTGAGGTGGCAGGCACTCCTACCTTCCTGCCTTCAATTCCCTGGTCTATCGGCTACCCCCTGCCTCTTTCTGCCGCTATCTACGGCGGACTGACGGGCCGGCAGTGGCGGCACGCGGTGGTGAAGGACCAGACCTCCCCTTCCCGCTCGCCACAGGGGTTGCGGGCGATGACTTTCCAATAGTAGGTGTTGCCTTTCGCCAGATCGTGGACCGTGGCCTGGGGACCGGACACCGCGGCAGCTAACTCCAGCAGATCCGGGCAGGTGCCGAGATAGACGTCGTAAGCGAAGGCTTGATCCGAAGCCTCCCAGGTAAGCTCCACCTCCAACGGCTGATCGCCAGCCCCGTCGGATGGACTGAGATTCTCGAAAGGACGCGGAGCGGCGGTGCATGGAACGGTATCGAAGGACCATAGTACTGAGACGGTATCGCCGCAGGCGTTTTTCGCCACGACTTTCCAAAAATAGCGGGTGTTCACGGAGAGGCTGGAGACCGTGTATTGCGTGGCGGTGAGGCCCGAGGCACGAAGGGGCGGATTTGGCATGGGGCCGAAATAGAGATCGTAGGAGACCGCCAAGTTGGGATTGGGGGGAACGCCAGCTTCGGCCCAGTGCAGCGTCACGATCAACGGCTGATTGGAAGCGTGGTTCGAGGGTGATAGCAGGCTGAAGGACGGTGGAGGAACGACACACCCCGTGGTGAAGATGATCTGCTGGTAATCAGCTAATTTGAATTCGTTCACCCAGGCGTGGAGGTTGGTGGTGCAGTCGGTCGTCGGGGCGCGGAGCATCCGGATATAGGTGCCGTCGCCGTGATCAATGACCGGCCCTTCGTAGTTGGCACATCCCAGGGTGCGCGAATACCGCACATCCTGCCCCGCCGGGTTCGCGCCGCCGTGCTCCCGCACCGCCGTCACATCCACGGCGATCAGCGATCCATCCGGCGGCAGGTAGCACGGGTTCCCCTGCCCCTGACAACTGCCCACGGCCAACTGGCTGCCTGCCTTGCTGATATGGTACAGCCTCCGCCACCGCCCTGTATGTCCTAAATCAAACCCGTCCATCGCCCAGTCCACGTTATCCAGGTTGTACGGGTGCCCCGTGTCCCAGCAGTAGACGGTGGAGTGTCGGGGGACGCTGAATTCCATGTTTTCGCTCCCGCAACAGATATCCGTTGTCCCGTCCCCGTCCACGTCGTTAATGGCGCAGCCTGTCGCCAAAGCACGATGAGCAAGCAAAGCGGAAGGGTAACCCGGAAGCACTTGGCCGTTCAGTCCGAACGCAAAGAGCTTCCCATCGGAGACAAAGCCGCCGTTGTCCGCTCCGGATGCGATTTCCACCCCAGCCCCATCGCTTAAGTCGCAGATATTAGGAGCCTTGCTGGAAAAACCGAACTGCCCGGAGGGGTCCGTGAAAGGAAAATTGGAAAGCGCCGCCCCCGTGAGAAGGTCGTATCCGCTTATGCCAAAGGCAGAAAACACCATTCCCAGGTTTTGATTTCTATACAAATCACCAATCGCTATGCCCCTCGCGCTTTGCAACAGAGGATAGCCTGGGAAGAGACTCCCGTCGCTCCTGTAGACATTTAATTCCGTTGTTTCCTTGCCTATGATTATCTCCAAGTGCCCATCGCTGTCAATGTCCGCGAGAACTGCTTTTGACCCATACCCCTGCCACGATACGCCGACTGGAAAACCCAGACAACTTGTCCCATCGGGCTTGTAACAATGGACCCTACTCGGGTCCGTGAAGGTGCCATCATACACGCCCACAACGATCTCCTTTAGGCCGTCGCCATCGATGTCCCCTATGGATGCAGATTGCCCAATCAACGGCGGAGCCCATCCTGGAGGTCTTGTCAACAGCACCGGCCACCCCGGCCTTACGTTGCCCTGCGCGTCGAAGACGAAGACCGCCCCGCCGGAACTGCACGTGACCACAATGTCCAGCATGCCATCATTATCCAGGTCGGCCAACGATGCGTTGGCTAATGTGATCCCCGGGGGATTGGCATATTGCCATCTTAGAGTCCCGTCCGAATTCCAAACCTTCAATCCACCGCATGGCTTGATGATCTCCATCTTCCCATCATCGTCCAGGTCGGCCAGGATGGGAGCATTGGCGCATCCCGCGAGATTGATGGGCCATCCGGGCTTGTCCGTGCCGTCGGGATCTTTTACGTACAGCCACCAATCGTTCTGCCCCAAATAGGAATAGTCGCCAAAGATCACTTCCTGGATTCCATCATCGTCCAGGTCCCCAATGGCGACGGTCGAGGTCGCCGGGCCGTGGACACTTTGCGGCCATCCGGGCAGATAGGGGAGCTGGGGAAAGAGGAACAGCGGGAGGAGCCATAGTGCCCCTCCCGCGAGGAGAACTTTACAGAACATTTTACTGCCTTAGCGTCGGGTGGTTGTAAAGGTAGGCCGACCGGTAGAGATTTACACCTTCGTTCACGTTTTTCTTGAGCGCCGCGTCGGTCACCCAGTTGTTCGCCTTCGTCTGAAACGCGTTGATATTAGCGAGGACGGCCTGCGGATCGGCGCTCGTCTCCTGCAACTGGTGCACATCCTCCCAGTCGCGGATCAGGTTCGACTGTTTGGAGGGGGTGGTGAAATCCGAGGATTGCGCGAAAGCCAGCTCCTTCCTGACCTGCGCGAAGAACGTCTCGCCGCCCGGCACCGGCTGGACCACGATCCGGATCGGGGCCTCGCCTATGCCGTACTCATGGCTTATCGGATCCTGGCACTGGCCGAATGGAGCCGCAACCAGATTGATTATGGAAACCGAGCTGCTTTCAAAATCTGAAGCATATGAGTGGGAGCCGTCGCTTCGTGTGTCTATTGACGTGGCATTGCGATGAATCTGATTTCCAGGGGCATCTCCAGGGATATAGCATAAACTGTTCGCGTAGTCTATTGCCCCTAAAGAGGCATTCGTCCCCGTATCTACCACTGTCACCGTGTCGTCCCCTGCGTTCGAGATGTAGGCTCGGGTCAAATAGCTGCCCGGATTATCTATATCTGGCACCTTCTGCACCTTCACGTCGGTGGGGTTGGGGCCGGTGGGGATGGAGACGCCGACAGTTTCCAGCGGATCGCCCGGGGCGGGAGGCACCAAGGGATTGGGAAGACGATCCGGATAAAACCGCAGGTTCGACACCGTGCCCATGTTCGGGTTGACCGCGTATACATCGATCTGCCCGAAGGTGGAGCCCGGCGAGATGCTCAGCCCCTGATCGGCGTACAGCTCCTCCCCCGTCCCCTCCGATACCCGCAGATTCGCCTTCGCCACGAACGTCTGATAGTACGGATTGGCGATCTTGGTCAATACCTTTTGCCCCGCCGCCAGCGTCACCGCGCTCACAATCTGCGGATTCAGGTCCACGATCCCCACCACCACAGGCCGCGGCAGGATCATATGCACCGGGGGACAGGGCCACCCGGGCAGACAGTTCGGGTTTGGGACCCATTCCCATCGCGTCGGCC
>DCUZ01000075.1 GCA_002327305.1 Holophagales bacterium UBA2201 | reverse complement strand
TGCTCTGCAGGCTGCCCGACCCGCCATGCGGGCTGGAGGAGACCACCGACCACCTTGGGATCAGCCAGCGCGAGGCGCCGGACTCGAAGTCCTCGGTGAAGGGCAGGGTGTAGACCGGCAGGGACAGGTCCAAAACCGACACATCGTCAATGGACCAGCCGTCGGCCGTGATGGCGCCATCGGTTAAGAGGCGGAAGCGGATACGCAGGTTGGGCTGTCCCTTCCACTCGGATAAATCAATCTGCTGCTGCGCCCACCCAGCGCGGCTTCCCGTCACGCAGTAGCGGCGCGTCCAGCCCGACCCGTCGGTGCTCACCTCCACGACCCCCCAGTCCGCGTCCTGCTGGAACGCGAACCGGTCCCAAAACGTTAATACCGGACGCACCAGCAGCGGGGAAGACAAGTCCACCGCGGTCATGGCATACGTGTCGCTGCTGTTCTGATAGGAGCCTGGGCTGTCCTGAAGGCAGGCCGAGCCGCCGTGGGGCGTGTCCGTCGTGTTCTTGGACCAGCTCCCCGTAAGATTCCAGTTGTCCAGCGCCCCCTCGAAGCCGTCCGAAAAGGGGAGCGGGTTGTTGAGGGTCCAGGCGTAGCCTTCGGTGGCGCTATCGGGACTGTAGACGCCGTAATTGTTCACCGCGTAGATCCGGTAGTAGTAAGGCGTGTTCAGGGCAAGGCCAGTGTGGTGGAAGGTCGTCGTGGCCTGATTGGGGATGGAGGTCGCCAGCGGGCTCGTCAGCGAGACGCCGGTGGTGTTCGCGTAGTGTATGGCGTAAGCGCTGAAGTTCGGTTCGGCGTTGGCCAGCCAGGTCAGGTCAATGGTGTGCGACGCGATGTTGGAAAGCACCGGCGCCGTCACCACCGTCGGCTGTTCGGCCACGGCGATGTCGTCCACGTGCCAGCCATCGCCCACGGTGGCGCCGTCGGTGGTGACGCGGAAGCGGACGAGGACCGAGAGAACCTTGTAGGCCGAAAGATCCACTTGGATGTGGGTCCAGTCTGCCAGCGTCCCGTTCGTGTAGTCCTTGAGCTGGGTCCAGTTGAGGCCCCCGTTCGTGGAGACCTCCACCAGGCCGTGGTCGTTGCCGGGGAAGGCGAAGGTGTGCCAAAAGGAGAGGATAGGCTTGGTTGCGGCGCTCAGGTTCAGGGGCGCGGAAAGGGTGAGCGAGGTGCCCGAGAGGTTGTCGGCATAGTTTTCTCCCGGGGAGTCGCTCCAGGCGTTCGCGCCTGAGCGGGCCGCCTCGGCGGAAAGTCCCCAAGGCGGGTCGGCAATCCAGGTGGCGGTGCCGCTTTCCCCGTTATCCAGGAACGGAAAGTCCATCCCCGCGAGGGTCGTGCCGGAAACCTCGTTCGATGGCGTTTCGAAGCCTTGGGTATCGGTCACGACCACCCGGAAGCGGTAGGCGCTCTTGGGGCTGAGGGCGATGTCGGTGTAGGAGAGGGTCCCCACCGCAGAAATGGTCGTCACAGTGTAGGCGGAACGCCATTCGAACCCCGCGGTCATGCCGCGGACGATTCGGTATGAGGCGAAGTCTAAGTCGCCGGAGGCGGACCAGGAGAGGGCGAGGGTGTTGGCGGTCCGGATGGTGATCGGGTCAAGCACGACGGCGGCGGGGCCTTCGTCCACCAGGATGTCGTCCAGGTACCAGCCGTCCTGCGTGACCGTCGAATCGGAGGTGAGCCGGAACCGGATCCGCACCGTCGGCTCACCAGCGAAACCGGTCAGGTCGACCTCTTCGCGGCACCAGTCCGAACCGCCCGTGAAGCTGGCCAGGGGAGTGGGTTCCCAGTTGGCCCCGCCATCGAGCGAAATCTCCACTTGGCCGAAGTCGAAGCCGTTTTCGAGGGCGTACCGGTGCCAGAAGGAGAGGCGGGGCCGCACGGCCCCCTGGAGGTCCATGTTGGACGCCATGGCGAACGCAAGGTCAGCGTCGTTCGCGTAGTTGGTCCCCGGACTGTCGGTGAAGGAGGCGGCCCCCCCGTGGGCCGCGGCCGAGGTCACCGCCCAAGGCGGCTCGGCGCTCCATTGGACCATGCCCGCCTCTGCATTATCACTGAAGGGATATCCGGCAACAAGCAGTGAAGGAACAAGCAGAATTCCGAACACCAAGGCCATAGCCAAGCGCATCATAAGCCCTCCTACAGGGAAGCGTCACCGAAAGTAGCTGGATTATACACCGATAGGGCCGCAGGAGCCGTCCCACGCATAAGCTTTGGGAATTCTGAAGAGTAAGAGACAATAGGGGCCGCGTCTCTATATTAATTATATAATGGCCTCTACTCCCGGATGACGAGCTTCTCCATCACTTCCGGCGGGATGGGGGTTCCGAGCACATCGAAGATGCGCCGCAGGAATCGCTTCCCCTCATCCGACGCGCCCGCGGCCGCGGCCGGCCACTCAGCGCCGGCCGAAGAGATACCCGTCGAGGTTTACGGCCGTCCCCGAGGAGGCGCCGTTGCCCGTCCCCGTCACCCGATAAACCAGCGTATGCAGACCGTCGACCAGTCCGTCCGCATGGAAAACCCAACTCCCCCACTGCCGGGCGGCCGCATAGAGGTCGACCATGCCCGCAGGGACAGCATCGATGGAGACCGCTGCGATCCCCTGGTCGGGGCCCATCATGGCGCTCAGGCTGATCGCGGTCCCGCTGAAGGTCAGAGTGACCGTACCGTCCATCGTCGCCGAAGCGAGGTACCCACCTGCGGAGGCGGCCGGATCCGAGATCGCGATCCAGTCGGGCGAAGCTGAAGCTTCTTGACCGTTCTCCTCACGCCGCCACTGGGTCCAGAGCCCCTCCTCTCCCAGGACATCCGCCGCGGTCACATGGATGTAGAGCGGCTGATCGCCAAGCGCTCCGTTTGTCACCGTGAAGGTCGATGAGGAGACGACGTCGAGGCGGTTGGAATTGTTTAAAATGTCGGGCACGAAGGTCGGAATGTCCCCTGTGTATATTTCATAATTGGGGCATGGATAGGAGCCGCCCCCCGTGTCCACCGTGAGCGGGCTCCAATTCAGAACAAGATTGTCTCCGGAACGGGTCACCATCAGGTCGCCAACAAACGGCGGCCGGCCCGAAGCCATCGGCACCGCCCACGCCTCGTCCGAATATCCCTTCTCCTCTCCGGCATACACCGCTCGCACCGCGTAATAATAAGTCACTCCGTTGGTCAGGCCGCGGTCCGTGTAGACGGTCCCCGTCACCGGCGCACCGGTGACCCGCGCATACCCCGTTCGGCTCTCCGCAGAACGATAGACGTGGTATCCCGTGGCGCCCGCCATGGAGGGCGCCTCCCACATCAGCAGCACTGCTGAATTGTCGGGCCAAGCGCTCAGGTTCATCGGGATGTCGGGCAGGGCCACCACGAAATTGCGGGGGGATGGCGCCGAGAGATTGCCCGCCTTGTCCGCCGCCCGAACCAGGACCTGCAGGGCGCCGTTCTGAACGGGGGCATAAGAGAAATTCCAGGAGCCCGCCCCCGCGGCCAGACGCCAGGTCGCGCCGCCGTCGGCGCTCCACTGCACGTAGTCGAGGCCGGCGAAATCGTCCGCGGCCGTTCCGGCGAACATCACAGATGATGCGGTCAGCGTGGCCCCGTCGGCCGGCGAGGACCAGGATACCGTGGGGGCAAGGGTGTCGTTCCCGAAGAGGAAATACCGTGACTCCGTCGTCCAGGAGGAGGCCGCCCCGCGGTTGTCCACGGCCCGCAGGCGCCAGTAGTACACCGTAAAGTTCTGAAGGCTGCCGTAGCCCGTCAGGGAGCCGAGCGTCACCGTGATGGTTGTGGCCTCTGGCTGAGGCAGGATGCCATGGCTCTCATCGATCCCGGTCTCGTTCACTTCAGGGCTCCCAAAGGCGGGGTCGTTGTCGATCTGGAGGTCATACGCTATGCTGTCTCCGGCATTGGGATCCGTGGAGGGATACCATATGAGCGGCGCCTCTTCCCCCCACAGGCTTGTCCCGTTGGAAGGCGAGACGATCTGGGGAACCGTCGGCGGGTTGTTGACCTGAACAACGTAAAAGGTGGCGGTGGCGGACCAGGGGCCGGTGTTGGTGCCGTCGAAGGCCCGGGAGCGCCACCAATACTGGTGATTGTTCAGGAGGTCGGTGTCCACGGCCCAGGAGGTGGTGGAGACCGTCTCCGCCACCGCGGGGACCTGGGCCACCAGCTGGGTCATCGCCTCGTCCGAGTAGATCTCGAACCGGTAAGTCAGGTTGTCCCATTGGACATCGTAGGCGTTCGCCACCGTCAGGGTCGGGCGGAAGACGGAAACCGTGGCGCCATTCTCCGGGGCCAGGGGGGTCGGGGCGGTCGGCGCCGGCTCGCCGATGCGAAGGCCGTCCACGAAGATGTCCTCGTCGCCGCCGGACCCGTCGGAGGAGGTGTAGATGCGGAGGCGCAGGCCGGCGACTTTCAGGGATGACAGGTCGGCGGTGATCTTGCCCCAGGTGGAGTCCGAGTTCCAATCGTAATTGCGGTTGAACGCCGTCAACTCGGGCCAGTTCAGGCCGCCGTCGGTGGAGTAGTGGACCCGGAACCAGGAACGGTACCAGAGGTGGCCGCGGACCCACAGCGTGATGGAGGGGTTCACCGACGCGCTCAGGTCCAGCGTCCCGGCCAGGGTGAGGGCGTTCCACGACGACCAGTAATGCCAGGTGGGCGTGGAGAGGACGCAGGTGGAGCCGTCCCTTGGGTTGGCCGCGCGCTCCTCCCAGGTGGTCTGGAGGAAATCGTCCAATCCCGCCTCGAAGCTGTTGGCGTAGGGGTAGCCGAGCGGCGGATGGGGGTTTTCGATCACGCTCAGGTCGTCGATGCTCCAGCCGTCGCCCTGGACCCCGCAGCCGTTGCTGGTGGAGCGGAACCGGATCCACACGTTCCCATTGTTCTTCCAAGGACTGAGGTCCACGCGGATCTGCCGCCAATCGGTGCGGCTGCCGCTGACGTAATAGACCCGGCTCCAGCCGGAACCCTCCCCCGTGAGGATCTCCAGAATTCCCCAGTCATTGTTCATTTCAAAGGTGTGGCGGTCGTAGAAGGTCAGGATGGGCCAGGTCGTGTTCCGCAGGTCCACGGCGGTGGTGGCCTGGAAATTGATGCTGCACCCGTAGTCCCCCGCCGAGTCCACCAGGGCGGCGCTGCCTTCCCGCCCCGCCCCGGCCTGGACCTGATAGGTCCCCGTGACGGTCCAGCGGTCCGTTGCCGTCTCGAAGTCCTCGATCAGGGGGAAGAGATTAACAAGTGTCGTGGCGAAGACCTCGTTGGAGCCCGTGTAGGTTTCGTTCATTGTCACCACGTAGACTCGGTAATAATAAGTTCCGCCCAGTTGGAGCCCCGTGTCGGTGAAGGTGGTGGTCCCGGAGTCGGCGATGATCTGGACCAACGTGCTTCCCAGGCCCACCCCGGAACTGTTGGCCCGGTAGATCCGGTATTCCTTGAAATTGCCCGCGGCGGAGGGGGTCCAGGAGAGCCCCAGGGTCGAGGTAGTGATGGGGTTCAGCGGGCTGAGGACTACCGGGGCCGGAGCGTCCTCAACCGAGATGTCGTCCAAATAGATGTCTTCGTCCGGCGCGTACTGGGTGCTGACGTAGAAGCGGAGGAGGAGCGCCGTTTGCGTCTTGAGCGAGGAGAGGTCAATCTGAACCCGGTTCCAAGCGGATTCCTGGTTCCAGTCGTAATTGATGTTGGCCGCCCCGATGTCGATCCAGGAGCCACCGCCGTTGATGGAGTAGTTGACACGGAAATAGGAGCGGTACCAGAGGTGACCCCGCACCCAGTAGACGAGCTGGGGAGAAACCGACCCCGTCAGGTCCAGTGGCAACATAGTCCAGATCATCTGGGCCCCGTCGGGGGTGTTGCCGTCGTAGCTGGATCGCAGGCAGGTCGCCCCGCCGTGGGGGTTGTCCGTCACCTCGGACCAGCGGGTCCGCATCCATGCCCCCATTCCCGACTCGAAGTCCTCGTAGAAGGGAAGCGCCTGGGAGGCCGGGAGGCCCGCGTCCACGATGCTCACGTCGTCAACGAAAAGGCCGTCGCCCGTGGTGCCCCCATCGGACCAGAGGCGGAAGCGCACACGCACGTTAGCATTCCCGCGCCACTCGCTCATGTCCCACTGGTGGCGGCGCCACCCGGCCTGGTTGCCGGTGGCCGCGAACCACCGCGTCCAGGAGCTGCCGTCGGAACTGACTTCCACCACCGAATAATCAGCATTGGTTTGGAGGTAGTGCTTCTCCCAGAAGGTAAGAATGGGGCGCACGGCGCCCGTGAGGTTCACCGCGGTCACGATCCAGTTATCCACACTGTTGGCGTAGTCGGTCCCGGGCGTGTCGGCAATGCATGTACCCGAGCCGTCCCGGCCGGGGGCCTGGGGCCCCCAGTAGGGAGTGCCAGCATTGGCGCCGCGGACCCAGTTGTCCAAATCTTCCATGGGGTCGATCAAAGGGAGGGGAATCGAAGTGGTCGTCGCGTATTTTTCATTGGAGGCGACAACGGCCCCGTACTTGTCGTAGGAGTACACCTTGTAGTAGTAGGTCGTCCCGATGTTAAGCCCCTCAATGGGGTTCGTATCGGTAAAGGTTGTGGCCGCGCGATCGGTGATCGTGGTGACCAGGGTCGAAGAGAGGGAGACGCCCGCCCCAGTGGAGCGACGCACCTCGTAGCGGTCGAAGTCGGAGAGGGGGATCGCCGACTCACTCCAGTTCAGATCCATCGTCTTCAGGTGGGGCGTGAGGTCGGCGAGTGTCACCGGCGGAGGCAGCTCCTCCACCGAGAAGTCGTCCACCCAGATGTCCTCATCGGCATTGTACTGGGTCGAGACCCAGAGCTGGAGGTAGAAGGTGGCGGCGGTTTTGAAAGACGAAAGGTCGATCTGGACGCGGTTCCATGTGGCGTCCGAACCCCAGTCGTAGTTGATGTTTGCTGCTGCCAGCTCCGACCAGCTCACCCCGTCGGTCGAGTAGTGGATCCGGAACCAGGACCGGTACCATAGGTGGCCGCGCACCCAGTAGATCAGCTGGGGAGCGGCGCTCCCGCGAAGGTCCAACGGTTGGACGAGCCGGAGAATATCGATCCCGTCGGGCGTCGTTCCATCGTAGCTCGACCGGACACAGGCGGCCCCTCCGTGCGGTGTCTCAGCGACCGCCGTCCAGCGGCTCCGATACCACTTGGCGGGGTCGATCCCCGATTCGAAGTCCTCCCGGAACGGGATCGTCTGGGCGATGGGGGCACCGACATCGACCACGGTCACATCGTCCACGAAGAAACCATCGTTGGTGGTGCCGCCGTCGGTCCCCATCCGGAATCGGACCCGGACGTTTGCGTTACCCCGCCATTCGGCAAGGTCAATCTGGTGGAACCGCCAGTCGGCCTGGGTTCCCGTTCCGACAAAGCGGCGGCTCCAACTGCTCCCGTCGCCGCTGATCTCCGCGTAGCCAAAGTCGGCGCTGGTCTGCGTTGCGTGGCGCTCCCAGAAAGAGAGGAGGGGGCGCACGGTCCCCGCCAGATTCACGGCGGTCAAGATCCAGGTGTCGCTGCTGTTGGCGTAGTCGGTCCCCGGCGTATCGGCCATGCAGGTGCCCGAGCCGTCCCGCCCCGGGGCCTGAGTGCCCCAATACATAGTCGCCCCCGTTGTCCCCCGGACCCAGTTGTCCAGATTCTCCATGGGGTCTAAAAGGGGCAGGGGGATGGAGGTGGTCGTTCCCGAGCGCTCGTTGGAAGCCACCACAGCGCCGTATTTATCATGCGAGAAGACCTTGTAGTAATAAGTCGTCCCTATGTTGAGCCCCTCGGGGGGGTTGGTATCGGTATGCGCCACCGCGGCGCGGTCCGTCACCGTCGCCACGAGGGTTGACGAAAGAGAGACGCCGGCCGAGGTGGAGCGGCGGATATCGTAACGGTCAAAATCCGGCACGGGGATCGCAGATTCGGTCCAGCTCAGGTCCATCGTCTTCAGGTGAGGAACAGGGTCCCCCAGGGTAACCGCCGGGGGCAGATCCTCGACGGAGATGTCGTCCAGCCAGATGTCCTCGTCTGGGTTGTACTGCGTGCTCGTGTAGAGCCTAATCAAGAAGGCGTTGGAGGTCTTGAAGGAGGAGAGGTCAATCTGGCCCCGGTTCCAGGTGGCGTCCGAGTTCCAGTCGTAGTTGATGTTGGCGGCGGCCAGCTCGGCCCATGTAAAGCCGCCGTTCGTGGAGTAGTGGATGCGAAAATAGGATCGGTACCAGAGGTGGCCGCGCACCCAGTAGATGAGCTGGGGGGCAACCGTGGTGGTTAGATCCAGGGGGGTGGCCAGGACGGCGATGTTCTCACCGTCCTGAGTACTCCCGTCGTAGCTGGAGCGCGCGGCTTGGGTCCCGCCGTGCGGCGACTCGGCTACCTCGCTCCACCGGGAGCGGAGCCAACCACCCATGCCGGACTCGAAGTCCTCGTGGAACGGCAGGGCCTGCGAGGCGGGGAGCCCGGCGTCCGCCACGGTCAGGTCATCGAAGTAGATGCCATCGGCGTTCGTCCCTCCGTCAGACCACATGTGGAGCCGGATGCGCATGTTGGTTTGCCCGCGCCACTCCGTCAGGTCGATGACCTGCTGGCGCCACCCGGGCTGGGAGCCGGTGGCGAGGAAGCGCCGGTACCAGGTCGTCCCGTTGGGGCTGACCTCGACGGTGCCGAAGTCAGCGCTCGTCTGAAAATCGTGCTTCTCCCAGAAGGAGAGCAGGGGCCGGACTGTGCCCGTGAGGTCCACCGAAGTCGTGGCCGTGGTATCCTGGCTGTTGAGGTAGTTGCCGGGGCTGTCCTGGAGACAGTAGGTGCCTCCGTGGGGAGTGGTCACATCGTTCTTGGACCAGGCTCCCGTGAGGTTCCAGTTGTCTAAGGAACCCTCGAAATCCTCCACGAAGGGGAGGGGAATATTCAGCGTCCAGGCGGAGGCTTCGGTGGGGCTGTCCGGCCCGTAGACCCCCCAGCGGCTCACCGCATAGACGCGGTAGAAGTACTGGGTATTCAGGGCCAGGCCGGTGTGGGTGAAGGTGGTCGTGGCCTGGTCTTCAACGGTGCCCGCCAGGAGACTCGTGGGACTCACGCCCGCAGCTTGGGCGTAGTGGATGGCGTAGGCGCCGAAATTCAGATCCGTGTTCTGCGGCCAGGATAAGTCCATGGTGTGGGAAGTGATCCCCGAGATGGTGGGGCTGGGGACGACGGTCGGTTGCTCGGCCACCGCGATGTCGTCCACGTGCCATCCGTCCCCCTGCGTGGCGCCGTCGGTCGTGACGCGGAAGCGGACGAGGACCGAAAGGACCTTGTAGGCGGAAAGATCCACAAGGACATGGGTCCAGGCGGCGACACTGCCGTTCGTGTAGTCCTTCAGCGCCGTCCAGTTGAGCCCGCCGTTGATAGAGACCTCCACCATTCCGTGGTCGTTGCCGGGGAAGGCGTAGGTGTGCCAGAAGGAGAGGATGGGCTTGGTTGCGGCGCTCAGGTTGATCGGCGCAGAGAGGGTGAGCGAGGTGCCCGAGAGATTGTTGGCATAATTCCCGCCCGGGGAGTCGCTCCAGGCATTGGCATCAGAATGTGCGGCCTCGGTGGAAAGCTCCCACGGCGGGTCGGCGACCCAGGTGGCGGTACCCCCCTCGCCGTTGTCTAAAAACGGGAAATCCATCCCCGTCAGGGTGGTCCCTGCCTCTTCGTTGGAGGCGGTCTGAAACCCCTGGGTGTCGGAGACGACGACCCGGTAACGATAGGTGCTCTTGGGGCTCAGGGAGATGTCGGTGTAGGCCAGGGTCCCCTGGTCGGCAATCGTCGCCACGGTGTGGGCTGTCCGCCAGTCGAACCCCGCCGAGGGGCCGCGGACGATCCGGTAGTGCGCGAAATCCGGCTCCGCGGAGGCGGACCAGGAGAGGGCGAGGCTGTTGGCGGTCCGCACGGTGATCGGATCCAGCGCCACCGCGGCCGGCCCCTCGTCCAACAGGATGTCGTCGATGTACCACCCGTCCTGGGTGACCGTGCCGTCGGTGAGGAGGCGGAAGCGCAGGCGGACGGTAGGTTCGCCGGCATAATTCTCCAGGTCGATCTCCTCCCGGCGCCAGTCGGAGCCCCCTGTATAGGCGGCCAGGGGATCGGGCTCCCAGCTCATTCCGCCGTTCAACGATATCTCCACCCGTCCGAAGTCGTAGCCGTTCTCCATCGCGTACCGGTGCCAGAAGATCAACCGGGGGCGGATCGCGCCCTGCAGGTCCATGCTGGACGCCATGGCCAACGAGAGGTCGGCATCGTTGGAGTAATTCATGCCCGGGCTGTCGGTGAAGGAATAAAGGCCGGTGTGGGCGGCGGCGGCGGTGACCGCCCAGGGAGGCGAGGCGCTCCATTGTCCCATCCCCGATTCGGCTCCGTCGCTGAAGGGATAGCCCGCCAGGAGAAGGCAGGGCAGAAGGTTGACGAACGCCAGGAGCATCCGGAATTTAGTCCTCATAATTCCTCCAGAGAAGCGGAAATCAAACGACACATTCATTCTATTGGGAATCCGATGGGATGTCAATAAAAGCCCTCCAGCGCCGGTCCAAAGGTCCCGGCCCGAAATACCCATTGGAAGCAAGCCCTATTCGCGCCCTTGCAACGCTTTGATGAAGTCTCCCGCGTCGGAGGCCCAGGCAGATTCGATCTGGTTGGGGGCGGGTGCCCCCGTTTTGAGAAACAGCTCCCATGCCCCCCGGGCCAGGTCCGCTGCCTCCTCCCCCGCTTCGAACCCGGCCAGGGGTTTGCTCATCGTCCAGAAAAAATCATCCCCCCAGAGGGTCACCCCCGGGGTCAGCAACTCCAGTTCCTGCCCGTAGGGAGCCCCCGGCGAGGACCCCATCCTCGGCTTCATGGAGGCCTCCTCGTCGGCGATGGTGGTCCGGGCCATGACGACGGACTGCCAGGGCTTCATAGGGATGTCCGCGTGAAGGGAGGAGGAATCGAAACGGTGCCACCGTCCGCCGTCATAGCACTCAACAATCCGGTGCATCTCCAGGCGCTGGGAAATGGGCGGGACCACCGCGAGGGTCCGCGCGGGGATTTCCTTGGCGCGCAGAAGGGCGGCGGCCAGGTTGGCGTTGGCCGTGCAGATCCAGTTGGCCCCGCTGGCCAGGATCCCCTCGGCGTCCAGCGACCGCGGCGGCTTTTCCTGCTTCATGCCGCGGATGTGTGCCTGGATGTTCGCGGCGTACCGGTCGATCCGGCCGTCGGCCGGCCACAGGGACCCCGCCAGGGACTTCACCGCCTTGGCCCCCGACTGGACACACGCCGTCGCGTTCAAATAGCGCTCCGGGTCCCGGAGGTCGGGCGCTCCGGGCGCTTCGATTAGCAGGACGACCGACGACCATTCGAGGCGGATCTCCTGATCCCGGTTTCCATCCAACCGCACGACAAACACCGCATTGGACCCATCCCGCAAAAGGACCCGGCATTTCGCGGCGGCCTCCGGAGGCGCCGAGGTGATGGCGCAGAAGAGAGGGACCTGGGTTCCGGTCAACTGGGGAATGGGCAGAAGAACCTCGTGCGGGCCGGCCTCCAGAAACTTGAGGTGCACACCCCCCAGAACGCCGACCAGGCCGCCCTCCTCCATGACCCCCGGCGGGGCCGCCATCACCGCCGCGGCCGCCTTGGCGTGGATCTCCGCCATTCCAGCGGACTCCACGGTCGCGCCGGGGGGAAGGCCGGGGGGGCCGACCCCCTTCCGGGCACATCCCGCCATGACGGGCAACATTCCGATGGCCAGGACCATGAGACGCAGGACCCGCTTTTCAAGCATCATCATCCCTCCTATCGGCGTTCAGGCGCGACCCGCGCTCCGTATCTGATGATTAAGAAACCCTCCCGGCGTTGCGGTCCCCCGTCGGGCCATCCCGGCGAAGGGATTCCGCCGCGCGACCAAGCCCGGCGTGTCCCCGACGGTGCGAACGATACAGAGGAAAACCCGGACCTTTTCCCCGGGCGGAAAACCATCAATTTTATGATAGCACAGCGCGGAGGAAAGACGGGAAAAGGTCGTTGGCAAAGTGGCGCGTCTCAACATTTTACCTCCATGGACGGACCACTTCGTTGCGGCCCCAAGGTTCCATCCGGCAGTCAGGCGGAAAGGGACAATACGATTCCCCTTGACAAATGAGGCATTTAGGATATATTCTGGAGGCGTCATGATCTTAGTCCGAGGCAAGAAACAGGCGCGGGGCCCCCTCAAGGCCTACTTGATGCTCATCGACCGCTGCATCGAAGAGCGGCGGTGGGACATCGCCGAGATCTTCATCAACCGGGCCCTCGTGCACGACGCCAACAACATCGGACTCCTCCTCAAGCGGGCGGAGGCGGAAGAACGCCTCAACAAGCGGGACAAGGCCATTCAGACCTATCAGAAGGTCATGGCCCTCTCCTCCTGGAAGGTCCACAGCACCGACTTCCAGAAGGCCTCCCGCAAGATCCGCCTCATCGCCACTCCCGATCTCGCCGGCCAGATGGCGGACTGAGTCCCTCTCTCCGGGGGACACGGGAATGGAGGAGTCCCGCTATAATTGTCTAATGTTGAGATGCGGAAATTTTTGTTGAGACCGGGGGTTGACGTACACCTGGCGCACAGGCGCAGGCGCATGGAGGCGTAACCCGGATTTCTCACAACTTGTCGTAGCGAAAGGCCCGCAAAAGGACGCGGAGGGCTTTGGATGCAAGGATTTGCGACCGAGGTCGACGATGGCATAGCCTTGCCCTAT
>DCUZ01000081.1 GCA_002327305.1 Holophagales bacterium UBA2201 | reverse complement strand
TTCCAGCCTTCCAGCCTTCCAGCTTATTGCCGCCGGCTACGCCGGCAGATTACAGATCTTCTTCGACAGCGTGAACAGCCGGTCCGAATAGGTGACCAGCTCGGCGATGTCGATCTCTTCGTCGGGCTTGTGGTAGGTGCGCTCATCGCCCGGGGCCCAGCCCACGGCCTGGATCCCCTCGAGGACCAGGAACTTGGCGAAGGTGATGCCGCCGCTCCCGATGGTCTTGGCCTCCGGGGCGACCTCGCGGATGAGCTTGACGATGGGGGCTGTCGCGGGGACCTCCGACGGCGGGATGGTGCCCGTCAGCTCCACGGTGACGGTGGAACGGGGGAGCTTTACCTTTTTCGCCAGGGCCAGCAGTTCGGCCTGCATCTTCTTCTCCGTCATCCCCGGGAGGAGCCGGATATCGACGGAGACCTCACAGGAGGCCGGCACCGCGTTCGTGGCCTCGCCCCCCTTGATAAGGCCGGGGTTGAAGGTGGGCGGGTCGAGAACGGGGTGCTTGCGGTGGGTGAACTGGAAGCCCTTCTCCAGGGCGGCCAGGAACCGGGCGGCGGAATAGATGGCGCTGACCCCCTTGCTGGGGTCCATGGCGTGGGCCGCGACGCCCTTGAACCGCACCTTGGCCAGCGAGCGCCCCTTCTCGGCGATGTTGATGGTCTTCATGCAGCCGGCGATGTCGGGGATGAGGGCGTCGGTGCACTTGACCAGCTTCTTCTCCAGGAGCCAGTCCAGCCCGAACCCGGCCTCCACCTCCTCGTCCGCGCAGGCGGCGAAGATGAACTGCCCCTGGATGTCACTCTCGATCTCCTTCATCATCTTCAGCGTGGCGAAGGAGGCGGCCAGCGGGCCCTTGTTGTCCAGGACGCCGCGGCCGAAAAGCTTGCCGTTCTTTTCGAAGGGCTTGAAGGGGTCGAAGGACCAGTCCTCCCGCACGCCGGAGGGGACGGTGTCGGTGTGGAGGACCACCAGGAACTTCTTGAACCCGGGCTTGTTCTTCCCGACGGTGGCCAGCAGATTGGGCCGCTTGGGGACCCTGGCGTGGGACTTGTAGGGGATCTTCGCGGCCTTGAGGTATTGTTCCAGGATGCGGGTGACCTTGATCTCCTCGCCGGGCATGGTCATCCCGTCCGGTCCGGCCCCGGCGGGGAAGTCGGCGGGGTTGTAGTTGACGGTGCGTTCAGCGACGATCTCCTTGGTCATCTTGACGATAAATTCGCGGACCTTGTCCATACGGACTCCTTGATGGGGGATTTAAAAGTTCTTTTATAATAGCATGAATGGCGCCCCTGTTCGCCCTGCTGTTCGCGTTGGAATTCACCGCCCCCGCCATCCCGCGCGTGGAATATCCCCCCGCCGCGGTCCGGGAGGACCTTCGCCACCGGGTGGACGCCAAACTCACCCTCACCATGGCCATCGCCGCCGACGGCCTCATCGGGCAGGTGGCGTTCGAAAGCCAGGAGAACCTTCCCCCCGGCGAGGTGGGGGCCGTCGTGGAGTTTTTCCGCGCCCAGTTGGAGGGGGGGCGGGCCCGGCCGGCGGAACGGAATGGGAAACCGGTCGCATGCACCTATCGCCACATCTTCGTCTGGCCCCTGTATCATCCCCCGCCGGAGGAGTACCGCTACCCCGACGACCTCCCCCGCGGCGGGCAGTATTACGAGGACCTCCCCGACCTCCCCCGCCCCCGCATCCGCCTCGACGCCGCCCCGCCGGTTCCCCTGGTGTCCACCCCCGACGGCCGCGAGGTCACCGTGGAGCGGTTTCGCGCAGAACTGGACGCAAAAGCCCGCTCGCTGATGGACCCGGCCGCCCTGCACGAGGTCCGGGATGGGCCGCTGACGATGGTGACGGACGAACCCGACGCGGCGACCGTCGATTTCTGCCTCGCCGTTCTGAAGGCCGTCCCCGTGGAGTTCGTCCGGGTGTTCGCCCCCCTGATGCCGCAGACCCCCGCCGTCCCCGTCACCCATGCCTACCTTTTCCGCCGTCCCCAAGACCTGGCGGAGTTCCAGTCGGCCCTCGGGGTCCCCCGCTGGGCCGACGGCGCCTATCTGGGGACCCTGCGGCTCCTGAGCGCCTCCACCGGACAGGGGCACCTCTACCGCACCCGCGAGATCCTCATCCACGAGCAGGTCCACGCCCTGGTCCGCGAGCTCCTCCTTCCCCGGACGACCGCTCCGGTCTGGCTCAATGAAGGGCTGGCGGAAGTCTTCGCCGGTTCGCGCATCGACGAGACGGGGCGGATGGCTTTCGGGACCGTCGAGCGGAAAGAGTTCCTCGACCGCCGCACGGGAAGGGCATGGACGGCCCGTTCACGCCTCCATCAGGTCTACCTCTGGGACCGGCAGAGGGCCCTCAGGGGGCGCCTGGTCCCCGGCCTGATCTTCGACCGGTGGTCTCCCGAGGAGGACCTGAACGGGGGGGAACTCCAGCGCTTCTACGCCTCCGCGTGGGCGCTGACGCGCCTCCTTCTGGGGGACGATCCCGCCCGCCCCGCCCCCGCCTTCCTCGATTACATCCGCGATCTCCGCGCGGGCCGGCCCGCCCAATCGGCCTTCACCGTCCGGTTCGGCCCCATCGAGGGGGTGGACCGCGCCCTCTGGAAGGCCCTGCGAAAATGGTAGAGGCGGTCGTCTTCGATTTCGGCAACGTGGTCGCCCGGTTCGAGCCGCGCCGGATCGTGGAGAACCTGGTCCCCCATTCGACGCTCCCGGCCAAAGAGCTCGCGGTCGCCCTGCTGGCGAACTCCGATCTGGGGATCCGCTACGAGACGGGGCAGGTCACCTCGAAGGAGTTTTTCGCCGAGGCCTCCCGCATCCTGGAACTCTCCTGCACGGAAGAAGAGTTCATCACGGCCTTCTGCCGCATCTTCACCCCGATCGACGGGACCCACGCCCTCATCCGGCGCCTCCACGGCCGCGTCCGGCTGGGCCTCCTCTCCAACACCAGCGAGTGGCACTTCCTCCACGGTATTCGGGAATCGGCGGTTTTCCAACTCTTCGACGCCGTCACCCTCTCCTACGAGGTGGGCGCCATGAAGCCCGACCCGGCCATTTTCAAGGACATGCTCGCCAAGCTCGACCTGCCCGCCGAAGCGTGCGCCTACACCGACGACATCCCGGAGTTCGTCGAGGCGGCGCGGGCGCTGGGGTTTCAGGCGGTCCAGTTCACTGCGCCGGAGGCGCTGGAGCGTGAATTGATGGGGATGGGAATTTTATTGTATCGGCTGGGACGCTGGGAGGCTGGGACGCTGGGAGGCTCCCCCTACCCGACCCGTTCATCTGGTCTGCCTGGAAATTTAATAGGTGACTGTCCCTATTTATTCAAATAGGGTGAAGGACGGGAACGGCATGACGGGCACTGTGCATGCCAGCATGCATATTATAAGCCGTTTGTATTGTCATTTAGGTGACTGGCCTTTTATTCCTTGTTGGGATTGACTTGCCTTTTTCGAAGCGATCAGTTTCTCATGCTCTGTGTAAATCGAAGAACTATAATCCCGCCCTTCCAACCAACAGAAGAATTCCCCATTAACCATCACCCAATCCATTCCCGGAGTCTCATTCATTCGATGATAACTTTCTGGATCACCGAGTGCATAGGATTCATTGGCGATCTCATCTTTGCCGGTAGAAATCAACATATATTTTTCGCCATCAGGCAAGCATCGATAAATCAATAAATGCCCCCACCCGTCTCGTTCCTTTAGAAGAGGATCATATGACCTCAGTTCTATTAATATGTCTGACATAGGGCCATAATAGGAGGGTAAAGGATAGTGCCCATTCCTTTTGTAATATCCTTCTAACGCATGGCGGTATCCCATCATGATCACTACAGTATTGGTATCGCGACCACGCGAAAGCGCTACATGGCAATTAGGAATGGCGATTACCGCAGGCACAACCAGCCCAATAGGTAAAATCAAGCCCAAGATCAATCCAAATACAGATTGATCCCGTTGAATGAGAATTTCCGCTATCTGAATAAGGAATGAAGCGGAGGCCATAGTGGCAATAGCATAGAAGAGGATCAGAATTGACCAGCTAAACCAGATGCCAATGGGGCGATCAAATAAAGATAAGAAAAAAATAAGGATAAATATAAGGATAAAAGAAGCGCAACTTATTGATAGAGCCAGCCAACGAACCTTGGATAGCTTATTCATGTCAGCTTGCGGCAATTGGGACATTGGGGCCGTTGAAATAACCATTGCTCTGCAAATGATTATTGAAAAGAAACGGGCTATTACTTCGCACTTTGCAGGATTGGTCTTTCTCAACAAGCTCACAGTCTCCTATTGATTCTGACTTCCGATGCTGCTTACGAAAGCGACTGCAATTCACGGTCTCGGTCCTCCCTAAGCCAATTTCCAGTTTCCGGCTTCCAACTTCCGGCTTCTGGCTTCCAGCTTCCAACTTCTAGCTTCCAGCTTCCAGCTTCCGCCTTCTTCCTTCATCCTTCAGCCTTTTTGAGCGCCTCCACAAACGCCTCCACCCTCGCCGCCGCCAGGGCGCGGGCTTCCCGGTCGTCGGGGAAGGCGCGCAGGGTGGTCTTCCCCACGGCCCAGAGCTTTAGATGCGGAGGGAGGTGGCCATCGGTCCACTCCATCAGGACCTCCACCTGCGAGGGGGCGAAGCAGAGGAGGTCGGTGGCGGACTCGAGAAGCTTCCCGGATAAATAGGGACAGTCACCTATTTATTCTCCTTACTTCAGCGCGCATTTTCATTCCTCTCATAGTCTAATAGCATACCACGCCCTCTTCTGTCTTCCGCCCTTTGCTCTGGCCCGACGAGGGTACAAGATGCCCGGATTTCCTTCCCTTCGGCAGGGATTGTGTTCATAAATTTCCAAAGTTCCAGCTGATACGGTTCGACCCGCCCTAGGTCTTTCCATGCTCGTTGGTGAAATGTCACATCCAATGCAACCGCCTGCCCTAACGCCTTCCGGGCTTCCTCCTTGTTCTTTAACCCATAGAGCGAAAGACCTTTGAAATACCACGCTTTAGCAATATCTGGGCTTTGTTGTAGTGCGGTATCGGCGCTGAGAACGGCATTTGAGTGGTCTCCAAGATGAAACTCGATTTCTGCAATCTGGCAAAGGAGATCCGCATTCTTAGTATCCAATTCAAGTAGGATTCGAAAGATCTGTTTTGCTTGCAGAAATAGCCCAAGCCGCGTCAGTAACTCCCCTTTCTTCTTCAATCGGGAGGGGGCCATTTCAATGGACAGGGCAGAATCAATGGCGTAGAGGTCACGGATAAGGTTGTGACGATTCAGGATCCCAGGCGGCTCAAAGACAGAGTACCCATCGGGCCATTGAGCGGGAAAGCCCGTGAAGCAAGCAATGTCCTCATCACGGTCTCGCGTTAACCTGATCTTTCCGGGCCACGGGAATGAGAAGTCGCACTTGATCTCCACTACCCCGTCCGCCCCAGGGGAAATAATCCAATAGAGTAATCCGTCGAACGAGCATGAGTATTGGATGGGGCGGCCCCACCCATCCATTCCGTCCAGGGCCCAAAGGAATTCGGGGTATTCAATTTGCAATTCATTTGAAACGGCTGAAAATGCCCCTTGATGCCCGGGTTGTGGATAGCTTGCATGCTGTCTGAAGTAATGTTCAAGACAATTGGCCGTCCAATAGAGCTTCGCGCTTGTCAACTTCAGCTTTCTAATTTGGCTTGATTCCCATAGTTTCGCGAAAACAAGTCCGGACAATAAAGCAGCGGCTGTTATGGCTCCGAAGAAGAACAGACGCCTGCCATTGTTCATTTTTTAATTCCTCTACAACCCGCACTGATTGTCATCTTCTCGCTCCCAGCAACAATCGTCGTTCTTCATTCTTTAGCCTTCCGCCTTCAGCCTTCAGCCTTGAGCATCTCAATGAACGCCTCCACCCGCGCCGCCGGCAGAGCGCGGGCTTCCCGGTCGTCGGGGAAGGCGCGCAGGGTGGTCTTCCCCACGGCCCAGAGCTTTAGATGCGGAGGGAGGTGGCCATCGGTCCACTCCATCAGGACCTCCACCTGCGAGGGGGCGAAGCAGAGGAGGTCGGTGGCGGACTCGAGGAGCTTCCCGAGCCCGGCGGGGCGCGGCAGGGGCTCTGGGCGGTAGAGGGGCAGAAGGGTGACGGGGAACCCGGCGTTGCGCAGGATGGCGGGGAGTTCCTCCCGGTGCCGCTCCGAGCAGGGGAGAAGGAGGCGGGCGGTGGCGGGGTAGCGGGCCTGGATCTCGCCGGCCAGGACGGCGCCGTACTCCTCGGAGGCGGTCAGTTCCACGGTGAAGCCCGCTTCCCGGGCCGCCTCGGCGGTCCTCCTGCCCACCGCCGCCGCTGGGGTGGACCGCGCCTCTGGGAACGCGGCACGAAAGAACTCGACACCATGGAGCGAGGCGAAGACCACCAGGTCGTGGGCGAAGAGGTCCACCGGCCCGGGCTTGAGGGGGATGTACACTTGAACGGGCAGGAACCGGACACGGTGCCCGGCCGCCTCCAGTTCGCGGCCCCAGGCGGAGCCCTCGGATTCGGACCGGGTCAGGAGGATGGTGCGGCGATCAGGCATGCAATAGGCTGAAGGCTGAAGGCTTAAGGCAGGAGGGCAAGAAACAGTTGGCAGTTGGCAGTTGGCAGTCAGGAGCTGCAGCCGGTAGCCGGTAGACGGTATAGAAAAGGCGGAAGGCGGAACGGGGGACGAATAACGGGTGGCTGGGGGAGCGTTCTAGCATTCTAGCATTCCAGCCTTCCAGCATTCCAGCATTCCAGCCTTCCAGCATTCCAGCATTCCAGCCTTCCAGCCTTCCAGCCTTCCAGCATTCCAGCCTTCAAGCATTCCAGCCTTCAAGCGTTCTCCAACACCTTCAACGCCCCCTTGCCGACCAGGTATTCGGCCACGGCGGCGCCCAGTTCGGCGGGATCGTCGC
Source organism: Holophagales bacterium UBA2201 (assembly GCA_002327305.1). Lineage (GTDB taxonomy): Bacteria > Acidobacteriota > Thermoanaerobaculia > UBA2201 > UBA2201 > UBA2201. The sequence goes on along the minus strand of DCUZ01000081.1, from coordinate 5,480 downwards.
CGATGGCCTCGGTCTTGAGGAACTCGCGGCCGTCGGGCGAGGCGATGAAGGCGGCCATGTGGTAGCCCAGCCCTTCCGGGCGGCAGTAGCCGCCCATGGGGACACGGCAGGAACCCTGGAGGCGGACGAGGAAGGCCCGCTCGGCGGTCACCGAGGCGGCGGTGGGACGATCGTTCAGCGGCGCGAGGGCCTCCAAGGCGGCCCCGTCGTCGGCCCTCCGCTCGATGGCGATGGTCCCCTGCCCCACGGCGGGGATCATCTCGAAGGGGGAGAAGATGGAGCAGACCTGCGCCTCCAGCTCCAGCCGCCGCAACCCCGCGCACGCGAGCACCACCCCGTCCAGGTTCTCCCCGGCGATCTTCCTGATCCGCGTCTCCACGTTGCCGCGGATGGGGACCACCTCCACCCCCGGCTTCAGGCGCTTGAGTTGAACGCCGCGGCGCAGGGAGCCGGTGCCCACCTTGGTCCCGCGCTTGAGGGTGTCGAAGGGCATGCCGTCGCGCCCGACAAAGGCGTCGCGCGGGTCCTCCCGGGGGAGGAAGGTGTCTATGACCAGCCCGTCGGGGATGGCCCAGGGGACATCCTTGAGGGAATGGACGGCGATGTCGCACCGCCCCTCGAGGAGGGCCTCCTCGATCTCCTTGACGAAGAGCCCCTTTCCCCCCAGTTCAATCAGGAGGGCGTCCTGGATGGCGTCGCCGCTGGTGACGATGGTGACCAGTTCCGCCGCGTGGTCCCGCGCCTCGAGGAGCCCCCTGACGAGGTTGGCCTGGTAGAGGGCCAGGCGCGAGCCGCGCGTTCCGATGCGTATCCTCACTTCTCCTCCAAGCCCAGAAATTTCCGGATCATCTGCTGCTGGTGGCGCTCGGGACGGATGGCCTTGAGCTGGGTCATGGGCGCGTGGAGGAGCTTGTTGAGGAGGGCCGTCGAGTAGCCCTGGACGGCCTTCACCTGTTCCTCCGAAAAACCCGGGTTGCGCTTGAGCAGCTTCTCCATCTCCCGCCGCTGGAGGGCCGCGATGTGCGCCTGGATCTCCTGGATGAGGGGGGAAACCTGGAGCGAGGCCCACCGTTCCATGAACTTGTCGGCCTCCGCGTCCACGATTGCCTCGGCCGCCCCCATCCGCCGCGCCCGCTCGGCCAGGTTCCGCTCCACCACCGCCTTGAGATCGTCGATGGTGTAGAGGTAGGCCTCCTCCAGCCGCCCCACCGCCCGGTCGATGTCGGCGGGGACGGCCATATCGATGAAGACCATGGGCTTGCGCTTGCGGCGGCGGAGGGCCTCCTCCACCATGGGGGCGTCCACCAGGGGCTCGGCCGAGGCCGTGCAGGAGAGGACGAGGTCGGCCTGCGGGAGCAGGTCGGCCAGGTCAGCGAGGGGATGGGCCCGGGCGTTGAAACGCCCGGCCAGCTCGGCGGCCTTCTCCAGCGTGCGGTTGACGATCCGGATGCGCCACACGCCGCTCTCCCGCAGATGCAGCAGGGCCAGTTCCGCCATTTCCCCCGCCCCGACAAAGAGGATCTCCAGGGCCCCCAGGTCGTCGAACACCTTTTTCGCCAGGGCCACCCCGGCGTAGGGGACCGAAACGGCCCCCTCCCCGAGACCGGTGTCGGTGCGCACCCGCTTGCCCGTGGCGAAGGAGCGCTGGAACAGCTCGTTGAGGAGGGGGTCGGTGAGGCCGGCATGCAGGGCCAGGTCGTAGGCCTCCTTCACCTGGCCGAAGACCTGCGGCTCCCCCACGATCATGGAGTCCATCCCCGAGACCACCCGGAAGAGGTGGCGCACCGCGTCCCGGCCGCTGTGGCAATAGAGATACCCGTCCGCTTCCCCGGCCGACAGTCCGCCCGCGGCGGCGAAGCGCTGGCGCAGGCGCGCCTCCGGGGGGTCCTCGCCCGCATAATAGAACTCGGAGCGGTTGCAGGTCTGCAGCCACACCCCACCCGTGATCATCCCCTCCCCGATGAGCCCCTCGGCGGCGGGGGCGAACGCCTCCGGGGCCAGGGCGAACCGCTCCCGGACCTCGACGGGCGCGGTGGTGTGGTTCAGCCCCAGCAGGCCCAGCATCCACATGGATCAGAACACCCGGATGCCCGCGATGGCGGCGAGGATGGAGAGGATCCCGACCGTGTAGAGGAGGAACGCCCTCTTCCCCCGAAGGCCCGTCTTGAGCCGGATGGCCAGGAGGAGGGCGAAGACACCCCAGGCGACCAGGGCGGCCACCTCTTTCTGCGTCCAGGAGGTGAGGACCCCCTTGGAGACGGCCGACCAGACCATCCCGAGGCCGATGCCGAGCGAGTAGAGGGAGAACCCGCCCCACAGCGAATGGACGCTCCAGGCGTCGCACTTGGCCAGGGGGGGCAGGAAGGAGGGACAGGCGTCCCAACGCTTGGTCTTGAGGGCCCGCTCCTGAAGGAGATAGAGGAACGCGTAAAGGATCCCGACCAGAAACCCCCCGATGCCCGCGATCACGGCGAAAACGTGAAGCAGAAAGAGGAAGTGGGGAAGGTCGGGTCCGGCCGGGGCCTCCTGGGGAAGGACGAGGGCGACGAGGGAGAGACAGAACACGAGGGGGAACAGGAACAGGGGCAGGCCCTCGATCCGGCGGAAGAGGCGCAGGATGAGATAGATGGCCGTGAGGACCAGGGCCAGGAGGGAAAAGACGTGCTGGAGGTTCATTTCCCCGTAGGGGCAGGAGATGCAGGAGAGGACGTGAAGGGCGAGCCCGCCCGCCACGAGCGCCTCACCCCGGACGACCCACGAGCGCCGGGACCGGGCGAAGGCGGCCGCGGTGATGGCGGCCCCCGCGAGGTACAGGAGGGCCGCCGCGAAAAGAAACCCTTTGGCGATGATCACGATGAAAATTCTAACACAACGGGATGAAAACAGATTCCGGCGGAACGCGAAGCGGCAGGCAAAAGGCGCCAGGAAGCCTATCGTCTGTCGGGGAGGGTTGCCCTCGCCTCGTTCCCGCGCACACACCCTCCCGCGATTGGCGGCAGGCTCCAGACCAGAATCAAAGTGTTTTCAGATTGTCCCGTTTTTCTGCCGTCCGGCGGGCCCTTCCCCCTCAGTCCGCCAGAGAGACCGTGTAGACGCTCAACTGCTCGAACGGGTGGACGAAATAGTTGACCACCCGTTTGTTGCGGATGGCCGTCTGGGGCCCGTAGAAGAGGGGCACGAGGGGGACCTCCTCGTCCACCCGGGCCAGGGCCTCCTTCAACTTCGCCTGCAGGTCCTTGCCCTTGAGGGTGCGGCAGGCGTCGATGAGGGCGTCGAAGGCGGGGTTGGACCACCGCGCGGCGTTGTTCTGGCCGATGGCCTTGGAGTGGAGGTTGGCGTAGATGTACTCGACGGGGTCGCCCGTGTCGGCGATCCAGCCGTTGAGGATGAGGTCGAAGTCGCCCTTGTCCATGCGCTCGAAGTAATGGTCGGGGTCCCTTTCCACGCTCACGCGGATGCCCACCGCGCCGAGGGCCTTCCGCACCTCCAGGGCGATGCCGTGCGGGTCGGGCATGTAGGGGCGCGGCGCCCACCCCTCCAGAAGGACGAAGGTCTTCGTCCCGTCCCACCCGGCCTCCTTGAGGAGGGCCCTGGCCTTCTCGGGCTGGTTGACCGGGAGGCGGGAGAAGTGGGAGAACAGGGTGGGCGGCACCATGCTCGACGCGGGCGCCCCCGCCGAACCGGAGAAGAACTTCTGGGTCAGGGCGATCGGATTGAGGGCCATGGCGACGGCCTTCCGGACCCGCTTGTCGTCGAAGGGGGGTTTCGTGGTGTTCATGTTGAGGAACCCGGTGGAGTTGCCCATGATGGAGTCCACCTTGAGGTCGGGGTTGGACCGGTGCTCCTTGAGGGTGTTCCCCACCAGGTAGTCCACCAGATCGATCCTCCCCGCGAGCACCGCCTCCAGCAGGGCGGCCTGGCCGGGCAGAACGATGAACCGGACCTCGTCCAATTCGGCCGGCTTGCGCCAGTAGCCGGGGTTTTTCTTGAGGATGACCTCGCGGCGCTTTTCCCATCCCGCGTAGGCGAAGGGGCCGGTGCCGGAGACCACCGACGGGTCCTCGAGCATCTTGGGGGAGAGAACGGCGTAATAGGGCTGGGCCACCACCTGGATGAAATTCGCGTCGGGAACGGCGAGGGCGAGGACCACCTTGTCGTCGCCCTGGGCGGTGATGGTTCCCGGAAGACCGGGGATGGCCCTGAACGAACGGACGACCGCATCGGTGGTGAGGGGGGAACCGTCGTGGAACTTCACCCCCCGGCGCAGCGTGAAGGTCCAGACGCGGTAGGCCGCGTCGGCGGACCACTCGGTGGCCAGGGCGGGGACGATCTGGACCCCCTCCGGGGCGAAGGCGGCGAGGGTTTCGAACACATTGCCGAAGACCGAGAGCGTGTAGCTGTCCACGGCCCGCTGGGGATTGGTCCCCTGGATGTCGGCCTGGATGCCGACCTTCAGGACCTTGGGCGCGGGGACGGGGGCCTGGGCGGCCGCGGGCATCGCGGCGAGGAGGAGGAACAGGGTGGCGACAAAGCGCATGGCTTCTCCTTTTGGACCGGTCGTTCCATAATATACTACGAAACCCGGCGGCGGATGTTGCCGCCCCCCGGCGCCCCGGCCCGGCGGGGCCCGGACCTATCCCCCGAAATGGATGGCGTAGAGGATGGGGGCCAGGATCATGGCGACGACGCTGATGAGCTTGATGAGGATGTTGAGGGAGGGGCCGGAAGTGTCCTTGAAGGGGTCCCCCACCGTGTCGCCGGTGACGCTGGCGTTCTTCATGAATTCGAAGGATGCGCCGTAGCGCTTCACCCCCTCCTCCTTGATCTGCTTCTTGGCGTTGTCCCATGAGGCGCCGGCATTGGCCTGGAAGATGGCCAGGCAGACGCCGCTGATGGTCACCCCCACCAGGAGGCCTCCCAGCATGTCGGGCGAGTAGAGGCCGACCAGCAGGGGCGCCAGGAGGGCCATGAGGCCGGGGGCCACCATCTTCTTGATGGCGGCGGCGGTGGCGATGTCCACGCAGTGGGCGTACTCGGCCTTGCCGTCGGCGGCCCGGATGACCTTCTGTTCCTCCGCCGTGGGCTCACGCTCCTCCGATTCCGCCTTCTGGGCGGCGAGGAGGGCCGGGCGCAGTTCGGGGATGTCGCGGAACTGCCGGCGGACCTCCTGGATCATGTCCTGCGCGGCCTTGCCGACGGCCACCATGGCCATGGCGGAGAAGCGGAAGGGGAGCATGCACCCGATGAGGAGCCCCACGAGGACGTAGGGATTGGCGGCGTCCATGTTCACCTTGCCGTGCATCTTGGTGAGATAGGCGGCGGTGAGCGCCATGGCGGTCAGGGCGGCGGAACCGATGGCGAACCCCTTGCCGATGGCCGCGGTGGTGTTCCCCACGGCGTCCAGCTTGTCGGTGCGGGCGCGGATGTCGCGGCCGAGGCGGGACATTTCGGCCACCCCGCCGGCGTTGTCGGCGATGGGA
>DCUZ01000083.1 GCA_002327305.1 Holophagales bacterium UBA2201 | reverse complement strand
TCCTCTCCTTCCTCGTGCCCGCCCTCCTGGTCCTGGGGGGGTGTTTCCGTCCCCCGGTGGTGGAGCGCCTGACGCTCACCTTCCTTCCCGACGGCCGGGTGCGCGTCGCCGTCTCCCACGCCATCGCCATGCCGGTGATGAAGGAGAGCGACGCCCTCGCCGCCCGTCTGGAGGAGACCCGGCGGGCCCTGCTGGAGGGGCGGGACCCCTGGGGCCGCTGTTTCGACGCGGTGAAGGCGGCGGAGGAGACCCTCCGGTGGGAAAAGCAGGGCGGATACCTGGCGAGGCACGAGCGGAGCGCGGTCCTCGCCGCGCCGGGCGACCTGCGGGAGTTCTTCGCCCGCACCCCCCTTCAGGCCGTCTTCCGTAAGCGGGACGGGACGGCGGAGTTCGCGGTCTTTCCGGCCGCCGTCACGCGGGCCACCCGCGAGCAGAAGGAGCGGGTGACGCGGGAGCTGTCGGCATGGAGCGGGATGGTGGCGGCGTACCTGGGCCAAGCCGTTCCGTTGTTCGAATATCTTCAACGAAACCCCGACCGGGCCGCGCCCTGTTTCGGGAAACTCTTCGGCGACCTCCTGGCCGGCGAAGCCCGAAGGGCCCTTCCCGCGTTGACGGCCGGGGAGGAGGAGCGCCTCCAGCGGGTCGAGGAGGCGATGGGCGGCGTACTGTCGGTTCTCCGGGTGAAGGAAGGGGAGGCCTACACGCCGGACGAACTGTCGCGGATGGTTTTCAGCCCCTTCCCGTCCGAGTTCGTGGTGGAGGCGCCGGCGGCGTTCCTCGAAGTAGAGGGCTTCGAACGGACCGGGGAACGGACGGCGCGCGTCCCCGCCCATGGGCTGTGGGAGGCCTACGCGGCCGTCCGCGGGCGGTGGCTGGACCCGGACCCCCTGCAGGCCTACCTCGCAGGGTCGCTGAGGAGAGAGGAGGGAGAAGAATCGGGTTTGGACCTGGCGGCCTTCTCCGCCATCACGCGCACCGCGGTCGCCATCCCGCCCGGCGCCGACGAGGTGCTTTCCGTCCTCCGTCAGGCCCTCACGCCGGCGGAGGTCTATCGGATCGTCTGGCTTGTCCCGGAGGCGGGTGAAGATCCATCGCCGCCGTTCGAGTAAGAGCAAGATGGATGGCGGGCCGAAGGCCACGCCACGGCCGGCGACGGTGAAAAATCATCAAATGGTTCCAACCCAAACAAGCGTACCAAGAAATCCATTGCCTGCCCAGCCAGTGCAAGGGTCTCCGCTTCCGGCTGGCAACCGCAAGGATCCTCACCTTATCCCCTGCGAGAAAGTATAAGATGCTGTAGGGAAAGCGGCGCAGCAATTTGCGGCGGCCCATCCGGAGAAGGCTCGGGCAGGCTTCGGGATGCTCGCGGATGGAGGCGATGGCGTGTTCCACTTCAACGAGAAAAGCCAACCCGAGGCCGCCGACTTCCGACTCGTAATAGTCGGTCGCTTCATTCAATTCCTACTCAGCCAGCTTGTGGAACTCGATGCGTAAGGTCATTTCAGCCTGTCCCGGGCCTCCCGCAGGACGGACGCCGCTGACCTGGATTTGCTTTTCCCCCGAGCAAGCTCCCGGTGCCGGCGGAGCGCCTCAGCAGCCCACAGGCGCTCGTTCTCTTCTTCAGACAATTCATTAAGGCTGTGCAGCAACTTCTCCGCCAGACGGGCGCGTGATCGCACATCCAGCTTGAGCAGGTGCTTTTCGATCTCTTTGATGGTCATGCGATGTTGCCTCCTAATGAACGATAGTAGCGAATCCCATTACTCGATTATAAAACTTCCTTCATCGCAAAATAGGCCGAATTCCTTGAAAATTGATGAATCGAATTCAATAGAGAATGCAGCAAATAGTTCAGGGGAAACCTGTGAGCGTACTTCTTCCTTCATTTGCGCTTCCATCGAAGCCACAAGATTATCAAAAGATTCTGACAATAGGGCTTTTTGAATAGCCAAAGCAAGATTGCTGGCATCAGATCTAGCTACTCGCTGTCCATCGCTAGTGTCATAACTTCCAGGCCATTTACGAAAAAGTCCAAAACCGGAAGGCTTGCGCGTACCTTGAGGCTTCCATCCGAATTGTTCCGCCATAGTGAGGTAGAGGAGCCATCTATGACCGCCAAACGTCATCGTCTTGCCCAGATCATTGCGTATTGTGATTGACATAAGATACTCGCGGCCTCGGTTTTACCCCAACTACTATCTACGAGCTACCAGCTACTGGCATTTCTAGTACTTCATCCTATCAATGTCCTTCCACTTCGGCCGGTCGCCCTCGAAGGGCTTGTACCCCAGCTTCTCCCCCTGCACCTTGTCCGGCAGTTCCACGAGCTCCATCAGCGTTGCCACGGCATCGGCGCGGGTGGTGGTGGCCTGCTCGTCGTCGCGGGTCATGTAGATGACGTCGCAGGGGCAGGCGTCCACGCAGTAGCCGCAATAGACGCACCGGAGGAGGTCGATCTCGAAGGAAACGGGGTATTTTTCCTGCGGCAGGCCCTCGCGCTCGCCGGCCTGGATGCGGATGCACTCGGCGGGGCAGTTGGTGGAGCACATGTAGCAGGCCACGCAGGCGACCGAGCCGTCCTCGCGGGAGCGGAGCCAGTGGCGGCCGCGGAACCGCGCGGAGTAGGCGCGCCGGGTGTCGGGGTATTCCATCGTTGCGATGGGCATCCGCTTCCGGTTGACGAGGTTTTGCAGGAAGTGGCGGAGGGTGACGGCGTGCCCCCTGAGGAGAGGCCAGAGGGCCAGGCCGAACTTCTGCCGGGGGCGGGGGGTGGTGATCATCGGTCCAGCTCCCCGGCGATGACGTTGAGGCCGCCCAGGGTGGCGATGGCGTCGGCCAGCATGCCGCCCACCATCATCTTGGGGAAGTACTGGTAGATGGCGAAGCAGGGGGGGCGCACCTTGACGCGGTGGGGTTTGGTCGTCCCGTCGGAGACGATGTAGAACCCCAGCTCGCCGTTGCCCCCCTCGCTGAACCCGTAATATTCGCCCTTGGGGACCTTGAGGCCGAACATCACCTTCTCGAACTGGTAGATGAGCCCCTCCATGGTGTTGTACACCTCGGTCTTGGGGGGAAGGTTGAGGCGCGGGTCGTCCACCATGACGGGGCCGGGTTCCATCCGGTCGAGGGCCTGCCGCACGATCCTGAGCGACTGCCGCATCTCCTCCATGCGCACCTGGACCCGGTCGAAGGCGTCGCCGGCGGTCCCCACGGGGATGTCCCAGTCGAACTCGTCGTAGTGGTAATAGGGGTAGGCCTTGCGGACGTCGTAGGGGACGCCGGAGGCGCGCAGGCAGGGCCCGGTCCAGCCGTAGGCGATGGCCTCCTCCGGCGTGACGGCCCCCACCCCCATCGTCCGCTCGTGGAAGATGGTGTTGGCGGTGAGGAGGCGGTCCACGTCGGCCAGCAGGGGCGGCGTCATCTTCAGGACATGCTCCACGAGGGCGCGGAAGTTCCCCGGCACGTCGGTGAGCATCCCGCCGATGCGGCAGGCGGAGACGGTGAGCCGGGAGCCGCAGACGGCCTCCAGGACCCCGTAGATCTCCTCCCGGGGCTGGAAGAGGTACCAGAAATTGGTCAGCGCCCCGATGTCCACGACGTTGGTGCCGACGCAGACCATGTGGTCCATGATGCGGCTCAGTTCCCCCAGGATGACGCGGATCATCTGCGTGCGCTCGGGGACCTCGATCCCCAGCATCGCCTCCACGGTCCGGCAGTAGGCGACGTTGTTGAGGTAGGAGGAGCAGTAGTTGAGCCGGTCGGTGTAGGGGATGATCTGCTGGTAGATGTGCTCCTCGGCCATCTTCTCGAAACAGCGGTGGAGGTAGCCGATCTCGGTGTCGGCCCACAAGACCATCTCGCCGTCGATCTGCGCCAGGACGCGGAAGGTGCCGTGCATGGAGGGGTGGGAGGGGCCGAGGTTGATGACCATGGTTTCGAAATCCTCGGCCTCGCCGCTGGCGGGAAGGTTGCGGTAGACATCGTCGGTGGTCACGGGCCATCGCTTCCCGGGAGGGTAATCCTTCCGCAGGGGGTGCCCCTGGAAGTAGTCGCCCAGGAGGAGGCGCTTGAGGTTGGGGTGCCCCGCGTAGCGGATGCCGTAGAGGTCGAAGGCCTCGCGTTCGAACCAGTCGGCCCCCGGATAGACCGCCGTGATGGAGGGGATGACGGGGTCGGGGGCCGGGGCGGCGGCCTTGAGGCGGAGGCGCTGGAGCGATTGCGTCGAAAGGAAGTGGTAGACCGTCTCGAACCGCTCGGCCCGGTCGGGGTAGTCCACGCCGCAGAGGTCCACCATCATGTCCATCCCGAAGGCGGGGTCCTCCTTGACGAAGCGCGCCACCTCGGCGATGCGCTCCCCGGGGACGCGGAAGGTGGGCATGCGGTCCAGGACCGCCTCCTCCTTCAGGTCGGGAAAGCGCCTTAGGAGATCCTCAGAGGTCCACACGGGGAGCCACTCCTCTCGATTGGCCCCGCATCACCCTCTCCCGGAGGCGAAGGATGCCGTAGAAGAGCCCTTCCGGCGTGGGGGGGCATCCGGGGACATAGATATCCACGGGGACGATCTCGTCGATCCCCTGCATCACATGGTAGGCGCGGTAGAACCCCCCCGTGGAGGCGCAGACGCCCATGGCGACGACCCACTTGGGCTCCGTCATCTGGTCGTAGATGGTCTTGATGACGGGGGCCATTTTGTCCACGACGGTGCCGGCCACGATCATCAGGTCGGCCTGCCGGGGGGAGAAGCGCACGACCTCGGCTCCCATGCGGGAGAGGTCGTAATGCGAGGAGACGATGGACATGAACTCGAGGGCGCAACACGCCGTTCCGAAAGGGAACGGCCAGAAGGAATTTCCTTGTGCCCACCGGGCCGCCAGGTCCAGCTTGGTGGTCAGGACGATATCGTCTAACATCCGGGGAAGTTTAGCATATTTGGGGGGGGGAGGCGCCGTACGGGTTTGCGTCCGGGGGCCCCGCCTTGATATACAATGGAAGGCGGCGGGCTGAGCGGCGGTGATGCTCCGGGACGCCGATCCGGCCCAGCCACCCGTGGACCGCGCCTTCGCCATCCTCAAGCGCGTGGACCTGGGGAGCACGAAATGGTCGGTGGTGTGCGACCTGAAGGGGGGCCGGCTCTATTTCGCCACCGATCGCGCCCCGCGGATCCGGTGGGCCGACCTCTCGGCGTTCCACGACCCCTGCACCGATACGCCGCCCGCCCTCGACATCCACCGGGACCTCGAGGGGGACGTGGCCGGACAGTTCGCTCCGTTGACCGCCGCGGGCAACCGTCAGGCCGTCCTGAGGGCCTGGAAAGAGGTGGATGTCGGCTTCCTGGGCAACATCTTCTTCAAGCCCGGCATGGCCCGCAACATCCCCAAGGCGGCGGAGGGGTTCGCCTGCAAACCGTAAGGGCTGTTCCGGCCATGGTTTGCCGCCGGCACTCCACGGGTGATATACTGCCTTTGCTATGGAATTTGAGCAATTTCTGCGGTTGCTGAAAGCATTGGATTCGGATTAACATGCCCGTCTGGAAGTTCAGGGAAGGGGAGGAAACCCGGCAGGTCCGGACCGAGCCGCCCGGTTACCCGGACCTTATCCGCCGCATCCGTTTCGTCTGGGCCCTCGCCGCCCGCCTGGCCCCGCCCAATTTTCCCCGAGGCGTAAGAAAATACCGCTCCATCGAGGAGGCGAACCGGGATAGGGAGGAGTGGGATGTGCGGCGGTGCGGGGAGATGCGGGGACGATATAAGGAATCTAATCGGCAATAGGGTCAAATTGGCTGGTTTGTACTTATAGGGAGGAGGCTTTCATGCCCCATAGACGGTTACGATGGCTATTCTCATTCATGATGGTCTTTGGTTCCTGCCTTTATGGTTTGGGCAGTACACAAGAAGTGAAAACGGATTGTGTAGACCAAGGTGAGCCTGCTTTCGAAATACAGATCAGCACTTCTCGACCAATCACATTTGACGAGTGGTTCACAATCACCTTCTCAATCCAAAACATCGGCACAACGGGAGCTTACTTCAAGATTCCATGGAAGTGGACAACGAACGGGATGTTTCTTCGAGCGACCGATGAAAAAGGAAGATTCTACGACACCGTGAGCAACTTTCATCCGCACAGCAACTCTAATTGCCCTCATTTCAAGGCTATTGACTCTGGGGATAGGTACATCTTTGAAATTGGATTCCTGCCTCCCGGAAAATTCGAAGTAACTGCGGGGGAACTGAGATTTCCAGGACCCGGAAAGTACAGGCTAAAGTGGATTTATAATCCAGAGCATTTGGAAAGCGATGACACATGTGCTTCAGGCGGCTGGCCCATTTGGAAGAAGCCGTTGGAGTCACCTGAGATAGAGGTCAATGTCCTTCCAAAGAAGTCAGCCCCAAAAGGCAAAAAGGAATGAATTGTGATCGGATTAGCTGTCGCTTTCCTATTCCTTCTGATTTCCGCCTTACTTTCATTCTTGCTGGGCATCGGATACTTTCTGAAACGCAAGTCGGACAAGCCTGCAATCCCGAAAATTATTATCTGGACCTTCGGTATCAGCACTGCCCTAAGCTTATTGTTATGGTTTTCGGCTATTTCGCCGTTGATCCAGAAGAGCAAACAGGTACGGACTATTGGTGACATGGGGTACATCGTGAAGTGCCTGGAGTCCTACCAGCAGCGGCACGGCGATTTCCCCGCGCGTTTCACCGATGCCATGCCCGCCGATCATTCCAATATCCGCGACGGGTGGAACAATCCATTCCATTATGAGCATCGTCCAGGGGCATTTATCTTGGTCAGTTTCGGCAGCGATGGCAGACCTGATGGGGCGGATTATTGGGAATTGCGTGAAGAAAACGCACAAGAGATCATCGGGGGGCGACAGATAGAGAGCGATCAGGTCTTATCAGACCGCGCGTGTCACCGCGTCTGGTCTTTGTAGCGTCCTCATCGTGCTGAAGACGGCGGTGTGATCTCCTCCCTCAAAGGCCGTCCCGACATGAAGTCGGGACGCTACAGGTACCAAAACAAAAGGGCGGACGCATGGGTCCGCCCCTACTGAACGACTGGAACCTGAAACTGAATTGAGGCGGGTGGGAATTTTGCATTTTACATTTTGCAATTTGCATTGTTGGGGCGGGGGAGCCTTCCCGCATGCCCGCCTTAAGCCTTCCCGCGCGCGGAGCGCAACCGATGCCGCTTCCGAAAGCATGGGTAGTGCGGGCGGGAATTTTGCATTTTACATTTTGCAATTTGCATTGTTGGGGCGGGGGAGCCTTCCCGCCTTCCCGCCTTCCCGCCTTAAGCNNTTAAGCCTTCCCGCGCGCGGAGCGCTACAATTTCATCTTCTCCCAAACCTCCCCCGGATTGAGCGAGACCACCTTGCTGCACCCCGGCTCGTCCATTGTGACGCCGATGAGGGTGGAGGCGTTCTCCATGGTGCGCCGGTTGTGGGTGATGAGGATGACCTGGATCTCCTTCCTCAGCCTTGAGATCAGCTCGAGGAAGCGCTCCACGTTGGCGTCGTCGAGGGCCGCGTCCCCCTCGTCCAGGATGAGGAACGGCGACGGGGAGACGGAGAAGAGGGCGATGAGAAAGGCGATGGAGGCCAGCGCCCGCTCGCCGCCGGAGAGGAGGAGGACGTGCTGGGTCCGCTTCCCCGGGGGCTGGGCGAACAGTTCGATGCCCGCTTCGAGGGGGTTGGCGTCGTCCATCATCCGCACCTCGGCCACGCCCCCGCCGAAGAGGTACTGGAAGTATTTCTGGAAGTTCTGGTTGACCTTGACGAAGGTGTCGGTGAAGCGCGCCAGGGCGGTGGCCTCCAACTCCTTGAGGGTCTCGCGCAGGGAGGCGATGGACTTCTCCAGGTCCTCCTTCTGCGTCAGGATGAAGGTGAGTTTCTGCTCGACCTCGGTGTACTCGGTCTCGGCCAGGACGTTGACGGCTCCGAAGCGCTCCTTCTTGGTCCGCAGTTCCTTCAACTGCTCCTCGATCCCCTCCTCCTCGCACGCGGGGCACTCCTCGAGGGGGATGCCCAGGTGCTCCCGGCAGGCGGCGGCGGCGTCCTCGCGCTGGGCGGTGAGGACCTCCCGGCGGGTCTGGGCCTGGTGGACCTCTTCCAGGACCGCCTCCATCTTCCGTCGGGCGTCGCGCACGCCCTCGGCCCACTCCTTCTGGACCTCCTGGGCGGCGGCGATGTCGGCGGCCCGCTCCATGAGGGCGGTATTGACGGCCTGAAGTTTTTCCTCGAGCCCGGCCAACTCCCCCATGAATCCCTTGGCCCGCGCGAACCCCTCTTCCGCCGCGGCGCGGACGGCCTCCTCCTCCTCCCCCAGTTTCGCGTGCCGCCCGCGCACCGAAGCCAGCGTTTCCGTCTGCCGCTTCTCCTCGTCGCGCAGGCGCTCCCAGGCGAAGACCTTTTGCTGGAAGGCCTGGGTCGCTTCGGAGAGGCGGGCGGCCTGGGCATTGCGCTCCCCTTCGGCCCGTTCGGCCTCCTCGCGGGCCGCCTGCAGTTCCCGCCGGGTCCGCTCCTCGGCTTCCATGGCGGCCCCGAGGGCGCGGCGGGACTCCTCCAGGACCAGGGCGAGGGCGTCGCGGTCGGCGGCGGCGCGGGCGGCCTGGGATTCCAACTGCTCCCGCCGCTCGCGCGAATTCCTCGACTGCGACTGGGTCTCGGCCAGGTCGCGATCGGCCGACCCGAGGTCCTGGAGGGCCCGGTCCCTCTCCTCGCGGAGGGAGGCGACGCGCCCCTCGGTCTCCTGCAGGTCCTGGCGCAGATTGACGGCCGCTTCCCACCTGTCGGCCAGGGCCCGTTCGAGGGCCTCCATCTCCTGGGTGAGCCGCTGGACGCGCAGGGACGAGCCCAGGACGCCCACCCGCGAGTAGGGGGGCAGGCCGATGAGGGCGCCGCGGGCCACGCGGCCGGAGGCGTCGAAAAATGTGAGAAGGGGGTGCTTTTCGGCCAGGCCCAGCAGGTGGTCCGGGTCCTGGACGTAGTAGATGGACGGCAGGCTCCACGCAAGCCAGGCGGGGGCGCCGGGAGCCAGGGGGAGGAGGTCGGCCAGCGGCGTGGCGCCGGCGAGCGACTCCAGCGGGGTGGCCACGGGGCGCCAGTAGAGGCCGGGCCCCGGGGGGGCCGCGCCGGCCTCCAGAGGGAGGGCGCTGGCCAGGTCGTCGAGGAGGAAGTCGGCCACCGCCTCCCACTCCAGGGGGGGCTGGAGCGCGCCGGCCAGGGTGCCGTGGTCGGCGGCGTAGTGCTCCAGGGCCCGCTTCTCCATCTCGCATTCTCCCCGCTTGCGGTTGAGGTCGGCCTCGAGGGCGGCCTTGGCCGCCTCCGCGGCCTCCAACTCTCCCGCCAGGACCTGCCGGCGTTCCTGCGCCTCCTTCAGCCGGGTGGACAGGGCGTCGAGGGCCTCTTTCCTGCCGGCCTGCCGGAGGGCCAGTTCGCCCAGCCGGGCCTGGAGGGCCTCCTCCCGGAGGGCGAACGCCCTCGCTTCGGTGGCGAGGAGGGCGAGCGACTCCTCCATCTTTTTGTGGCGGTCCTCCCCGAGGGCCTGGGCCGTCCCCGCCTCCTGCCGTTTCTGCAGGGCCTCCCGCTCGCCGGCGCGGACCGTCTCCACGCGGGCGGCGGCCTCCAGGAGGGCCTTCTGGGCCCCTTCGGCCCGCTCCCGCAGGGCCTCCAAGGTCCGCTCGCCCTCCTCCCGTTCCGTCGCGGAGGCGGTCAGGCGTTCCGCGGTGGTCCGCAGGGCGGTTTCCAACTCCTCCGCCTGCCGGGCCAGGGTCTCCCGCTCGGCGCCGATGGCTTCCAGCCGGGCGGCCGAGAGACGGGCCTGTTCCTCGAGGGAGGCCAGGAGGACCTTCCGTTTCTCCACCTCGGTCTGGGCGCCGTAGAACTCCTCCTGGGAGCGCTTCTGCTCCTCCTGCAGGCCCAGCATCTTCAAGGCCTTTTCCTGCTCCCCGGCCTCCAGCTCCGAGATGGTCTTCAGCAGTTCCGCCTGCCGGGTCTGGCGTTCGAGCAGGACGGCCGCGACCGCTTCCAGATCGCGCGCGAAACGGTCGCGGTTCCGGCCGAAATGCTTTCGGAGCAGTTCCCGCTCCTCATCCACCATTTTCAGGAAGGAGCGGGCGCGTCCGGCCTGGATCTTGAGCGACCGCGCCTGGCTCTCCTGCTCCTTGAGGATGCCCGAGACGATCTCCAGGTTCTTCTCCGCCTCGTCCAGTTTCAGCAGGGTCAGCCGCCGCTTGTCGCGGAACCGGAGGATGCCGGCGCTTTCCTCGATGAGGAGCCGCTTCTCGGCCGGGCGCATGGTGAGGACGCTCTCGATGCGCCCCTGTCCGATGATGGAGTAGGAACTGATATTGAGGCCGGCCGAGTTGAGGAGGTCGAGCAGGTCGCGCAGGCGGACGGTCTTGTCGTTGACCAGGTAGGTGCTCTCGCCGGTGGGGACGACCCGGCGGGTGATGGCCAGTTTTTCCTTCTCCGAGCCGGTGGCCTTGGGGGCGTTGAGGACCAGCGTCACCTCCGCCAGGCCGTAGGCCTTGCGCTTGGCGGTGCCCGCGAAGATCACCTCGGCCATGTTCTGGGACCGGACGTGGGAGGGGGACTGCTCCCCCAGCACCCACTGGATGGCGTCGCAGATATTGCTCTTGCCGCAGCCGTTGGGCCCCACGACGCAGGTGAGGTCCTCGTGCAATTTGACCGCCGTCCGCATGGCGAACGATTTGAAACCGTTGACGACGATCTCGCTGATGTGGGTCTTTTCGGACATGCCGCATATTATATAGGATTAATCAATGGCCGTAGCCGGAATTCTCGCCGGCCGCGGGATGACCGGGCGCTGGGACGCCGGCCCGGGCGAAGGCGGAAGGGGGAAGGCGGAAAAGGGGGGGGAACCTGCAACTTGAAGCCCTGAACTTGAAACTCGATCTGGCGGGGTGGGGGTCTCCGAACTCCCCGCTCAGCCCTTCGAACTTCTTCCGGAGCCGCGGTACAATACCCCCATGCGCGCCGAGACCGTTCTGCCCGGATGGGCCCTCTTCTTTTCCGACTGGGAGGTGCGGGAGGAGGCGCCGCTCGACGATGGCCTCATCGCCGGGTTCCAGGAGCGCCTCAAGGGGGAATTCGCCGGCCGGGACCTCTCCTCCGACCCCGTGGTCCAGGCCGTGCGGAAACTGTTCCGCGCGGCGGGGACCGACCCCACCCGCTACCGCCCCTCCTTCGAGGCCCTGGCCCGCCGGATGTTGAAAGGAGAACCCTTCCCCCGCATCCACCCGGCCGTGGACCTGGCCAACGGCCTCTCCCTGCGCTGGCATGTCCCCTGCTGCGTGGCCGATCGGGACAAGGTGGTGCCGCCGGTCCGGATGCGCGTGGGGGCCGCCGGGGAGACGGTCGAAAGCTTGCGCGGCCCGTTTCCGCTGGAGGGGAAGCCGCTCCTGGAGGATGCTTCCGGCGTCTACAGCACCCCCATCACCGACAGCAAACGGGCCAGCGTGGGGCCGGGGGTGAGGCGCGCCGTCTTCGTGGCCTATTGTCCAGCGGAGGGGTTCGAAGCGGCGCGGCTGGAGGCCGAGATGCATGCGATGGCCGCCCGGGCGGCCCGGATCGATTGTGCAGCCGCCCTTGGGTGAAGGGCGGGGCACGGTCCACGGAACCGCGGCTACAGGGACAGCGAAGGGGTGGGACGGGGGCAGTAGATCGGAAGGGCGCCCGGCCGGACATCGATCTCCACCGGCAGGGTCCCCATGGCGTCGCCGTCCAACTGCCACCGCACGTCCGGGGGGCCCTGGATGCGGACCTGTTGCACCGCCCTGTGGGTGATACCGGGGCGCCCGAGGAGCGACCCTTTGAGCAGGTGGGGGTAGTGGGGCAGGATTTCCCGCCACGACCGGGCTTCAAAGACCACGAGCCCCAGGCGGCCGTCGAAGGGGTCGGCGCCAGGGATCAGGACATAACGGCCCGCGTAGTGGCTCACATTGGAGACCACGACATACCCTCCGTTCAGCCGCTCCCCGTCGGCTTCCACGGCAAGGAGGGGGAACCGGTAGGTCATCAGAAGGCGCGCCGCCGTGGGATAGAAGGAGGCGCGGCCGAGGACCTTTTTGGCGGGGATGGAGATGGCGGCCATCATCTCGGCGTCCACGCCGGCCCCGCACATGAAGAAGAACCACCGTCCGTTGGCCAGGGCGCCGTCCATGCGGCGCACCTCCCCGGTCAGGACCAGGTCGGCCGCCTTTTCGGGGTTGAGGGGGATCCCGAGGGAGCGCGCCAGGACGTTGGAGGTCCCGCTGGGGAGGAGGAGGAGGGGCGTTCCGCCGCCCGCCAGCGCCTCGCCGGCCTCCCGGACGGAGCCGTCCCCCCCCATCACCGCCACGAACGCCGCCCCCGCCCGTGCGGCCTGGGCCGCCAAATCCGACGCCTCCCCCGGGCGGTGGGTGGCCCGCAGTTCCGCCTCCGCTCCGAGGACGTTGAGCCGTGCCGCGAGGCGCCGGGCCAGGGCCCTCTTGTCGGAGCGGCCGGAGGTGGGATTGAAGATGAGGACGCCGGGGGCCATGGACGGCATTGTAGCAAAAAAACGCCCCCTTCACCGGAAGGGGGCGGAGGATTTCGGGGCTGGAACCGTCAGGGCTTGCTCACCGGCCGGGGGTGGCGGTCTTCCGGCGGGTTGATGATGTCTCCCAAAAACGCCGAGTTGTGGACCACAAGGGGCACGAGCTTGTCGGGGCTGGTCGAGGGTCCCCCCCTGTAATTCTGGACGAAGGCCATGGCGCCCACGGCCTCGGCGTTCCAGGCGGCGTCGAGCAGGTAATTGACGCTGAAGGTTTGCGTCTCTCCGGGTTGGGTGACGGTCACCTGCTTCGTCTGGAGGGAGGCGCGCACGACCCGCGGGTAGCGGGCCGAATTGTTCGCGTATCCCACGTGCCATTCATACAGGAGGATGGTGACGAGGTTGACGGTGCCGTCGGGGGGGGTCAGAGAGGCGTCGAGGGCCACCGTCACCGTGAGCGTCCCGCCGCGGGTGCCGACATCGTAGGCGGAGGCGATGGCGATGGAGAGGGGGGCGGCGATGGGCATCCGGTCCGCGACGCCTTCGTTGCTCTTGAGACTGCATGCGGCGTTGTCGTTGCCCATGAAGTAGTCGTAGGTGCAGTGATCGCTGTCGCCCGCGCAGGTGCTGCTCGAGCCGTAGGCGCCCTCCTTGGGAATGATGCCGTCCACAAAACTGGCGGGTGTGGCCCGCACGGTGTATTGCTTCCGGCGGAGATAGTAGGAAGTCTCGTCGACGTCCCCCGACCAGACGAGGGTGTTGACGGCCCCGTCGGGGTAGTCCTGCTGGATCTCATCGAAGGTGTGCCACGCACACCGGCAATAGGTTCACCACTCCTCGCCGACGGTTTCGAGAAAGACCTGGCGCTGGGCCGCCATGAGCGCGGGGGCCAACAATAAGAACAGCAACAACCATTTACGCATAGGCACTCCTTTCGCGGCCCTATTTTAACACGGCTGGTGATGATGACGGCCCAGGTTCCGCCCGGCTCCCTCCCCTTGCCTTCCCTTCCGGATTCAAGTAAACTTCCCCCCTATGAAGATCGTGGAATGCGTGCCGAATTTTTCCGAGGGACGGGATCGGGCCCGGATCGACGCCATCACGGCCGCCATGGGCGGCGTGGCGGGGGTGCAGGTCCTCGACGTGGACCCCGGGGCCGCCACCAACCGGACGGTGGTGACCATCGTGGGCGAGCCGGAGGCGGTGCTGGAGGGGGCCTTCCAGGGGATCGCGAAGGCGGCGGAGGTCATCGACATGAGCTTCCACTCCGGGGAGCACCCCCGGATGGGGGCCACCGACGTCTGTCCCTTCGTCCCCGTGTCGGGGATCACCATGGAGGAGTGCGCCGCCCTGGCCCGCCGCCTGGCCCAGCGGGTCGCGGAGGAACTGAAGATCCCCACCTATCTCTATGAAGCGGCCGCCGCGACGCCCGAGCGCAAGTCCCTCGCCTGGATCCGGGAGGGGGAGTACGAGGCCCTGCCGAAAAAACTGCAGGACCCGAAATACAAGCCCGACTTCGGCGCGGCGGTCTTCAATGCCCGCAGCGGCGCCACCGTCGTCGGGGCCCGCCCCTTTCTCATCGCCTACAACGTCAACCTCAACACCCGCGACAAGAAGCTGGCGAACGCCATCGCCTTTGCCCTGCGTGAACGGGGCACCGCCCTGCGGGGGCCCGACGGAAAGGTCCTCAAGGACGGGGAGGGGAACACGATCTACGAGCCGGGACTCTTCAAGGAGGTCCGGGCCGTGGGATGGATGATCGAGGAGTACGGGTGCGCCCAGATCTCCATCAACCTGCTCAACTACGAGGTGAGTTCCATCCACGCCGTCTTCGACGCCGCCTGCCGCCTGGCCGACGCCAAGGGGCTGCGCGTGACGGGGAGCGAGATCGTGGGGATGACCCCGCTGGAGCCCCTCCTGATGGCCGGCCGGCACTACCTTTCGCTCCAGGGAAAATGCACGGGGGTTTCCGAGGAGGAACGGGTCCACATCGCCGTCAAGTCGCTGGGGCTGGCCGATGTCGCCCCGTTTGATCCCCATCACAAGATCATCGAGTGGCGCCTGGGGATCAAGAAGCGCCCCCTCGTCTCCATGACCCTGCGGGGGTTCGCCAACGAACTGGCCTCCGACAGCCCCGCCCCGGGCGGCGGGAGCGTGGCCGCCGCCTGCGGCGCCCTCGCCTCGGGCCTTGCCGCCATGGTGGCCAACCTCACCTTCGGGGCGAAGGATTACCTGAAGCACAACAAGGAGATGGAGGCCATCGCCCTCAAGGGGCAGGCTCTCAAGGAGCGGTTCCTGCATCTCGTGGACGCCGACACCGACGCCTTCAACGCCGTCATGACGGCCATGCGCCTTCCCAAGAAGAGCGACGAGGAGAAGTCCGCCCGCGCGGCGGCTGTGGTGGCGGCCACCCGCGGCGCCATTGCCACCCCCATGCAGGTGATGGAGGCCGCCCTCGAAGTGTTCCCGCTGGCGCAGGCCCTCATCAAGAAGGGGAACCAGAACGCCCTCTCCGACGCCACCGTCTCCGCCTTGACGGCGGAGACCGCCGCCAGGGGGGCCTACCTCAATGTTCTCATCAACCTGTCGGGCCTGCCGGACGGGGCCGAGCGCAAGACCCTGAGGGAGAAGGCGGAGGGGATCATGGCGGAGGCGGAAAAGGGTTCCAAGGCGGCCCTGCGGGCGGCGCTGAAAAAGTTGTAGGCCGTGACGGCGCTCGTCCTGGCGGCCGCCGGCCTGGGGTTTCTCCACACCCTCGTCGGTCCCGACCACTACCTCCCGTTCGTCTTTCTGGCCCGCTCCCTCAAGTGGAGCATGAAAAAGCTGTGGCTGGTGGTCTTCCTCTGCGGCCTCGGCCATGTCCTCTCATCCATTCTGCTCGGCATGGCGGGCCTGGCCCTGGGGATCGGGGTGGCCTCGCTGGAGGGGATCGAGTCGTCCCGCGGCGCGGTGGCCCTGTGGCTCCTGGTCGCCTTCGGGTTCGGGTACATGATCTACGGCCTCCACCTGGCCATCCTGCGGAAGAGGCACCGCCATGCCCACCTTCACGGCGAGGGGCCGCACGAGCACGAACACGACCACGCCACCGATCACGCCCACCTTCACGGGGACCCCAAGAAGGTCACCCCGTGGATCCTCTTCCTCGTTTTCGTCTTCGGTCCCTGCGAGCCCCTCATCCCCCTCTTCATCTACCCCGCGGCGCGCCACTCCTGGGGGACCGTGTGGGCGGTCTCCATCGCCTTCGGCGTCGTCACCGTGGGCACCATGCTGGTCCTGGCCACCCTCCTGACGCTGGGGGCGACGCGGCTGAACCTCGGCCGGCTGGAGCGGTGGGAGCACGCCCTGGCGGGCTTCCTCATCGGCGCCTCCGGCGTCGCCATCATCGCGTTCGGGTTGTAGCGGCCGGCTCCCGTTATCGCAAGGGCACCACCAGATAGAGGAGCACCCGCTCCGATCCGGGGTTGGGCTGATAAATGCTTGAGCTGGAGATGTGCTGGACCGTCAGGCCGGCCCTTCTCCCCCCCTCCAGGAGGCGCTCCAGGGAGATGCGGGACTGGAACTCCAGCGGCCCCCCCAGATCGTACCCGCCCCGGTAGTGGTAGATCCCGGCGCAAAGCCCCAGGTTCCACCGCCACCGCTCCCCCAACCGCCATTCGGCCAGGGCCCCCGCGTAGAGGTAGGTGTCCCCCGCGTCATTGATGTGGAACCCCGCCACGGGATGGACGGGGCCCCAGTGGTCGGGCAGAATGGCCTCCACGGCGCCGACGGCCCGCTGGCGGACCTTGTCGATCTCGGTCACCCCCGCCCCCAGGGCGAGACGGGCCTCCCCCGCGGCCAGGGGGGCGGCGCACAACAGCAGGATGAAGGAAACGGCGGATCGCAGCATGACCGGCTATTGTAGACGATTTCGGAAAGGAAGTTCAGGGTCCAATCATGGACCCGGCCCCGAAGGGACCTGGACTCTGGAACTTGGAGGGTCTTCTCCGAACGCTCAACTCCGACCTCCGAACTGCGCCGGCAACGCCGACACGGCCCATCGCCGGATGAGGGCGAGGGTGTGTTCCGCGAGGTCCCGCCGCCGCGCCCGCGCCCCCTCCCCGATGAGGCCGAACGTGATGTTGGAGGGGACGAAACGGGCGGGGTCGGACCGGGTGAGGTGGCGGATGAGGCCGAACAGCGCCGTCCCCTCCGGCGGGGGGGAGGGTTCGGTCCCCATCCGTTCCTGCAGGATGAACAAACCGGCCAGCAGGCCCGTGGCGGCCGATTCAGCGTAACCCTCCACCCCCGTGATCTGCCCGGCCAACCGGAGCGACGGGCGGGCCTTGAGGCGCAGATCGGGCGTCAGATGGAGCGGGGCGTTGATGTAGGTGTTGCGGTGCACCTGGCCGAACCGCAGGAACCGGGCGCGCTCCATCCCGGGCAGGGTGCAAAAGACCCGCTCCTGCTCGCCCCGCTTAAGCCGCGTCTGGAACCCCACGAGGGAATAGGCGGTCCGGTCGAGGTCCTCCTGGCGCAGTTGGACCACGGCCGCGGCGCGCCGGTCGAGCCCCACCGGCTTGAGGGGGCCATAGGCCAGGGTGTCGGGGCCGCGCCGGGCCATCTCCTCCACCGGCAGGCACCCCTCGAAAAAGAGGGCCTTCTCGTGAACGGGCAGGGGGACGGTTTCCGCCTCCACGAGGGCGCGGACGAAGGCGGCGTACGGCCCCTCCGGCAGGGGGATGTTGAGGTAGTCGTCCCCCTCCCCCTTGCCGTAGCGGTTGCCGAAGAACATCTTCGAGGTGTCGAGCGAATCGAGCGCCACGACGGGGGAGACGGCGTCGTAGAAGTAGAGGTCCCGCGGGACCACCATCGCCAGCGCCCGCGCGAAGGGCTCCGAGGTTAGCGGGCCGGTGGCGGCCACGGCGTCGCCGTCCGGGAGCTCCACCGCCTCACGCCGCTCGATCCGGACGGTGGGGAGGGCCTCCAGCGCTTCCGTAATGCCCCGGGCGAAGGCGGCGCGATCCACCGCCAGGGCCCCGCCGGCGGGGATGCGGGCGGCACGGGCCTGGGCGATGATCAGGGAGCCCAGGGCCTCCATCTCCCGCTTGAGGATACCGCTGGGGTGGGTGGGGTCGTCGGACTTGAGGGAGTTGGAACAGACCAGCTCGGCCAGGTCGCCGCTTTGGTGGACGGCACTGGGGACGCCGGGCCGCATCTCGACGAGGGTGACCGGGACCCCCGCGCGCCCCAGCACCCAGGCGCACTCGGCGCCGGCGAGCCCGCCGCCGACGATGGTGACGGGGGCTTGAGGTGGCTTCCGTTCAGTCACGGCGAGTGATCTCCAAAACAAGGTAGGGATTGAGACCGGTCGAAGCCAACAACGAAAAAGGGAAGAATTGCATAAGCTTCATACCGCAACTCCCGCCGCAACCCATTTAAAGCGGGAGAGCGATGCCCCTCTCCCGTCCCGAGCAGTACATCGGGATTCCACCCTCTCCCCAAGGCGGCGCTCACCGGCGCTCGCCTTAATGCTATTCCTGCTGAAAAATGACATGCTGATGAGTGAAAGTTTGTCAGGAATAGCATAAATAGGTGACTGTCCCTATTATCCCCTATTATCTATTATCCAAACGATTTTTGATGGAACCGGATGGCGGCTTTTACGTCAGTCAGGGCCTCTTCGTAGGTTTCCCCCTCCCCCACGATAACGCCTTCCACGCCGAGGGGATACGCAACGTACCCGTCGGAATGCTTCTCCACGATTATTTTGAGATTCTTCATGGCGTCACTCCTTACTCCACAGCGTACCACAATTACCGGCATGGCGCATGTCCCGTTTAAACTCGCCCTCCATCAGGTCCCAGGCGGGCACCTTGAATTCAGCGGCGCGCTGAAGGAACTTCGCCCCCGACAACCCGGCCAACTTCGCCGAGCGTCCCGATGAGAGCCGCCCGAGCTCGTAAATTATCTTGGCGGCGGCCAGGATCAAATCCTTCCCGAACGCCTTCGGATCCTCTTTGAGCGAAATGAGGACCTCCTCGGGGCATTGGATCGTTATCGCAGCCATAAAAACTCTTCTCGTTATGGCTTTTGCATACGTATTCCTTCAAATGCTTTCCTCAGGCGGCTGATTTCTCATGACATTGCCTCAATTTATTCTTTATGCCCATATCTTTGTTTGGAACACACGACTGGGAGGGGCGGGCGGACCGATCATTGGATGCGCGGTGCGTTGTTTGAAGCGTGGAGTTTGCGGAATGGGAGGGCTGGAGATACGCAAGACGAAAGACGATTGACGCAGGATGTGGATCGCAAGACGGCCCCTCGCTGTCATTCAGGACTGAGCCTGCCCTGGACCTGATCCAGGGATCCGCCATCGTTTTTCTGTCATGCCGGGCTTGACCCGGCATCTCGCTCCTTCGACGGCCGCCAAGGGAACTCCCCCCGCCATCGCCATTCACCCGAATGGCCTTGTCGAATCGCCGTTCAGCAAATCGCCTTTTTCAGAAGTTGTGCTTCAGAATATTACTCATAAATAGGTGACTGTCCCTAGTTATCGGTAGCGGATCTTCTGCCTGTATAGGCCCTCGAGGATCTCAAAATAGTCCATCGTCGCGGTCCTTTCCTCGGAAAGGCTTCGGCTCGCCAACCGTTGTGCGGCCCCGGGAGGGCGGATAAGGCGCGTCACATTTGATATAATAAACCATAAGGAGCCGATTATGCGACAAGTGGTCATCCATGCGGGAGAAGACGGCTATTGGGTGGCGGAATGCCCCAGCCTTCCCGGCTGCCTGAGCCAAGGCCGGACGAGGGATGAAGCGATCCTCAACATCAAGGAAGCGATCCATGCCTACACCATCGCCCTGGAGGAGGACCATCTGCCCGTCCCCGAGGAGAAATTCGACACGCTGGTTGTGGCGGTATGACCAAGCTTCCCCGGCTCTCCGGCCGGGAATGCGTCCGTGCCCTGGAACGGGCCGGTTTCCAGGTCCGCCGTCAGGAAGGCAGCCATATCGTTCTCCGGCGTTCCGACCCCTTCGCGCAATTGGTGGTCCCGGACCACAAGGAATTGGATCGCGGAACGCTTCGCGCCATTATTCGGCACGCGGGCCTGAGCGTGGATGAGTTTGAAGCCCTGCTGTGAAACAACCGACGCGCATATTCACCGCCGAGCCTCCGATGACGGTGAAGGGAGTATTCTTTACGCCGCTCATGGCGCTACGTGGCAGATGGCCGCCACCCTCACCGGTCCGGCATAGATCAACAGAAACAAATTTTCCGTTTTGCATTCGACATATCCGAGTGCGATGAGGCGATCCAGGGCGGCGAGGTGGAGGGTTGAACGGGCGGGTGTCAAGTGGCACATATTTCTACGAGATGGATTGGCACATACTTTTACGAGGGGTGGGGGAATGGAAGGGCGGGGGGCGGGGGCGCCGGATCGGTGTCGAAATCCATTTTACCGGCCCGCGCCCAGCCGGCGGGGAATTGATCGGCTTCCATGTGGTGGATCATGCCTTGGGATTTGGCCGCATTATGGAGCAGGCGCTTCTCCTCGGGCGAAAGACGGCGGGCAAGCCGGCGGCGAACGGCCTTCCAGGCCAGCCGCAGGAGAAAGGCGGCCAGCGCCGTGACGGCGGCGGCGAGTAAAGCGATGGCAAGAGGATTTGTCATGCGATTTAAAAGGGACTGTCCCTATTTTCCAACTTTCGTCAGCATGACATGCTTCCTATTGTCATGCCGGACGTGATCCGGCATCTGCTTTTCTCGTCCATCTCGCTCGTCTTGCCATGTCCCCATTTCATCCTTCATAATCTACCCTTCGAATGCCGTCTTCCCATTTTGCTCTCCTCTAATATACAAATAGGTGACTGTCCCTATTATCCATGACTATTTCCCCTGAATATTGTTCAGAAAAGGTGACTGTCCCTAGTTATTCCGGCCCTCTACGATTGCTTCAAGCGCTCCACGATGCCGATCCAGATATCAGCCAGACCCAGCCGTTCGGCCCAAAGCGTAATATAGGATCTATCCACCTGTTCGGTGCTCACCTTCAATATCCCTACGATATCACGCAGGTGCTTGTCCGAACCGCCGGCTTTGAAGTACTCCATTTTCTTGAGGATCACGTCCTCCGGCGAGGCGAAGACGGCCTCCCGCCCTTTCGCTACGGTAATCCGGCGCCCCCGGGAAAACCTGCTGTCATCAAATGCGTTCTTTCCCTTGACGAAGACATCTACTTTGAGCCCCGAAGCGGGATGGATGATGTTGAATTGGCCGCTCCGTCGAAGGGCATCCATGATCTCTTCCCGGTCCACATAATACTCCTCATGGGGAAAAGCTTCGAGAAACCCGGCCACGTGCCTCTCCTCGATCGCGGCCACGATGTCAATGTCCAGCGTCATGCGAGGCTCCCCGTAAGCCGTGGAGGCCACCGAGCCGGTAACCAGGTAAGGGACGTCCAAGGATTCGAAAAACGTGATCGCTTTGGCCAATAGGTCATGGGGCCGCATGCAGGAACCTCCGGCTGATTTCCCGCTGGATCGCCGCCTCGTCCCAGCCAGGATGGCTCCTTCCAAGATGCGCGGACAATAAAGTGCGCGCCGATTCCCAGAGGGAAAATCCGATTCGCAGACGATCGAGCGGGCTTTTAGATTTTAATATCGCCGCTATTCGGTCGTCCAGCATCTCTATCCTGACGGGGAGCGTCCCGTTAGGGCGATAACCTATCTGATTATCATTCTTCATCATTCATCCTTCTTTCTTAGCAGCCCAATAGGTGACTGTCCCTCATTATCTATTCATCCTTCTTTCTTAGCAGCTAAATAGGTGACTGTCCCTCATTATCTGAAGCGGTGGGGGCTGGCCGCAGACCCGCCCCGGCGAAGATCGGGGCGGCCCGATGGTCAACCAGCCCCGACTGATCAAACCCCGACCGCTGCGCCGGCCGCGCGGCTTTGGCGGGTCCGTAAACGGGCCATCCACAGCCCGCTTCACCGGCGCTGAATCAAGAGGGAAATGACTGGTGCTTAACCCTCGATCTTGACCACATGCCCGCACTTGGGGCAGAGCTTCTTCTTGGACTTCTGGTTCACGAACGGATGGGCGCAGGCCGGGCACGGCTCGGGGAGGGGCTTGTCCCACTGGGCGAAGGTGCACTTGGGGTAGTTGGAGCATCCGTAAAAGACCTTCTTTTTGCCGAACCGCGAAATGAGTTTTCCGCCGCACCCCTCCTGGGGACAGGCGACGCCGGTGTCCTCGGAGGTGAAGGTGCGCTTGGTCTTACGGATGGTCTTGCAGTCGGGGTACCCGGAGCAGGCGTAGAAGAAGCCGAACCGGCCCCTTTTCAGGACCATGGGCTTGCCGCACTTTTCGCACGGATCGATCCCCTCCTCCACGATGGCCTGGGTGTAGGTGCAGTCGGGGTAGCCGGAACAGGCGATGAACTCCCCGTTCTTGCCCCATTTGGTCATGAGGGGTTTGCCGCACTTGGGGCAGTTCTCGCCGGTGGGGATGCCGCGCACCTTTTCCACGCTGGCCTCGGCGGTCTTGAGGTCGGCCTCGAACTTGCCGTAGAACTCGGTGAGGAGGCGGGTGCGGGACTCCTTCCCCTCCTCGATGAGGTCCAGTTCGGTCTCCAGCCATGCGGTGTAGTTCTCGTTGATGATGTCGGCGAACTGTTCGATGAGCATCTTCGCCACCGTCCTGCCCAGGGAGGAGGGAACGAAGAACTGCCCGTCCTTGGAGCAGTAGGCGCGGTTCTGGAGGGTGGAGATGATGGTGGAGTAGGTAGAGGGGCGCCCGATGCCCTTTTCCTCGAGGATCTTGACGAGGGTGGCTTCGGTGAACCGGGGCGGTGGCTCGGTGAAGTTCTGCTTCGTCTCGATGCCCGCCAGGCCCAGGGTCTCCCCCTCGCCCACGGGGGGGAGGGTCTCCTCCCTGTCATCCTCGGGGGGCTTGTAGAGGGCCAGGTAGCCGGGGAAAAGCAGGGTGCGGCCGGCCGCCTTGAGGAGGTAGCCGCCGTTGGCCACGTGGATCCCCGTGACGGCATGGCGCGCCGGGGCCATCTGGGAGGCCATGAACTTGCGGTAGATGAGGGCGTAGAGTTTCAGTTCATCGTCCGTGAGGTAGCCCTTCACCGCGTCGGGGGGGAGGTCCACCCGGGTGGGGCGGATGGCCTCGTGGGCGTCCTGGGCGGTGGACTTGCTCTTGTAAACATGGGGCTTGGGGGGGAGGTAGTCGGGGCCGAACTGGGCCAGGATGGCGTCGCGGGCGGCCTCCACGGCCGAATCGGCCACGCGGACGCTGTCGGTGCGCATGTAGGTGATGAGGCCGACGCGGCCCGTGGGGCCCAGGTCCACGCCCTCGTACAGTTTCTGGGCGATCTGCATGGTGCGCTTGACGGGGAGGCGGTAGAACCGGTTGGCCTCCTGCTGGAGTTTGGCGGTGGTGAAGGGGGGGGCCGGGTGCCCCTGGACCTCCTTCTTCTCCACTTTCTGGACGGTGAAGGTCCCGGCCTCCATCTCCCGCCGCATCCGCTCCGCGGTCTCCCCGTCGGGGACCAGGGCCTTCTTGCCGTTGACCTGGGTCAGGGCCGCCGTGAACTCCCCCTCCCCGGCCTTCAGGCGGGCCTTGAGGGTCCAGTATTCCTGCGGCGCGAAGGCCTCCCGCTCCATCTCGCGGTCATAGACCAGTTTCAGCGCGACCGACTGGACGCGGCCGGCGGAGAGGCCCCGCTTCACCTTCTTCCACAGGAAGGGGGAGAGGCGGTAGCCCATGAGGCGGTCCAGGATGCGCCGGGCCAGTTGGGCCTCCACCAGGGCATCGTTGATCACCCCCCGTTCCTCGATGGAGCGGCGCACTCCGGTGGGGGTGATCTCGCGCAGGAGGATGCGGAAGAAGGGGAGGTCGTCCCGCTGGAGGATCTCCTTGAGGTGCCACCCGATGGCCTCCCCCTCGCGGTCGGGGTCGGTGGCGATGTAGATCTCCTTGGCTGAAGCCACCGCCGCCTTCAACAGCTTGACGATCTTCAGTTTCTCGCGGGCGACGACGAAAGAGGGCTGGAATCCGGCTTCGATATCCACCCCCTCCTTGGACTTGGGAAGGTCCCGGATATGGCCCATGGAGGCGACGATGCGGTATTCGCGCCCCAGGATCTTGGCGATGGTCTTGGATTTGGCCGGCGATTCGACGATGACCAGTTTTGACATGGAAGGCATTATATCAAATAAGGTGTCCAGGGCCGTGTCCCTCTCCTGTCGTCGGGGCTTCGTTGACTCCGCCGCGGCGATGCGGTATAGTCATTTTTGAGAATATGATGAGGCCCCCGCCGGATGCCTGACCGTCCCCCCCCGGATCCGCCCGACTCCTCCGCCGACGCGCCGCTCCCGTCGGTTCTGCGGGATTCCCGCCGCCTCTACGCCAACCTGATGCAGGCCGCCCCCGACCCGGTGGTCATCACCGACCGCGCCGGGTGCCTGGTGGCCATGAACCCGGCGGCGGAGCGGCTTTCGGGATACACCCTGGCGGAGGTGCGCGGGAAAAATTTCGTGGAACTGGGGCTGTTGTCCTCGGACGCGCTGGAGGTGGCGCGGCGCGGGTACGACCTCCTGCTGGGCGGAAAGGAGAGCGCCGGGGCGGAATTGACCCTGCGCGCCCGGGACGGCACCTTCTATGTCCTGGAGGCCAACGCCTCGCCCCTCTGGGACCGGGGCTCCGTGCAGGGCATCCTGACCATTTTCAGGGACGTCACCCGGCGGAGGCAGATGGAGGAGGCCCTGCGCCGGGAGGAGGAGCGCTACCGGACCATTCTCGAGAACATCGAGGACGGCTACTACGAGGTGGACCTGCGCGGCCGGTTCACCCTCCTCAACCGGGGCCTGTGCAACCTGCTGGGGTACGGGCGCGACGAATTGACCGGTCTCTCCTTCCGGAGCTACCTTTCCTCGGACACCGCCCAGCACGTGTATCTGCTCTTCCAGGACGTCTACCGGTTCCGCCGCCCCCTGCAGGTCCAGGGGTGGGAGGTGGTGCGCAAGGACGGCCGGACCTCCATCGTGGAGGCCTCGATCTCCCCGATCCTCGATGTGGACGGGGATCCGGTGGGATTTCGGGGGATCGTGCGCGATGTGACCCGCCGGGTGGCCATGGAGAAGGAACTGCGGAAGTCGGAGGCCCAGTACCGGCAACTGTTCGAGGAGGTGCCCGACGGGATCTACCAGAGCACGCCCGACGGGCGGCTTCTGGCGGCCAACCCCGCCCTCCTCCGGATGGCGGGGTTCGATTCCCTCGAGGAAATGCAGGGGGTGGAACTGGGCTCCCTCTATCAGGACCCGGTGGAGCGGGCGCGGTGGACCCAGGAACTGGACGACAAGGGGGAGGTCCGCAACGCGGAACTGCACCTGTTGCGCAAGAGCGGCGAACCGCTCATCGTCCTGGAGAACTCGCGGGCCATCCGGGGGCCCGACGGGCGGGTGGAGCGGTACGAGGGGGTGCTGACCGACATCACCGCCATCCACAGGACCACGGCCGCCCTGCGGGAGTCCGAGGAGCGCCACCGGGACCTGATCGAGAACCTCAACGAAGCGGTCTACGCGATCGACGCCAAGGGGATCGTCACCTACATCAGCCCCGTCATCGAGCACGTGGGAGGGTGGACTCCGGAACAGATGATCGGGCGGAGTTTCTTCGAATTCGTCCACCCCGACGACCTGTCCCACATGCACCAGGGGCTCATCAAGCGGCTGGCCGGGGACCCTGCCCCTCTCGAATGGCGCACCATCCGGAGGGACGGGCAGATCCGGTGGGTCCGCACGGCCAGCCGGCTCGTCAAGGACGGGGAACGCCTGGTCGGCCTGCGGGGGACGCTGACCGACATCACCGAGCGCAAGCTGGCGGAGGAGGCCCTCCTGGCGTTCCGCAAGGCCCTCGACGACATGCAGTTGGGGGTCACCATCACGGACCGGGACCGGAAGATCGTCTATGCCAACGCGGCCGAAGCCCGGATGCACGGGTACGACCTGCAGGAATTGCTCGGCCGCGATGCCTCCATGTTCGGCCGGCCCGAGGACGTCAACCCGAAGACCTGGAGGCACCTGGACGAGTTGGAGAGCCGCAGCCGGGAGGCGCTCAACCGGCGCAGGGACGGCACCACCTTTCCCGTCCACCTCTTCTCCGATGTGGTGCGGGGGAGGGACGGCCGCCCCATCGGCGTGGTGACGCTGTGCGAGGATATCACCGAGCGCAAGGCCGCGGAGGAGGCGCTGAGGCAGGCCAAGGAGGAACTGGAGGCGCGGGTGGTCGCGCGGACCGCGGAATTGAGGCGGATGAACGAACAACTTGAAGTGGAATTGTCCGAACGCCTCCGGATCGAGGAGGAACTCAAGCGGAACGAGGAGAAATACCGCGACCTGTTCGAACAGTCCCGGGACGCCATCTACATCACGACGCGCGGGGGGCAGATCCTCGACGTCAACCCGGTGGCGGAGACGCTCCTGGGATATTCACGGGAGGAGTTGCTGGACAGCCAGGCGACCGACGGCTATGCCAACCTGGAGGACCGGGACCGGTTCCAGAGGGAAATCGAACGCCAGGGGTTCGTGCACGACTTTCCCATACGGTACCGGCGCAAGGATGGGAGGGTCATCGCCTGCCTGGAGACCGCCAACCTCCGGCTGGGGGAGGACGGAAGCATTCTCGGATACCAGGGGATCATCCGCGACATCACGGCCCAGTTGCAGGCCGAGGAGGGGTTGCGGAAGCGGCAGGCGGCCCTGGAGGCGGTGCACGAGATCTCCCTCTCCGCCGGCCTGTCGTTCCAGCAATTCTGCGACGCCTCCCTCGTCCACCTGTCGGCGCTCCTGGAGGTCCCCTATGCCGCCTTCTGCTTGACCGAAAGCGGACAACGCCGGCTTGTGTCGGGGATCGTCCTGGGACACTCCAAGCCGGAGATCTTCCAGTGTCGGGAGCCCGACACCCCGCCGGAGGGAGGGGTTCATCAGCAGAGGGGGGACTTGGGGCGCCTGTTCGAGGAGGGATCCCACTTCCGTGCCCAGCGGATCCGCACCTATGGCGCGGTTCCGGTCCGGTCGCGCACGGGCGAGGGGCTCGGCACCATCCATCTCCTGGACCGCCTGGAGCGGACCTTCACGGAGGACGAAATCCACCTTATGGAAATCTTCGCGGCCACCATCGCCCACGAGATCGAGCAGACGAACCTGCAGGAGCGGATGGTCCAGTTGGAGCGCGTGCAGATCCTGGGGCAGATCACCGCCGGCGTGGCGCACGAAGTGCGCAACCCCCTCAACGCCATCCTGGCCATGACGGAGGCCCTGGCCCTCGACCTGGGGGAGCATCCCGAGCACGGCCCCATCCTCGTCCACATCAAGGGCCAGGTGAGCCGCTTGGCGCGCCTGATGCAGGACCTGCTCGAACTGGGCAAGCCGGCCCACAAGACCAATTTCATCCGGATGGCCCTGGCCGATCTGTGCGCCGACTCGGTCCAGTTGTGGCGGGAGGCCAATCCGGACGCGGCCAGCGAGATCTTCATGATCCAGCCGCCCGCCGCCGAGGTGCTCTTTGTATGGTCCGACGGGACGCGGCTCCAGCAGGTGTTCCTCAATCTGCTGGACAACGCCGCCCAGCACTCCCCGCCGGGCGGCAGCATCCTGCTGGAAATGCGCGAACCGGAAAGGGGGTTCGCCGCGGTCCGGGTGCGCGACCAGGGGCCGGGGATCTCCGGGGCCGATCTGGAGCGGGTGTTCGCTCCGTTCTATACGACGCGCAAGAAGGGGACGGGGCTGGGCCTCTCCATCGTCAGGCACATCGCGGAGGCCCATGGAGGGGAAGTCGTGCTCATCAACAACGACCCTCCCCCGGGACTCACCGTTGAGGTCCGGCTTCCCCTGACCGAGGAGGAGGCGCCATGAAGGGGCGCATTCTCCTCGTGGACGACGATCCGGGGATCCGCTTCGGGTTCGCCAAGTACCTGCAGAAGGTGGGCTACGCCGTGGATACGGCCGGGACCATCGAGGAGGGGCGGCACCTGTTGGCCGAGCGGCGCTCCCAGGTGGCCATCCTGGACATGAACCTTCCCGACGGCAACGGGCTCGATTGGATCCCGGAACTGCGGGAATCCCATCCCGAGATGCCCCTCATCGTCATCACCGGCCTGGGGGACATTCCCACTGCCGTGGAGGCGATGCGGAGGGGGGCCGACCATTTCCTGACGAAGCCGGTGGACCTGGCCGAACTGGACGTGTTCCTCCAGAAAGGGCTTGAATTGGAGACCCTGCGCCGCCAGCAGGGGGTCCAGCGGCGTCTGGCGCGGCGCGATGAACCCTTCCTGGGGGGGGCGCCGGCCATGAACGAGGCGCTGGAGGCGGCGAAGATGGCGGCCGCGTCGGAGGCCCCGGTCCTCCTGCAGGGGGAGACGGGGTCGGGCAAGGGGGTCCTGGCCCGGTGGATCCACGAGCAGGGGCCGCGGCCCGCCGCGCCCTTTGTGGAGGTCAACTGCTCCGGCCTGCGGGGGGAACTTCTTTCGAGCGAGCTCTTCGGCCACGCCAAGGGGGCCTTCACCTCCGCCGTGGCCGACCGGCAGGGCCTGATCGAAGTGGCCGACGGCGGCACGCTGTTTCTGGACGAGATCGGCGACATGGACTCCGAGACGCAGGCCCAGTTCCTCAAGGTGATCGAGGACAAACGGTTCCGGCGCCTTGGAGAGGTGAAGGTCCGGACCAGCGAATTCCGCCTCCTCTGCGCCACCAACCGGGATATCGGGCGCGAGGTGGAGGCCCGGCGGTTCCGCAAGGACCTTCTGTACCGCGTCAATGTCCTCCCCATCACCCTCCCCCCCCTGCGCGAACGGCTGGAGGACCTGCCGGGCCTGGTCGTCCACCTGCTCGGCGCCCTGGGCGCGCCGCCCGAGCCGCTCCCCGCGGCGGTGATGGACCTCCTGGGCGGCTACCCCTGGCCCGGCAACGTGCGGGAATTGAAGAACGTCCTGGAACGGGCCCTCCTCCTGGCGCAGGGAGGACCGCTGGAGCCGCGGCATTTTCCGGGTCTGGGGCCCGGAGGGAGCACCCCTTCCCCATCCGGTTTGGCGGGCCTGAAAGCGCTGGAGCGCGACCACATCCGGGAGGTGGTGCGCCAGTGCGGGGGCGACACCCTCAAAGCGGCCGGATTGCTGGGCATCTCGCGGGCCACCCTTTACCGCAAACTGAAGAACCAGGGGTAGACCTCCTCTCCGCCTCCTCCCTCGGCACAGTTCCCCTTTGTTTCCGTTCAAACAAACGCGGGAGGGTTGTGCGACCGCTCCGGGATCAAGAGCCGGATCGGCAACAAAGTAGTCTTAAATATGAGAATCTATTCGCAGTTTAGAGGGTACAAGAAAAGCGCTTAACAATTAAACTTAGTAATTTCAATGACCTAGGTTTTTACCTGTATTGGCATTCTTCTTGCTACATAAATAGGCATGACTAAGAAAACCACACCACTGTCAGACATCATTGGAAAGGAGGCCATTATGGCCAAGCGGATCCTGGTCGTTGACGACGAGACGGCGTTTCTGCTGGGGATCAAGAAGGTTCTGGGCAGCACGGGCGCCCAGACCGACATCGTGGAGACCATCGAGGAGGCGGAAAAACTCATCCTCCAGAATCCTTACGACATCCTCATCACCGACCTCCGGTTGACGGGAGTCCTGGGCGAAGAGGGGCTGGAGATCATCCGGTTCGTCAAGGAAAACAGTCCCCGCACCCAGTGCGTCCTGGTCACCGGCTTCGGCAGCCCGGAAATCCGGGACAAGGCCAAGGAGCAGGGGGTGGAATATTATTTCGAGAAGCCCGTCATGCCCAGCCAACTGCTGGATGTCGTGAAGAAGCTGGGGGCCTGAAGGGATGAGCGCCCTCACGAAGCGTTTCAACAAGATCCTCGTGGTGGAGGACTCGCTGGTCCTCCAGCGCATTTACGCCCGGGCCCTGTCCAGACTGGAGGGGGAGGGGACCCAGCTCGTGCAGGCGGGATATGCCTTCCAGGCGTTCAAACGGCTCCACGAGAACCCCGACACGGATCTCATCCTCCTCGACACCACCCTCCCCGACATGTCGGGGATGGATGTCCTGCGGCGGCTGAAGCAGGACCCCGTCCTGCGCGGCGTGCCGGTCATCATCGTCAGCGCCGAGGCGGGGAAAGAGGACATCCAGTTGGGGATGGGGGCCGGGGCGGCCGGCTACCTTCCCAAACCGTTCCGCCTGGACGATCTGTTTGAGCTGATCGAACGGACCTCGATCGAGAGGCCCAAGCCCAACGTCGCCCACGGGTAGGGAGGAGGGGGCCGGGCTGAAGGCCCGGCGAATCCGTATCGGCTGGAGGTCGAGGCATGAAGGCGCAAAAGATCCTGATCGTCGAAGATTCCATCCTGTTGCACCGGATGTACCAGCTCATCCTGTACCCCTTCACCGACGGCAACGGCGGCATGCTCCACGCCTACGACGCCGCCCAGGCCTTCGAGATCCTGGAAAAGAACACCGACACCGCCCTCATCATCCTGGATACCACCCTTCCGCAGATGAACGGATTCGAGTTTCTCCGTCGCTGCAAGCAAAAGTCCTCCGTGCGCGACATCCCGGTGGTGGTGGTCACCACCGAGGGGAAGGAGGAGCACATCCAGGAGGGGCTCCAGGCGGGTGCCTACGCCTATGTCACCAAGCCGTTCCAGCCAACCCGCCTGCAGGACCTGGTGTGCACGATCTTCCAGTTGAGGGAAGCGCACGGATAGGATGGAAACCCGGAACCCGGAAGCCGGAAGATAGAAGCCCGAAGCTGCCGGTTGCTGACTTAAGGGCAGGGATACGACCCTCGCCGAAGGCGGGGGGGACTCCCCCGTCCCGTGCCCCCGCTGTCCAACCCCGCCCTTGAGTTCGCAACCCTGCCTGGCAGGGCCTGGCGTTTGGAGGCCGGGCGCGCAAAAGTCTGCTTATGAACGGGAGGCCGCCAGACACCAGAACGGCGCCCGCGGGGCGCCGTTGGCTTTCCACTATAATTTAGAAAAGGATCAAAAATGGCTGGGGAGCAGGGATTCGAACCCCGATACCACGGTCCAGAGCCGTGTGTCCTGCCGTTGGACGACTCCCCAAGACGGCCCCTTATTATACTCCTTCCGGGATAAAATTCAAGGCCGGAGGGCAGGCCATCCCGCGAGGGGTTATACTACCCAAGGCGGGAACGCGGCCGTCGGGGCGCCACTCGCCGGGAAGGAGGTTCTTTGCGGCGCGTCCAGTGGTTCGAGATCCACGATTGTCCCTGGTGCCCGGCCCGATGGAGGGTGTATCTTCAGGATATGCTCTCTTTCTTCGCCAGCGCCTTCCGGCCCTACGACGCCATCGCCGATCGGCTGGGGGAGGCCCTGGTCCGGTCGGGGGCCGGGCGGATCGTGGACCTCTGCTCGGGTGCCGGCGCCCCCGCCATGGCCGTCCAGCGTGCTTTGAGGGAGCATGGACTGGCGATCCCGCTGGTTCTGACCGACAAGTATCCCCATCCGGACGCGGGATGGGAACGGTCCGGGACCGGCAGCGGGGACCTGAAGGTGATGGAGAAACCAGTGGACGCCACGGCCGTCCCAGCGGATTTGAAAGGGTTCAGGACGCTGTTCACGGCCTTCCATCATTTCACCCCCGCCCAAGCCCGGGGGATCCTGGCCGATGCGACGGAACGGGGGCAGGGGATCGGCATCTTCGAATACACGGAGCGCAACTGGCTCGTTTGGGGGCCCGCCCTTCTCTTAACGCCTTTCGTGGTCTGGATCGCCACGCCGCTCCTGCGGCCGGTCTCGCTGGGACGCTACCTCTGGACCTACCTGGTTCCAGTGGTCCCGTTCATGGCCGTCTGGGACGGCCTGGTCTCCTGCCTGCGCACCTATTCCCCCGCCGAACTCGAGGTCCTGACGGCGTCCCTGGACCCGTCTGGTTACCGGTGGGCCATCGGCCGCGTCCGTGCGTTCGGCGGATGCCGGGTCACGTATTGTCTCGGCTGGCCGGAGCGGGCCGCGTGAACCTCTTCCAAGAAAACGCCGCAGGCCGTCGTCCTATGGCATGAACGGGCGCCGCGACGCCCAATTCTGATCAAGGAGGCAATCATGAACAGAACGCTCGCGCTGAT
Organism: Holophagales bacterium UBA2201; assembly: GCA_002327305.1. GTDB lineage: Bacteria > Acidobacteriota > Thermoanaerobaculia > UBA2201 > UBA2201 > UBA2201. The sequence goes on along the minus strand of DCUZ01000083.1, from coordinate 8,722 downwards.
CGTTGTCATCATCCTGGGGGCCGGCACCCTCTCCGCCGCCACCGTCCCCTACACCTTCCAGGCCCGCACCAAAATCGTGGGGGGCGACCGGGTGCGTTACGAGGTTCGACCGTACACCTATCATTTCCGGGTCGAGGTCCTATCCGACGAGACCGGACCCAAACGGGAATCCGTCCGCGACGGCAAACCCTTCATCGAGGCGGTGCCCCAGGAGCGCTATGCCGTCCGCCTCTACAACCCCCTCCCGGTCCGCGTGGGGGTCAACCTCACCATCGACGGCCTTTCCAGCATCAGCGGAAAGCCCGTGGGCCCCTCCAAGGGGAAGAAATGGATCATCCAGCCCCACTCCTTCGTCACCATCCGCGGCTGGCAGGTCACCGGGGACGACGCCCGGCGCTTCGTTTTCACCTCGAAGGAGGATTCCTACGCCGCCTGGCGGTCCAACGCCTGGGGGCGCGACCTTTCCGTCAACTGCGGCGTTATCGGGGCGGCCTATTTCTGGTCGAAGGGCGACATGGAGGAGTGGTTCGAGGCCCATCCGGTTTATGAACCCGTCTATCGGGATGAGATCGCGCAGGACGGGATGTCGCGCAGCAAGGCGGGCGTCCCGGCCCCCTCGGTCGAACGGCAACAGGCCGGCACGGGCATGGGGGAGCGGGAGAGCCATCCCGTCCGCAATGTGGAATTTCACTACGACACGGGGATGTACAAGGCCTCCCAGGCCGCCGTGATCTTCTATGATTTCGCTGCCACGCCCCCCCGTCCGCGGCCGTTTGCCGACGAATACGCCCCCGAGATGCCGATGCGGTAGCAGGGGAACGCCATCCGGATTCCGCCGACCGCGAGCCGCGCGGCGGTGAAGGCAAAACAAATCATGACGCGGGGGAGGGAGCCGCCCTCCCCCGCGTACCCTATAAAATTTTGCGGCCCCATCTTCCGAAGAAGACAAGGCCGCAGGCAGGAGGGATTGAATGCTTGTGTTTCGTTTGTCATCCCTGCTAACGGGCAGGGGCGCATTATTATTCCAATCGCGGTTAGATAAATCTAAAAGAACTCTAACAGCGCCTTTTTCAAGGGTTTCCAGACGAGTTGGATCCCTCCGGCGATGATGAGGATACCCCCCGCCCACGCCCAGCCGTCGGCCACCTTGTCCCATACCAGCCAATCGAACAGGGTGGCGAAAACGATGCCCACATACCCGGCGCTGGCCACGAGGGGGGCCTCCTCCATCCGGTAGGCCATCGTCATCGTCAATTGTCCGAGGGCCGCCAGGGCGCTGATGGCCAGGAGGGCCGCCCACTGGGGACCTGTCGGGGCCACATAATCGAACGCGGTGACCGCCCCGGACCCCAGGGTGAGAAGAACCGTGAAGTCGAAGACCACCGTCAGGGGGTGTTCCCGCCGGCCGAGGCGTCGGATGTAGATGTGGGCCAGGGCCCCGAAGACGGCCGCCGTCAGCATTGAGCCGGCCGCCCAGCCGAAGGAGGCCCCCGGTTTGGCGATGAGGAGGAGCCCGCCGAGGCCGAGCCCCATCGCCACCTTGGCCCGGCGGGAGGCGCGCTCCCCCAGCATGGCCGGGGCGAAGGCGGCCACGAAGAGGGGCTGGGTGTTGTAGAGGAACGAGCAGAGGGACAGCGGCATGCGGGGCAGGGCGTAGAAATAGAAGTACATGGCCAACAGGCCGGTGAGGGAACGGAGGAGGATGTTCTTCTTGTCCCGGGAGACCAGGGGCTGGCGTGCGGCGCGGGTGATGGTCCAGAGAAAGGGAAGGGCGAAAAGGGAGCGCAGGAAGACCACCTGCATGGGGGGAAAATCCGGCCCCAGCCCCTTGATGAGGGCCGACATTACGGAAAAAAGGAACGCGGTGAGCACCATCAGGGAGAAACCCATGGGAGGGGATAGGATACCAGAAACGCCGGGCCGGCCGGACCCATGTTGCCGTCGCCGGCAGCCCAAGGTTCTGGGTCCATGCCGGAAAGATTTCGCATATTCAAATAAATCCGTAGGGGCACAGCATGCTGTGCCCGCCAGGAGGGGAGGCGGTATAGGCCGTCCTTTCTATGGTAAAATAGCGCCGCTTTCTAAGGAGAGGTGTCCGAGTGGCCGAAGGAGCACGCTTGGAAAGCGTGTGTACCCTTACGGGTACCGCGAGTTCAAATCTCGCCCTCTCCGCCATTTTATTTTCGGCTTGCCCGTCCCGACCGTGTCGGGACTTTTTCATTTTGGCCTTCCGCGCGGCAAAAGGCGGCAAAACGGGGACTGCCATCCCATTCGGCTTCTTGAATGGGGGGTTGTACCCGCTTTGCGGATGGGAGGGGGCTATTGCCGCGCTCCACTCCAAAATGAAAACCCCTCCGGGGGCGACAAGCCGAAAGTGGCCGAGCGGGTCTCGAAGGTTTAGCCGAGTTGGGTGTGCTGGGGGACAAGACGGGGGATCCCCATCGCGAACCTTCGGTTCGGGGACAAATCCCGCCCTCTCCGCCATTGGATCCGACGCCCCGCGTTGGATTCGCCACGGGGCACCGCGCTTACACCACCAACCTCGGAATATGCGCCCCCAGGCGGGCGAGGATCTCGTAGTTGATGGTTCCGGCCATCTCGGCGAGGGTGTCGGCGCTCACCTCCTCGTCGCCGTCCCGGCCGAGCAGCGTCACGGGCTCCCCGGCGCCGGCTTCCGGAAGGTCGGTGACATCCACCATCAACAGATTCATGCACACGCGCCCGACCACGGGGGCGCGCTGGCCGCGGATGAGGACCACGCCGCGGTTGGAGAGCTGGCGGTCGTAGCCGTCGAAGTAGCCCACCGGGAGGACCGCGATGCGGCTCGGGCGGGTGACCCGGTGGGTGCACCCGTAGCCGATGTAGGCCCCCTTGGGGACCGCCTTGACCTGGGAGATGAAGGTCTTCCACGCCAGCGCCGGGCGCAGGGCCACCTCGTCCTCCCGGCCGTGCTCCTGGATCCACGAGAGCTTGGTCTCGCGGCTGGGCCAGTATCCGTAGAGGGATATGCCGGCGCGGACGAGGGTGCCGTAGGAGGCGGGGAAGAGGAGGATGGCGGCGGAGCAGGCCATGTGGAGGTACTGCAGGGGGCCGGTCTCCGCCTCGACGGCCGCGCGCAGGGTTTCGAACCGCTCCATCTGCCCCTGGGCGTAGGCATGGTCGGTGGTGTCCTCGATGTTGGCGAAATGGGTGCTGAGGCCCACCAGAGGCAGACCGCATCTCCGGATGGTGCCGACCGCTTCCGGCACTTCGGCCTCGGGCACCCCCTGACGGTTCGTTCCCGTCTCCACTTTCAGATGCAAGGGGTACGAGAAGCCGCCGTCCCGCAGGTACTCGAGGGTCTCGCGGGAGGTGACGGTGAGATGGACGCGGGCGGGGTTGAGGAAGCGGAACTGATGGGGGAGGATGGGCCCCATGACGAGGATGGGGGTGTCGAGGCCGGCCTTCAGGAGGGTTTCCGCCTCCATGGCCGAGTGGACGCCGAAGAGGTCCGCCTGCCCCTCCAGCAGGCGCGCCGTTTCCAGCAGGCCGTGGCCGTAGGCGTTGGCCTTCACCACGGCGAGGAATCGCGCCCGGGGCGGCAGGAGGCGCTTGAGGAGGGCGGCGTTGTGCCTCAGGGCCTCCGCCGAGACCTCGCACCAGGTGAGGATGTTCAGGTCAAGAGGCTCAGGGCTTGGGCGATGCGTCGGAACCCCTCCTTCAGCTTCTTCTGGGGCAGGGCGAACGAGATGCGGATGTGGTTTTCGATGCCGAAGGCGGTGGAGGGGACGATGTAGGTCAGCCCCTCGCGCAGGAGGAAGGAGGCGATGGCATTGGTGTCGCGGATCCCCCCCTTGGAGAGGTAGGCCTTCACCGAGGGGAAGAGGTAGAAGGTGGCCTCGGGGTCGTTGCAGACGAAATTGGGGATCTCGCGGCAGAGGGCCATGGCGATGTCCTTGCGCTTGGCGAAGTCCTCCGCCAGCTTCTGGTAGAACCGGGGGGGGAACCGGAGGGCCTCCAGGGCGGCCATTTGGCAGAAGGTGGGGGGCCCGGCCGTGGTGGCGGTCTGGATGGAGACCATGCTGTCGATGAGCTTGCCCGGGGCCATGGCGTAGCCGATGCGCCAGCCGGCCATGGCGTAGGTCTTGGAGAACGACCCGGCCAGGACGATGTGCTTGCCGTACTCCCTGAAGAGGGCGGCGGCGGAGTGGAAGGTGTGGGGCGGATAGACGAAGTGCTGGTACGACTCGTCCACGAGGAGGAAGGCCCCCTTTTCCGCGCACAGTTCCGCCAGCCCCTTGAGGTCGGCGGCGCAGACCAGCGTCCCGCTGGGGCTGATGGGGGAGGAGAGGAGGACGCCGCGGGTGTGGTCGGTCCAGTGCTTGCGCAGGGCGTCCAGGTTGAGGGAGAAGTCGTCGTGGCACTTCACCTGGACGGGATTGGCCCCGGCGAGGCGGACCATGTCGGGATAGGCCGTCCAGTAGGGGGTGGGGAGGAGCACCTCGTCGCCCGGGTCCACCAGGGAAAGGAGGGCCAGGTGGAGGGCCTGGGTGGCGCCGTTGGTGATAATGGCCTGGGAGGCCTCGGCCTCCAGGTTCTCCCGCTTCCGGTAGACATCCACGAGGGCCTCCCGCAGTTCGGGGATCCCTCCCGGGGGGGCGTAATTGGTGAACCCCTGGGCGATGGCCTTCTGAAGGGCCTGGGTGATCCCCTGCGGGGTGGGGAAATCGGGTTCCTCCCCGCCCATGTTGATGATCTCGAGCCCCCGCTCCATCATGATCGAGCTTTCCTTCAAAAGCTGCCATGTGGGGAACCCCGCGATGCCGGCGCCGCGCTTGGACAAAACGACCATGCTAAGAACATAGCATAAAACGGCCTGCAGGCCAAGAGTTTCATCGTTTCGTCGTGCTACAATGGCCGGCACGCCAATTCCGAAAGGAGCCCTCCATGACCAGATCCCTGCTGTTCACTGCCTTCCTGCTGTCCTCTTGCTTTCTGGCCGCCCAGGCCCCGCCGGCGCCCGACAAGGCGGTTTATGTGGAGAAATACAAGGACCCCGTCCTCAAGGAGATGGATGAGGCCAACGATAAGGCCCGGGAGGCGGCCGAAGAGGAGACCGCCGGGATCCAAAAAAAGCACAAGGACGATAAAAAGGCGAAAAATGAAGCCGAACGCCGGTTCCTCATGGATTTCTCCAAGGTGGCGAAGCCCAAGGGGCCGGAGGCCTTCAGGCAGGCGTGGCACCATCCTCCCGTGGCCCAATACCTGACCGGCACCTGCTGGGCGTTCTCCATGACCTCGTTCATGGAATCCGAGGTGTTCCGCCTCACCGGCAGGAAGGTGAAGCTCTCCGAAATGCACACGGTCTATTACGAGTACCTGGAGCGGGCGCGCGACTGGGTCCGCACGCGGGGCGCCACCCACCTGGGGGAGGGTTCGGAAGCCGACGCCCTCCAGAGGATCTGGGCCGACTACGGCATCGTCCCGTTGGAGGCCTATCCGGGGGTCCTGGCGGAGGACGGCCGGCACGACCATTCCAAACTCTACGAGCGCATCGAGAACTACCTCCACTTCGTCAAGGAGAAGGGCTACTGGGACGAGGCCGAGACCCTCGCCGTCATCCGGGTCTACCTCGACGAGTTCCTGGGCCGCCCGCCGGCCATGTTCGACTACGACCGGGGGAGCTGGACGCCGAAGACGTTCATGAACGACTACCTCAGGATCGATCCGACGGCCTACGTCAGCGTCATGTCCACGATGCGTTCCCCGTTTTGGACGCAGGCGGAATTGGACGCCCCCGACAACTGGCGGCGCGCCGCCGACTACTACAACCTCCCCCTGGACGACTTCATGGGGCTCCTGAAAAAGGCCGTCGCGGGGGGCTACTCCGCCTGCATCGGCGGGGATGTTTCGGAGTCGGGCTACTACGGGTTCGAGGACGTCGCCGTGGTCCCCTCATACGACATTCCCCCCGGTCTCATCGACCAGAGCGCCCGCGAACTGCGCATCGTCAACGACACCACGCAGGACGACCACGGCATCCACCTGGTGGGGCACGCCCGCGTCGGCCGGCACGACTGGTACCTGATCAAGGATTCCGGCCGCTCCGCCCGGTGGGGCGCCCACGAGGGGTACTACATGTACCGGGAGGACTACATCAAACTGAAGATGCTCACGCTGACCTTCCACCGGGATGTCCTGAAGGACCTCCTGCCGAAGTTCGTCCCCGCCGCCGCCGGGGAACGGGAGGCCGGGGAGAGGTGAGCGGGGTCGTACTCCATCCGCTGGAGGGCCGCCTCCGGGGCGACGAGCGCGGCTGGGCCCTGCGCCCCCTGGAAGCGGCGGGGCTGGAGGGGAGGGTGCCGGGGGACCTCCATGTCGTCTCGCTGGAACCCGGCGCGGTCCGCGGCAACCACCGCCATGACGCCGTCGAATGGCTCCTGGTCATGGAGGGGAGGGTGGAGGTGCGCTCCCGGGCCGTGGAGGGGGAACCGATCAGCGTACGGGTCCTGGAGGGACCAAGGCCCGCGCTCCTGGAGATCCCACCCGGTGTGGACCACGCCGTCCGCAACGCGGGAGAGCGGACCGTCTATCTGCTGGCCTTTTCGGACCACCCTGGCGCGGCCACCGTGAAGGTCCCGATGGAATGAGGGGAGCGCGGCCCATGGAGGGGTATAATGGCGCCGTGGAACGGCTGGGGCTTTCCCTCCTGGCGCCGATGCTTCGCATGGGGCTCGCGAACCTTTTCAAGGACCGCGACCTCATGAACGACATCAACGTCTTCCCCGTGGCCGACGGCGACACGGGGGACAATCTTTGCGCGACCTTCCTCCCGCTCTACGGGGCGATGGAGGACATCGCCGACGGGACCCCTGAGGGGTTGACCCAAGTCCTGCACACCCTCCTTCTCCCCAACGCCCGCGGCAACTCGGGCATCATTTTCTCCCAGTACCTTTTCACCTTCATCCGGGCCCTCCACGGAAAGACGGCGCTGACCGCGGACGGGCTGGCCGACGCCATGGCCGAGGCGGTACGGGAGGCCTACGCCTGCGTCCAGGTCCCCCGGGAGGGGACCATCCTCACCCTCATGCGGGAGGCGGCCGAGGGATTCAGGGAGGGGGCGGACGAGGGGGGGGAGGTGATCCCCCTCTTCCGGCGCGTCCAGGTCAGGGCCCGGGAGGCCCTGGAGCACACCCCCGACCAGCTTGCCACCCTTAAAAATGCCGGCGTGGTGGATTCGGGGGCCATGGGGTTCTACCTCTTCTTCGAGGGGATGGCCAAGGCGCTGGCCCACGAGGCACTGGAGGAGCACGAACTCGATGCCTTCCACAAGAAGGTGAAGCGGGACGAGCCCGCGGCGCAGACCGCCTACTGCGCCCAGTGGATGGTGGAGCCGCGGGGTCGCGTCAAGCGGGACTTTTTCGACCTGGTCCGGGAGCACGGCGACTCCATCGCCATCTCCGATGACGGCGGGGCCTTCAACATCCACATCCACACCGCCCGGCCCGAGCACGTGCGTCGGGCGCTGGAGTCGCACGGCACCGTCCTGAGGCAGAAGATCGAGCCCCTTTTCCGGCGGCGGGGCGGGACGGGGTTGGTGGTGGACACCGCCTGCGACCTTCCGCACGGGGTGGAGGAGGATTTCGGCATCCTCACCGTCCCCTTCTTCGTTCGGGTGGGCGGGGTGGAGCACCGCGACCGGTACGACCTGCCCAAGGACGAGTTCTACGCCCGGCTCGCGGACCTCTCCCTGGCCGTCGGCACCGCACAACCGACCCCCGCGGCCTACCTGGAGGCCTACCGCCGGGGGCTGGAGATGTTCGACGACCTCCTCGTCCTCACCCTCGCCTCCCCCCTCTCCGGCTCCCACGGGAGCGCCGTCAACGCCCTGCGCCTCCTCCCCCCGGAACAGCGGGAACGGGTGGCGGTGGTCGATTCCCTCACCCTCTCCACCGGGATGGGACACCTGGTCTTTAGGGCGCTGGACCTGCTGGAGGAGGGGTGCGGCGCCGCTGATGTGAGGGGGCGGCTGGAGGCGGCCCGCGGATGCATGGTGTGCCTGGGGTACATGGAGTCGCTCGATCGGGCCGTCAAGGGGGGGCGGGTCCCCGCCGCGGCGGGGAGGGTGGCCCGGTGGCTCCACCTCAAGCCCGTTTTCACTTTCATCAACGGCGTCTTCGCCAAGCGGGGCATCCTCTTCTCGGGGCGGAACAAGGAGCGCCGGATCGTTCGGCGCCTGCTGAAGCTCCTGGATCCCGCCAGGACCTGGAGCGTGGGGATCGCCTACACCGACAACCCCGGCGTCGCGGAGCGGGTGGAGAGGGAACTGAGGCGGAGCCCGCTGAGGATGAGCCGGTGCTTCCGGGTGGCGGCCTCCCCCGTCCTGGGCGCCCACGCCGGTTGCGGCACCTTCTGCGTGTGGGCGCTACCCGAGGATTAGCCACCGCCCACCCAGTTTCGAGTTTCGAGTTTAAAGTTTCGAGCTCAAACGCAAGAACCAGTTTCGAGTTCAAAACCAAGAAAAAATTTCGAGTTCGAAGCCAGAAACAAGTTTCGAGCCGAAAGTATCGAGTCGGGGAATAGCGCGCACCTCGCGATTGATCAGAAGAGGCGGCGGCAAACTCGTTACTCGGACCTTGAAACTCGAAACTGTCTTGGGGCGGGAGAAGGGAACTCGAAACCCGCAACTCGAAGCTCGAAACTGTCCCGGGTGGGAGGGGGGAACTCGAAACCCGCAACTCTG